>JBJTNB010000087.1:0-11679 GCA_046073845.1 Micrococcales bacterium
GGCGGCGTTGCAATGGGCATGTACAACTACATGGACTCGATTCGCGACTTCGCTCGTGCATCGTTCAACTACGGTCTATCGCGCAACTACCCGGTCTACCTGTCGACCAAGAACACCATCTTGAAGGCATCCTTGAATGCGCCGTCATAGGCCTTCAGAATCGTGTTCTTGGTCGAAAGGTAGACAGGGAAGTTGCGGGCTAGGCCGTAGTTGAACGATGCACGAGCAAAGTCGCGAATCGAGTCCATGTAGTTGTACATGCCCATTGCAACGCCGCCGTGCTCTGGGTATTCGGCAATGGTGTGGGTCACAGGCTCGCCGCCGTCGGCAGGGGTCCAGGTGATGGTTACGGTTCCCTTGCCAGGAACCTTGAAGTCAGTTGCCTTGTACTGGTCGCCGTGTGCGTGACGGCCGATGATGATCGGCTTTGTCCAACCCGGTACCAAACGAGGAACGTTCGAGATGATGATCGGCTCGCGGAACACAACACCGTCAAGAATGTTACGAATGGTGCCGTTTGGCGACTTCCACATCTTCTTCAACTTGAACTCGGTAACACGAGCCTCGTCAGGAGTGATGGTCGCGCACTTAACGCCAACGCCGTGCTTGCGAATTGCGTGAGCTGCATCTATGGTGACCTGGTCGTCGGTCTCGTCGCGGTGCTCAATGCTTAGGTCGTAGTACTCGAGGTCGATGTCGAGAAAAGGCAAAATCAGCGAGTCCTTGATGTTCTGCCAGATGATGCGGGTCATTTCGTCGCCGTCGAGCTCGACGACCTTGCCAACTACCTTGATTTTCGACATGCGTTACTACTCCGTGATTTTGGGGTTGTCGGCAATCGTGCCGACGCTCGTTTAAGCCTATTAGGTTTGAGCCATGACCCTACGCCTGCCAAAGATCGCCTCGATTGCAGCGGTTCTTGCCGCCACCGCCCTATTACTCACCGGATGCTCGACTCAGAGTTTTCCGGTAGCTAAAGCCATCACCACCGCCGATGTAGGCGTGCAGATGAACATGTGGCCGTTCGAGTCATTGGCCACCGAGTGCCCGACCATCGCGAAAGATGGCTACAGCTGGATTCTGGTTTCGCCACCCCAAGAGGACATCCTGGGTTCTGAGTGGTGGGATCACTACCAACCGGTCTCGTACAAAATCGGCTCGAGCCTTGGCACCGAGGCCCAGTTCAAGTCGATGATTGCGTCTTGCAACAAGGTCGGGGTGCAGGTCGTTGTCGACGTGGTGCTCAACCACATGACCGGTGAACGCAGCGGTGGCATTGGTTCGCTCGGCACCAAGTACGAAAAGTACAGCTACCCGGGCCTTTACACGAACAGTGACTTTCACTCGTGCCCAACCGGCGTCGACCAGATTCAGGACTACTCGAACGTTGTCGAGATTCAGCAGTGTGAGCTGCTCGGTCTTGCAGACCTAAACACAGGTTCGGGTTCCGTGCGCGACAAAGAAGCAGCGTTCTTGAAGTCGCTGCGCGCAATGGGCGTGGCCGGTTTCAGAATTGATGCCGCCAAGCACATCGCGGCAAGTGAACTCAAGCAGATCATCGACCAGTTGCCTAGCGACACATTCATTGTTGATGAAGTCATCGGCGACCTGCCACCGCAGAGTGACTACTACGCGTTCTCGCATGTGTTCTCGTTTGACTGGGTTACCCAGATGCACAACATCTTTATGTCGTCGGGTTTGCTCGGCGGTTCTGCCGACAAGAGCTACTTCTCGTTGCTCTCGCCTAGCGACAAAACTGTCACGATGGTTTCGAACCACGACACCGAGCGAAACGGTGGCGCTGTGACCTATCGCTTCGCCCCGCAGTATGCGCTCGCCAGTTACTTCACTCTCGCGGTTCCTTACGGCAAACCGATGATGTACTCGAGCTACGCATTCAGCGACACCGATGCCGGGCCGCTGGTCGACCCGAAGGGTGCTGAACTGCCTGCAACCTGTGTGACTAACCCTGGCCCGAACCACGGCGACTACACCGACGGCGAGTGGGTCTGTCAGCACAACTGGGCTGGCATCGTGGGCATGATTGCCTTTCACAAGGCGGTCGGCAACGCCGACTTCGCCAACATCTTTCAAGACAAAGACGCCTATGGTTTCGGCCGTGGCAATAAGGGTTACGTGCTGTTCAACAGCGGCCCAGGCAACTACTCGGGCAAGGTGCAGACCGGCCTAGCGGCTGGCAGCTACACCGACCGAATCAGTGGTGGCAAGGTGACCGTAAACACGGATGGCACCATCGACGCCAAACTCGGTGCGTGGAGCGCCGTCGCGATCGACGTCAAGAGCAAGGGCTAGACGAGCGAGGCTCTGGGCTAGACGAGACTGTCTCGCCAAGCCTTGTGCATCTTGGCAAACTTGCCGGTGCCTGCGATTAGCTTGGCCGGTGCATCATCTTCGATGATCTGACCGTGTTCCATAACCAGCACGCGGTCGGCAATCGAAACCGTGCTGAGTCGGTGCGCGATGATGATCGCGGTTCGACCCTTGAGCAAAGTTTGCAAGCCGATCTGCACCAAGCGTTCGCTCGGAATATCGAGTGAGGCGGTGGCTTCATCCAAGATGAGAACTGCTGGGTCTGCCAAGAACGCGCGCGCGAACGAAATCAATTGACGCTGACCTGCCGAGACTCGACCACCACGCTTGTTGACGTCGGTTTCGTATCCATCTGGTAGCGACTCGATGAAATCGTGCACGCCGACTGCCTTAGCTGCCGAGACGATTTCTTCGGCGGTCGCCTCTGGCTTGCCGAGTGCGATGTTCTCACCAATGGTTCCGGCAAACAGGTAGGCCTCTTGAGTCACCATGACGATTGCGCGGCGAAGATCGTGGTTCGAAATCTCGGTCAGGCTGGTGCCATCGAGTTTCACCTGACCAACGCTCGGGTCGTAGAAACGCGACACCAACTTCGCCAGGGTCGACTTGCCAGCGCCGGTGGTTCCGACCAGTGCGATGGTCTGACCGGCAGGAATCTGCAAATTGAAGTTCGGCAAAATCGTCTTGCCATTCGAATAGTGAAATTCGACGTCGGCGAATTCGAGTGCGCCGGCCGAAGCGCCGAGCTTGACCGGGTGTTCGGGCTCTGGCACAGATGGCGACTCTTCGAGCACTCCCGAGATCTTCTCGAGGGCCGAGTTTGCCGACTGGTACGCGTTGTAGAACTGAGCGATGTTCTCCATCGGGTCGAAGAAACGCTTGGTGTACAAGATTGCACCGGTGAGCACGCCGATGGCCAGATCGCCCTGAATCGCACGAAGTCCGCCAAATAGCAGCACTGCAGCCACTGTGATGTTGCCGATCATGGTCAGACCCGGGTCGTAAATACCGAAGATCTGAATCACCTTGGCGTTGATGCCGCGGTAGTCCTCAACCAGGGCGTTGTAGGCATCCTGGTTGCGCTTTTCTTTTCTGAACGCCTTCACAGCACGGATGCCGGTCATCGTCTCGACGAAGTGAACAATTAGGCGGGCCGACGCAACGCGGCTCTTGCGGTACCAGAACTTGGTCTGCTTCTGGAACCAGTGAGTCAAGAAGCCGAGCGGAACCAACGCAACGAGAAGAATGAGGAAGGACTGCAGGTCGAGCGAAGCGAGCGCCACCGCGGTGAAGATCATGTAAAGAATGCCGGCGACCATCTCGTTGCCGCCAACGTCGAGCAACTCTTTGATCGAATCGATGTCGTTGGTTTGGCGCGAGATGACGCGGCCCGAGGTGTACTTCTCGTGGAACTCAAGCGAGAGCTGCTGCGTGTGACGGAACAAACGGTCGCGAATTTCGAACAGCACCCCCTGGTTAGTGCGCTGCGCATAAACCAAGAAGAACGAGGTCAGCGAAGCCGATGCGATTGCGGCAAACAGATAAGCGCCGGCAGACAGCCAAGCCAACTGCATGTTGCCCTTGATCGCTGCTGGCAGCGCACTGTCGATTGCGAAAGCGATGATGCCCGGCCCGACAGCACGTAGCGCCTGCGAAATAAAGACCATGATGAACGAGCCGATTAGGCGCACTCGGATGCCGCGAATCAAAGAGAAAAGTAGTCGCAACGAACGACGACGAACCTCGCGCGATTCGGCTTTCGAAAGTTCGGTGTTGTCTTCGTTGTTAACGCCTTGCATGCTCATTAGTTGTTCACCTCGGCATCCAAGCTAGAAATCACGTGACGGTAGTGCGCGTTTTTTGCGAGCAGCTCGCTGTGCTTGCCCACTGCTGTGATGCGACCGTCTTCGAGAAGTGCAACGCGGTCGGCGAGCATCACGGTCGACGGGCGGTGAGCCACGATCAGAGCGGTGGTGCTCTTGAGCACCGTGCGCAGGGCTTCTTCAACCATGGCTTCGGTGTCGACATCGAGCGCGCTCAATGGGTCGTCGAGAACCAGCACCTCTGGCTTGGCGGCTACCGCTCGGGCTAGGGCCAGGCGCTGGCGCTGGCCACCAGAAAGGCTTAGGCCTTCTTCGCCAATCTTGGTCTCGAGCCCGTCTGGCAGGTCGTAAACGAAGCCGGCCTGGGCAATTTCGAGCGCCTGCTTGAGGTCGGCCTCGGTCGAGTCTGGGCGGCCGAGAAGCACGTTGTCGCGCACACTAGAGCTGAACAGGGTCGAGTCTTCGAAGGCCATGGCGATGTGTTGGCGCAGTTCTTCACGCCCCAAATCACGGATGTCGACTCCGTCGAGCTCGACCGTTCCTTCGGTTACGTCGTAGAGACGCGTGGTTAGCGCGGTGAGCGTGGTCTTGCCCGAACCAGTGATTCCGATCAGCGCGATCGACTCACCCGGTTCGATCTCGAGGTCGACACCGTTGAGCAGGTCGCGTTGTTCGGCCGGGGCATCGGCGTATTTGAAATGGACGTTCTTGAAAACCAGGCGACCCTTAGGTGCGGCGATGGATTTCGGTTCGGCTGGGTCGGCGATCTCGACTTCGGTGTCGATAACTTCGAAGAATCGCTCGATTGCGGTCTTGGCATCGACGGTCATCGACATGAAGAAACCAATCGACTCGGTCGGCCAGGTCAGCACGCGCGCGGTTGCGAAGAATGCAACCAGACCACCGATGCTGAGTTGGTTTTGCGAAACCAAGTAGATGCCGACGAGCATCGAAACACCAACCGCGGTTTCAGGAACCATAATCAGGTAAAGCCAGAGATTGGCAATCATCTTGGCTTTTTTGAGTTCGGTGCCGCGCAATGTGTTTGCATCGCGCGCGAATTTCTCAGCAAAGAAGTTACCGCGGCCGAAAGCTTTCAAAACACGGATGCCGTGCACTGCCTCTTCGACAGAAGTTGCGAGGTCACCCGCCTGGTCTTGCGACTGGCGCGCTGTGCGATGGTACTCGGTCTCAAAGCGGTAGCCCTTGAACCAAATTGGAATCGAGGTGACGATGAAAATTGCGCCGAGAATCCAGTGGTACTGCAACAAGATCACTAGACCCACCACGATGGTGATCACGTTCGAGACCATTAGCACCAAACCGAACGAGAGCCAGCGACGAATCAGGCTGAGGTCACCGGTGGCACGGCTAAGCAGCTGACCGCTAGGCCACTTATCGTGAAAGCCAACCTCTAGGTCTTGAAGCTTTGCGTAAAGAGTGCGGCGCAACCCGGCCTCGACGTGCGTGCCCGGGGTGAGCACAAGCCAGCGACGAAGCAACACGAAGGTGGCCTCGCCGATACCGAGAATTAGAACCGCAATCACGCCTGGAATCAAGGCCGAAACCGACGGGTTGACCTTTAGGTTATTGACGATTCCGCTTAGAAAAGCTGGCACAGTGAGGGCGAGCAACTGGGTGCCCAAGGCTGCAAAAATGCCCAAAATGACTCGAGGCAGCGCGCTCTTCGCAAAGGGGAAGATGCGCAACAAGGTGCCGATTGTGCCGCGGGATTTCACTTAATGACCTAACTGCTTGGCCGGGTAATTATTCCGACCAGCCCTCCAGCCTAAGCGACTTCTAGTGAAAGAAGTGGCGCTCGCCAGTGAAATACATGGTGATTCCGGCTGCCTCGGCCGCGTCGATCACTTCTTGGTCACGCTTCGAGCCACCAGGCTGTACCACTGCCTTCACGCCGCCATCGATAAGCACCTGCAGGCCATCGGCAAACGGAAAGAATGCGTCGCTGGCAGCAACTGCGCCACGCGAACGTGACTCTGCACGCGAGACCGCAAGCTTGCACGAGTCAACGCGGTTTACCTGACCCATGCCAACACCGACAGAAGCGCCGGAGGTTGCAAGCAAGATGCCGTTCGACTTAACCGCACGGCATGCACGCCAAGCGAACTCGAGATCGCGCATGGTTTCTGGGTCGGCATTCTTTCCGGCAACCAACTTCCATGAGGTCGTATTGAATCCACTGAACTCGTCGGGCTGCTGCACAAGCAAGCCACCAGAAATCTGCTTTACCTCGAACTCTTCGCGCGAGTAACCAGCAGGTAATTCAAGGATGCGCAAATCAGATTTCTTCAACAGAATTTGCAGCGCCTCAATCTCGTAACCAGGCGCAACGATAACCTCTGTGAACACAGGAGAAACCTGCTTTGCCATTTCAACGGTGACCAAACGGTTCGAAGCGATGACTCCGCCGAATGCACTCATCGGATCACACAAGTGTGCCTTAGCGTGAGCATCGGCGATTGGGTCTGCCGAATTGGCATCGCCAATTGCAATGCCGCAAGGGTTGGCGTGCTTAATGATTGCAACGGCTGGTTCGGTGAAGTCGAAAGCCGCTCGAAGCGCCGCATCGGCATCGACGTAGTTGTTGTAAGACATCTCTTTGCCACCGAGCAAACGAGCCTGGGCGATTCCGGCAACAGAGCCCTCGCCGGTGCTGCGGTAAATCGCTGCCGCTTGGTGCGAGTTCTCGCCGTAGCGAAGCACGTTGGCAAGCTCGCCGCCGGTGGTGAACTTCGCCGGGAACCCAGGGTTCCTGCTGGCCGCATCGGCGCTCTGGTCGGCGGCGCGTCGCCAATCGGCATCTAGCTCGCCGGCCATCCAGGTGGCTACTGCCGAGTCGTAACGAGCTGTGTGACTGAAGGCCGCCAGAGCCAAGGCCTTGCGCTGGGCGAGCGTGGTGCCGCCCAGCTCGAGCGCGCCGATGATCTCGCCGTAGCGACCCGGCTCGACCACGATGGCAACGTTGGCGTGGTTCTTTGCGCTGGCACGAACCATGGCCGGGCCACCGATGTCGATCTGATCAACTACGGCATCGCCCTTTGCGCCCGACTGCACGGTCTGCACGAATGGGTAGAGATTCACGACCACAAGCTGGAACGGCTCGATCTCGAGTTCGCGCAATTGTTCTTCGTGAGCGATCAAACGCATGTCGGCAAGCAGACCACCGTGCACCTTCGGGTGCAAGGTCTTCACGCGACCATCAAGCGACTCAGGAAAACCGGTCACCTGCGAAACTTCAATTACTGGGATGCCGGCATCGGCGATGGTCTTTGCAGTCGAACCCGTCGAAACGATTTCAACTCCGTGAGCATTTAGCGCACGAGCCAGGTCGAGCAGACCAGTCTTGTCTGAAACCGAAATCAAAGCGCGCTTGATTTGCACGCGATCGAAGTGGCGGTAGTCGGCCGGAGTGTGTGGGTTAATCGCTGCCATTTGCATCCTTGTTTTGTGCACGGTGCTGAGCGACATCGGTCAGCGAAATCTGTTTGTTTGCAATCTGCTTGATCACATCGGCGAGCAAAGTGCGCTCAACAACTTTGATGCGCTCGTGCAGGTCGTGCTCGCTGTCATCGGCGCGAACCGCCACGCGCTCTTGCGCAATCTGGGGGCCGGTGTCGACGCCCTCGTCGACGATGTGAATGGTCACGCCGGTTTCGGTCGAGCCAGCGGCTAAGGCATCGCGAACACCGTGCCCACCCGGGAACAACGGCAACAGCGACGGGTGGGTGTTGATCAGTTTCGGGCTGAGCGCACGCACAAAGTTCGAAGGCAAAATTCGCATGAAGCCGGCCAGCACGGTGAGGTCTGGCTTGAAGAAGTTGATGTTCTCGAGCAGCATTTCGGCCCAGGCCTCGCGGCTTTCGAACGCCTGCGGGCTGACCACGAAAGTCGGCACCCCGAACAGCTCTGCATGGGCCAGGCCGTCGCACGGGTTGTCTGCGCCGACCGCCAAAACACGGATGCCGTTGCGCGGGTCGTTGGCTGTTTCGAGCAGGGCTCGTAGGTTCGAGCCTGCACCTGAGATGAGAACTACGAGCGACAGCACGCCTCAAGTTTAATGGCGCAGCGGCGAAGCGATTCTCGCTAGCGGCGCAGCAGAGGGTGGTCAGCCTTGTCTGGCTTGGCCGAATAGAACGAGGTCAGCACCGAAACGGCAGCCACCTCAGCGAAGCTCACGATGAACAGCATCAATGGGTTGATGCCAGCGGTCTGAAAGCGGTCGGGGCCGAATCCGCCCGATGCCAACCAACCGACAAGCGCCAACTCGGTGGCGGTCACGAATGCGATCGAAAGACCGAGCGAGAGCGCCGAGGCAAGAGGTGTTGCAAACTCGTAGCGAACATCGCGAGCGTGGTCGCGCACCCAAACCGTGGCCAAGAAGCCGAGCACGAGTGGCACCGCCACGGCAATCATGCCGAAGCCGAGCGTGCCCTGCGGCAAGACCGAGAGAATCGGAACCATCGGTAGCGGGCCAGCGGCCGAACCGAGCGGTGAAATTAGCGAACCCGCTCCGATCGCAAAACCGGCACCCGTGAACCACGATGCACCCCAAACCACGATGTTTGGCAACAACGCGATTTGGCCGACGGTGAGCAAGAATCCGCCGAGAACAGAAACGTGCAGGCTCTCATAGAAAGTAATTACCGAGATCCAGTTGACCATCACGAGCAAGCCGATTGCCAAAGCCGAGACCGCGAAGGTCGCAATCGTGATTGCGGTTCCGGCTCGCCACGCAGGCGACCACGAAACACGAACGAACCAAGGCAAACGTTCGAAACGCTCAGAGAAGAAGTTGCGAATTGCAACTCGCTCGACCGCCTGCTGGTTTTTACCAACACCGTAAACCGCGCGCGGTTCACCAACGACCGAACCAATAACTACGAATGCCATGAAAAAGACAACCGGCATAACCAAAGCGACGCCTGAGTTTGGCTCTGCACCAGCGAACTGAACTGTGAGGCTCAGCAGGTAACTTGCCAACTCATAAACCGCAGCGGCACCCAACCACGCCGACCAAAGTTCTGGGGCACCGCTTAGCTTGCGACCGAGGCGAAACGCCATCCATGCCAAGAAAGCCGAGTAAGACAACGGCAGAAGCGAGATGGTGAATCCGGTGAAAGCCAGGCCAGCAAACTTGCCAGCCGCCACATCGATCGGAACACCCTGAGCCAGCAGCCAAAGGTCGACGGCGCTGCGGTATGAGACCAAAACGTTGGTCATGCCGTTTTGCTCAACCAGCCAGAGAATGAGCAAAGGCACCACAAGCACACCTAGGCCAATGGCCATAGTGGTGAGCGCCTGTAGTGCCCCTACCCCAGCGGTCAGTCGACGGTTCACGTGCGACTAAAGGCTCTGAATAACCTCACGCATAAGCGCGGCGGTCTCGCTTGGAGTCTTGCCAACCTTCACGCCGCAAGCCTCGAATGCTTCTTTCTTGGCCTGTGCAGTTCCGGCTGAACCAGAAACGATTGCACCAGCTTGACCCATGGTCTTGCCCTCAGGTGCGGTGAATCCTGCAACATAAGCAACGACCGGCTTGGTCACATGCGCCTTGATGTAAGCAGCCGCCTTCTCTTCTGAGTCGCCACCGATTTCACCGATCAAGACGATTGCCTTGGTCTCTGGGTCGGCTTCGAAAGCAGCGAGTGCATCGATGTGAGTGGTGCCAATAACTGGGTCGCCACCGATTCCGATTGCGGTCGAGATTCCGATGTCGCGAAGTTCGTACATCATTTGGTAGGTCAGGGTTCCTGACTTAGAAACCAAACCGATTGGACCAAAGCCAGAGATGTCGCTCGGGGTGATTCCCGCGTTCGACTTTCCGGGGCTGATGATGCCTGGGCAGTTAGGGCCGATCAAGCGAGTCTTCTGACCCTTTGCAACGTTGTATGCCCAAGCCGAAGCAGAGTCGTGAACCGGAATACCTTCGGTGATTGCAACTGCAAGCTCAATCTCGGCGTCGATCGCCTCAACGATTGCAGCCTTTGCAAAGGCAGGCGGAACGAAGATGACCGAAACGTTTGCGCCGGTTGCAGCCATTGCTTCAGCAACGGTTCCGAAAACCGGAAGCGCCTTACCTTCAACCTCGACGGTCTCGCCGGCCTTGCGTGGGTTCACGCCACCAACGATGTTCGAGCCACCCTTGAGCATGCGAGTGGTGTGCTTCATGCCCTCGGCACCGGTCATGCCTTGAACGATGATCTTTGAGTTTTCGTTTAGAAAAATAGCCATTTGAAAGTCTCCTGGGCCTTATGCGTTCGCTAGTTCAGCGGCCTTGTCGGCAGCTTCATCCATGGTGGCAACCACGGTGACAAGCGGGTGGTTGTAGTCAGCAAGGATGCGGCGACCCTCGTTCACGTTGTTGCCGTCTAGGCGCACAACGAGTGGCTTGGTTGCAGCTGCACCAAGGGTGTTCAGCGCGCCGACGATGCCGTTAGCAACAGCGTCGCAGGCGGTGATACCGCCGAATACGTTCACGAAAACACTCTTGACCTGTGGGTCGCCAAGAATGACGTCGAGGCCGGCAGCCATAACTTCAGCCGAAGCACCGCCACCGATGTCTAGGAAGTTCGCTGGCTTCACGTTGCCGTGACGCTCGCCCGCATAGGCAACAACGTCGAGGGTCGACATAACCAAACCTGCACCGTTACCGATGATTCCAACTTCGCCGTCGAGTTTCACGTAGTTGAGGTCAGCGGCCTTAGCCTTTGCCTCTAGTGGGTCGACTGCGTCGCGCTCCATGTTCTCGCGCTCTGGGTGACGGAACTCTGCGTTGTCGTCGTATGAAACCTTGCCATCAAGAGCCAGGATGTCGCCATCCTTGGTCATGACCAGCGGGTTGACCTCAACGAGGGTTGCGTCTTCTTCAACGAAAACTTTGTAGAGGGTTACGAAAACCGGTGCAACCTTGGCTGCTACCTCGTCGTCGAAGCCACCCTGCTTTGCAATCGAAAGTGCGGTTGCAAGGTCGATGCCCTTGACTGCGTCAACAGGAACCTTGGCGAGTGCCTCTGGGCGCTCTTCGGCGAGCTGCTCGATCTCCATGCCGCCTTCAACGCTGCAAAGCGCGAGGAAGGTGCGGTTCGATCGGTCTAGCAAGACAGAGAAGTAGTACTCCTTGTCGATTGCTGCACCCTGCGCGATCATTACGCGCTTAACTACGTGACCCTTGATGTCGAGTCCGAGAATCTTTTCTGCCGCGTCTTTCGCCTCGGCTGGGTTGTGTGCGAGTTTAACTCCGCCAGCCTTGCCACGACCACCGGTCTTGACCTGAGCCTTGACGACAACGGTGCCGCCAATCTTGGCTGCGGCGGCTTCTGCCTCTGCTGGGGTGTCTGCGGTCAGGCCCTGAAGCACTGGCACGCCGTGGCGCTCGAAAACATCGCGCGCCTGATACTCAAATAGATCCACTTGATTTGTTCCGTTCGAAAATGTCGGCTAACTACCCAAGTCTAAACCCGACCAACGACCATCACGGATGGCCCGCCAGTGCCCTAGAGCTTGG
>JBJTNB010000088.1:0-25899 GCA_046073845.1 Micrococcales bacterium
TCAAAATCGGCAAGGTCAACAACATTCTTTACAACCCAAAGGCGTCTTGCGGAACCGCCCCGATTCTGATCAAGAACCAGGCCACGGCCGACCTCTACTACTACACGCCTTACACCCCAAACGATGCCGCCATCAAGAACCTTTACGGTTCGGGTGACTCGTGCAGCGCATACGGTAACCGCAACTTCTGGCGTTTCTATAGCGACTGGTTCGGCAGCACGGTCGGCGGTGGCTTCTTGCTAAAGAGTGCCGCGTCTGAAACTTTCTTGATTGTCGATAACAACAAGTACCTGATCACAGACCCAGATGTCGTCAAGGCCCTTGCCCCGCTAGGCCCGCTTGGCACCATCTCGCAGGATTACCTCGATTCGTTCACGACCTCGCCAACCGTGCTTGGCCGTCTGGTCAAGTCGGCTACTGGTCAGTATTACTTTGTCGACGGGGGCAAGAAGTTCTCGCTTTCGAGCTGCGCCCAGGCTTCGGCTATCGGGCTGGATTGCGCGAATTCAGTGCAGCTGACCGCAAACCAGCTCTCACTACTTCCTGCCGGCACGGCGATGACCCAACATGTTGGGGCAGCCGATGGCACCGAATACCTGATCACAGCCGGCACCAAGCGCCAGATTCTCGACTCCTATTCGGTAACCGCCGCCGGCATCAATCTAGAGAACCTGAGCCCAGTTCAAATCGATGCCTTCAGTTACCTTCCGTGGGGTGCGCCGATTGCGGTCGACAAGTCGATGTTCCTGAACGCAACCACCCAAAATTACGACGTGTACGTTGGTGGTTTCAGTTACGAAATAGATAAGGCGCTCTACGCAGATGTGAACTTTGCCAAGTGGTTCACTCTGTCGAAAAATTCGATGACCACAGATGGTTTGAGCAAAGTGACTTCAAACGTCACGATCAGACCATTCGTCACAGATGGCGCTTTCAACACTTGGATGCTCACCGGCGACGGTCGAGTCAAGGTGGTTTCTGACAGTGAAGTTGCAGCCGACGCATCGATTGTCTCTGATGAGTTGCTTGCCCCGATCCCGGTCGTTGCCACACCATTGACCTTGCCGGCTTTGGTTCAAGGCGCAGGCGATAAGCACATCTATTACCTAGATGCTGGGCTAAAGCGAATCACATACAGCACAACTGATCGAGCGGCACTTTCGGCCACCATGGCTACGCCATCGGTGATTTCGCTTTCGTCGAGTGCGTTCGCTCAGATCAAACTCGGCGGAGCGATTTACGCGCCCGGTGATGTTGTGCACTCGAGTAAGTCGAACCTGAATTACTGGGTCACTTCGAATAACACCATTGCAAAGATTGCGACCTCGGCCGATGCTGCTCAATTTGGCCTCGGCAAGATCAAGCCAATCGTCACCAGTGATCTAAGTGGCTATTCGGCAACCGCAAACCTTGGTGGCCTAAAGGTCAACTGTGCCGGTGCAACTTTGGTGGCAAACTCGGGCAGGTTCTATGCCATCGACCCAGCCGCCGCAGCGCACTATCCGGGTTCTTCGCTAGCGCTGAATGCCGCCGCTTGTGCCCTATTGCCGCATTCGTCGGTCGAGCTTGGTCGCTTCATTCGAACTTCAGACAAGGTCTACTGGTTGGTGCAGAAGGGCAAACGACGCGCCATAGCCAGTGCGGCTAAGTACGAGGCACTTCGTGGCGATCTACTGCCGGCTGTTGCGGTCGATGCCACCTTCGCCGCCAAGCTACCAATCGGCCCAGCCGCTCCTGCCGTTCTGGTCGAGCCATCGCCAACCCCGAGCCCGACGAGCACTTCGACTCCGAGCCCAACCCCATCGGCAACCAAGACGGCCACGCCGACTGCCACTCCGACCCCGTCGAAAACCCCGACCCCAACACCGACTCCCTCGGCGAGTAAACCTACGGCGTATACGGTGGTGGCCGGCGACACCCTCACCACTATTGCCAAGAAGTTCAACACCACTGTCGCGATTTTGAAGACGCTGAATAACCTCACCAGCGACACAATCAAACTCGGGCAGGTTTTGAAACTTCCATAGACTTGAACCCATGTCGACCCAAGTTGTGATCCTGGCTGCCGGAATGGGCACCCGTCTCGGTTCACCACTTCCAAAAACTCTGACCGTGCTTCGCGATGGTCGCTCAATCATGCAGCAGCAGTTCGACAATCTGACCAACGCATTTGGTTCTGACTATCGCCCGATGATTGTGGTCGGATTCAAGCTCGAGGCAATCATGGAGCGCTTTGCCTCGGCAACGTTCGTTTACAACGAACTCTTCGACCAGACCAACACCTCGAAGAGTCTGCTCAAGGCTCTTCGCGCATCCCAAGATGGCGGCGTGCTTTGGCTAAACGGCGACGTCGTTTTCGATCCAGAAGTTTTGCAGCGAGTCAAGCCGGCCATCGAGGCGGGCGAAAGCTTTGTCGTGGTGAACACCTCGAAGGTGTCTGACGAAGAAGTGAAATACACGCTAGATGGCACCGGCTACATCCTTGAGCTTTCAAAGATTGTCAGCGGTGGCTTGGGCGAGGCCGTTGGCATCAACTATGTTTCGGGTGCCGATAAGCAGGCTTTGATTGAGCGACTGAATGAAGTTGGCGACAACGATTACTTCGAGCGCGGCATTGAGCTTGCCATCGAAAAAGATCGCCTCAAGTTCAAGGCGATCGACATCAGTGATCTTTACGCTGTCGAGATCGATTTCGCTGAAGACCTAGATCGAGCAAACGAACTCTTTTAAGTTCGCCGTCGCCGGGCTCGAGCGACTCAATCGGGTCGGCCACCTTGACCCCAAGCATCACAACAATCACCCAGCCGTACTCGAGCAGCATGCGGCTCTCGGTCAAGTTCTGCGAGAGCAGAGCGATGAAGACCAGCATTGGCCAGAGGTAGAGCGGGTTGGTGTGCCTAACGGCCAGGCGCCACAAGCGCACGAAATTTTGAACCACCAGCCAGAGCAAAAGCAGCACGCCGACAATGCCGATCTGCAGCCAGGCATCTAGAAACGCATTATGCGCTTGGTAATAGGGAATGCCTTCAAGTCGCACCAGGCCCGCATAGGGTTTGATGCCTGGAACCCAGTAAGACACCCAACCCCATCCTTGGATTGGTCGCTGCTGAATGAGGCCGAGTACTAGCTTCCAGATTTTTGTGCGGCCAGTCATGTCTGGAGATTTGCCAATAAAGGTAAACAGCGCCACTCTGAAAGTAATCGCCAAGCCGCCGATTACCCCGGCGACCAGCCAAACCCAACGGTAGGTCTTGTGGCGCGTGGTGCGGTCGCGGCCCTCGACAAAAAGTGCGACCGTGGCGGCAATCGCGGTGGCGAGAACGGCAAAGAAAACGCCAGCAGATTTCGACAGGTAAACCGTGCCGCCGGCGAGTAGCAGGCTGCTCAGGTAGATCCAACGCCTGTCGTTATTGACCACATACTCAATCGCAAAAATCACAATGCCGAGCATGGCCAGTGCGGCGAGCAAGTTCGAATTGCCTAGGATGCCCTGAATGCGCTCGCCATCAAATAGGTGACCGCGAGTCCAGGCGTGCTGATCGCCAGAAAGATTGTTGGCAAAGATTGGCGGAATCGGCCCGCGCACAAATGCCGCGGCGATGAACTCGAAAACGATTGAGGTGCCAAGAATGAAGCGCAGGGTGTTGCCAAAGATTCGAAGGAGTTCGCGCCAGCTGTAGCTGACAGCGAGGTATAGGCCAAACATGGTCTGAGCAATTTGAGCCACGGCGATTAGTGCGGTGAGGGCAGGGGTGCTGGCCCACAGGCTGCTGATCAGCATGAGGCCGAGAATCAGTTTTAGCGGAAGCGGCATCTGTTTGATTGCGGGCTTTGGCTCACCTTTGATGAACAGGTAACTGGCCCAGATGAAGAGCAAGCCAATCAGGGTTCCCCAGCCAGCCCAGTCGACCAGATAACGCACGGTGTCGCCGGCCATCATGGCAAAGAGGCCAAGGTATGCGACCCTGCGACCCATGCTCGCCCTGCGTGCCAAACTCTGCTCTGAATTCATGATTTCTCCGGCCCTAAGGCACGCCCCAAGTCTATTGACTAGCCTTGAGCGAGTACCCGAAAGGAACCCCGTGCTACGCAAGATCACCAACCAGGCTCTGCCTTATGGTTGGGGTTCGCCGAGCCTGATCGCCGACTACTTCGGAATCGCCGCCACGGGCCAGCCGATGGCCGAAATCTGGTTTGGAACTCACGAGGGTTCGCTCACTAGAGACCTCGAGCAGGCAGAACGCTCATTACTCGAGCTGCGCGATGGCAAGCCGCTTAGTTTCTTGCTGAAGATTCTGGCAGCAGGTACTCCGCTATCGATTCAGGTGCATCCGAGCAAGCAACAAGCCGAGCTGGGTTTCGCCCGCGAGAACGCCTCTGGTATTGCGCTCTCTGCAGCGCACCGAAACTACAAGGATGCCAACCACAAACCAGAGTTGATCGTCGCGCTTAGCGAGTTCGAAGCTTTGGCCGGCTTTAAGACCGAGCAGCAGATTCGTGAGCTACTTGAAGACATCGCTTCTTACCCAACCGACGCCGAATTACACGAATCGGCTATCACCTGGATGCACCTGCTCGATGATTCGCTTCAGGCGCTTATCGCGCAGCTACTTTCAAACCGCTCTGATTTCGCCGGGCGTTCGATTGCTTTAGCCGCGCTCGCGGAGTTTGACGGTCGCTTCGAATTGGCGGCCAGGCTGCACGCTCTTTACCCGGACGACCCAGGCATCCTGGTCGCGCTTTTGATGAACCACATTCACCTCGAGGCTGGCGAGGCGCTCTACCTCGATGCCGGCAAAGTGCATGCCTATCTCAGCGGTCTCGGTATTGAGATCATGGCAGCCAGCGACAACGTCTTGCGTGGTGGGCTAACCCCAAAGCACATCGATGTTGCCGAGCTACTAGAGGTTGCCAACTTTGTCGGCGGCCCAGAGACGTTGGCAAAGCAGATCAAGGTGGCGCAGGGGCTCTACGAATTTGCATCGCCGGTCGACGACTTCGTGCTCTACAGGGTCGAACCATCGGCGGGGCACCTGCTTGCCGACCTAAACCTCGGTGGCGACGCCATCGCGATCTGCACCGGCGGCGAGGTAGCGATAAGTAACTCGCTCGATGAGCGTCTGGTGTTGAAACGTGGCGAGGCCGCCTACATCAGTGCCGATGCCCGATTCACCAGCTTCACCGGTGCCGGCACACTATTTGTTGGCGTGGGTCGCTGAGTCCTTGTTTCGCTAAACCCTTGGGTCGCGAGACCCATTGCCGGTTAGGCGAGAGCTCGGGCTTTAGTCGCGCGCATCCCAGGCGCTTTGAATGATGTCGTGCAGGTCGTGGCGTGCCACCCAGCCGAGCTCACTCTTGATTCTTGAGACGTCTGCGCAAAGGTAAGGCGGGTCGCCGGCGCGACGAGCCTGAATGTCGATGGCGAAATCGTTGCCAGACACCTTTTTGATTTCATCGAGAACTTCGAAAACACTCGAACCCTTGCCGCTACCAACGTTGAACGTCGAGTGCTCGCGGTTCTCGTTGTCGAGATAGGCGAGCGCAGCGATGTGCGCCTCGGCCAAGTCGAGAACGTGAACGTAATCGCGCACACACGAGCCATCGTCGGTCGGGTAGTCGTCGCCAAATACAATCGGAGTCTTGCCATCGCGAAGCGCTGCCAAAACAATCGGCACCAGATTCATCACGGCGGTATCGGCAAGGTCTGGCCAGCCAGCACCAGCAACATTGAAGTAACGCAGGTTCGCACCGCGAAGGCCCCAGGCCTTGGCTGCGTTAGCGACCATCCATTCGCCAATTAGCTTGGTCTGACCGTATGGATTGATCGGGTGGCAGTCGTAGTCTTCGCCCACGTAGTCGACCGTTGGCACACCGTAGGTTGCCGCGCTCGAAGAGAAGACCAGCTTCTGCACTCCGGTTGTCTGCATCGCTTCGAGCAGGTGGGCCATGCCGCCGATGTTTTGTTCGAAGTACCACTCGGGCTTTTGCACCGATTCGCCAACCTGCTTGCGGGCGGCAAAGTGAATCACTGACTCGACGGCGTTTTCACGAATTAGTTCGGCAATGCGCTCTGCGGCATCCGGGCTGGATAGGTCGAGAGGCACCAGTTTGGCCCCGCCCAGACGAGCTTCGACGCCGCTCGATAGGTTGTCGATCACGACCACATCGCGACCAGATTGCTGCAAAAGTCGCACCACATGCGAGCCGATGTAGCCCGCGCCGCCGGTTACCAGAACTGTCATAGGGCTAGGGTAGCCCCGAAAACCGCCAGGATGCCCGTCATTACGCCCCTCCAAGCCTCATCCGGGGGTTGAAGCCCGATTTGGCGAACTTGACTTAGGCGAATAACATCGGTGTAATTACATGCAAGTAAGTATTCGATGGCGAGCAACGCTCTGCCAGAACGGGGTCACAGATGGTCGAGCGGGGCACGCCAGAAAACTGGTTCGTCGATCCAATCAAGCTAGGCACCGCCGGCGCATACAACGACGGCAGTAACGACCCGCTTGCATGGCAGGGCGATGCACTCTGTGCCGAGACCGACCCTGAAGCGTTCTTTCCTGAAAAAGGTGGCTCGACTCGCGAAGCCAAGAAGATCTGCGCACAGTGCGACGTGAAGGCCCAATGCCTCGAGTTCGCACTCGACATCGACGCACGTTTCGGAATCTGGGGCGGACTTTCCGAGCGCGAGCGCCGCAAGCTTAAAAAGCGCGCATAGCCTTTTGGCGGTATTCACGCCATGAAAACTTTCGTATCGACACTGCTCGTCATCTGTGACGACGACCAATTCTTGGCGCACGCGCTCGATGCGATTTCAAAACAACCAATCGACGAATTAATCGTTGTCGACACAGCGGTAGTTCCTCGTGCAATCGATCGAATGATTGCCGCCAACTTCGAAATCAAATACGCATCAACGCCTGGTGCGTCGTACTCAGAGGCGCTCGCACTTGCTGCCGCCGAAGCAAACGCCGAAACCAAATGGTTGTGGTTGTTGCACGACGACAGTGCACCACTTTCTGGCGCACTCGAAGAACTTTTGAAAGTAGGCGACGCGTCGCCATCGGCAGCTGCGGTTGGGCCAAAGCAAGTTGACTTTGCGAACCCACGAATCATTCGTCAACTCGGCTTGACCTTGACCAAGCGCGGCAACCTGTTCACGCGAGTAACCGGCGAACTCGATCAGTCTCAACACGATGCCGATTCAGACGTGCTTGCCATCGGCACCGCCGGCGCGCTGATTCGCCGTGAGGTGTTCAACGAACTTGCCGGCTTCGATGCGACCATGCCGGCACTAGCCGCCGACTTCGACTTCTCGATGCGAGCCCGTTCGGCCGGGTACCGCATCCTGGTTGCTCCTCAGGCTCGTGTGGCGCACGCTCTGCGCTCAATGGCTGGCCCGAAGAGCGCGCTTCGCAAGGCCGAAATCCAGCTACAGCTGGCCTACCTGCCGCTTGGCTTCGCGCTTGCCTACTGGTTCGGGTTGCCGCTGACCACCCTGGTGCGCGTGATCTGGCGACTGGCCAACAAGCGCCCAGACCGAATTGCTGGCGAGCTAGCGGCGGGCATCTGGGGTTACTTCACCGTGATCGCCAGGATGCGTTCTCGCCAGAAACTTTCGCGTGCGGTGCGCAAGTCAATGCGCGCGCTCTACGCGACCAAGCAACAGGTACGCGATGACCGCATGCGCGATGCTGAGGCAGACGAAATCGAAGCCCGCGTCGAGGCTCACGCTCAGTTAGCCAATCGCGATTCGACCGAAGGCGCATCCACGGCGCAAATTTTGTTGGGGCAAGTCAGTCGTGCGAAGTCTTTCGTAGCCAGTGGTGGTCTTTGGTTTGCAGCTGGGCTGCTCGCGCTTTCTTACAGTTACTTTCCGCAAGGTGATGCAATCATCGGTGGCTCGGCTTTACCCTTGGCACAAACCTTCATCGACCTCTTCGCAAGAGCCGGCGCGAGTTGGCAGGCAATCGGTCAGGGCTTCTTCGCACCGGCAGACCCATTCGTCTGGGTGCTTAGTGCAATCGGTGCGTTTACTTTCTGGTCGCCTTCGCTTTCACTTGCGATCTTGTTCTTCATCGCCAAGCCGCTTGCGTTCTTCGCAGCGTTCAAAGCGGTTTCGGTATTCACTCGACGAGCCTGGGTGCGTAACTTCACCGCACTTAGCTATGTGTTGTTCCCTACTTTTGTGATTGCACAGCAAGAGCTGCGGGTCGCTTCACTGATTGCTTTGATCTTCATTCCGTTCGTTGTGTACACGACCGCACGAGTAGCTCTGCTTGGTGCCGAGATATCTGTTCGCACCAAGGCGCAAACCTGGACCTGGGTTGCCCTTAGCGGACTCTCAATCGCTATTGTCACCGCGGCCAGTCCGAACCTGATCCCGCTGTTTTTGATTGCTCTAGTGATAGTGCTCGCGCTTCGACCTCGCCGCTGGGGTTACCTAATTTGGACTGGTCTGCCGTTCGCTGCGATTTTCGCCCCATATGCGTTTTATCTCGTCGTTGGGCTCGGCCACCCGTTAGCGATTCTGGCCGATCCCGGTTTGCCGCAGGCGACCGAGGTTGGCGGCATGCTCGGGTTCGTTCAGGGGTCGCCGGCGTCAGCACTGACTCTCGGGCTGTCACTACTGTTCGGCACCGGCACTGTTGCCTTGGCCCTGGCCGGACTGCTCAGCCGCCGCTTCGGCCAAATCGCGGCCGTTCTTGGCTTTGGTGCGCTGGCCCTGGCCCTTGCCTGGCTTGCCGCTCAAACGCAATTTGCCGCCACGGGTCTAGGGCCCGACTCGGCCGCAACTGTGAACGGCAACCCGTTCGCTCTACTTGGGGTTTGGGCACTCGCGCTGGTCTGCGCCGCCGCAATTTGGCTTGACGGCATCCTGGTTAAAAAACTGGCCCGACTATCGGCTATTGCCCTTGTTGTGCTGGCCATCGTTCCTGGTATTTATTCGGCAGCGGTCGCCATTAACAGCAACGCTCATTACTCGAGCGCCCGAGTGATGCCTGCGCTCATCGATGCTCAGGCCAAGGCCGGGTCACAATCGGCGGTCTTAGTCATCTCGAAAATTGACGGAGGCTTCTCTGGGCAACTTGTTTCGGCTTCTGGCATTCAACTTGAAGACCTTAGCGTTGCCTATCGATTTGCACTCAGTGGTCTCGAGAAGAACTCGGCTCATTATGCGTCGGTCGGCACATTGGTCGCCAAGCTGATTTCTGGTGCCACTCCTGATACCAGCGAATTCACTTCCAATCGAATTCAATACGTATTAGTTCCGAACGCGAGCCAGGCAGCTGACTCGGCTGTGGCGGCTTCGCTCGATCAAGTTTCGATTCTGCAATCGGCTGGTCTCACCGAATACGGAAAAGTCTGGCGCGTTCAAGTCGATGCATCGAAGTTTGCAGCACCTGGTTCAACCAGCAACCTGTGGTCGATCACAAAATTGATTCAGCTCTCTGTGCTTGGCGGGTACCTATTGCTCGCCATACCGACTTCTGGTCGCCGCAAACAGGCAGCCGTTTCTGAAATTTTCATCGATGGCAACGAAGCAGGCGAAGAATGATCAAACGCGTATTGATTCTGGTTGCCGCGTTAGCCGCAATTGCCACTTCGGTCTATTTCTCACCGAGCATCTCACTCACCGCCGGCGACGCCACCAAGCCACTTTCGCTATCGGTGGCTGCCGCCGATCTGAAGTTGGTCTGCCCTGGGGCTGCAGTGGTCAGTGGCGGAAATAACGGAACCTCGGTTGGCACCTTCGCGAGGGCAGGGGCAGCAGCGGTGGCAGGTTCTGCTGGCGGTCAATCGACTTCGATTCGTTCGCTAGGCGCCACCGGTTCAACCAGCCAAGGTGCACCAAGCTTTAGCGCGAAGAGCCCAGCGCTGATCACACTGACCACTGCGGCACAGGGCAGTACAGCCCTGAATGCCGGTCAGCTGCAGTTGGTAGCTAATTCGCGCCTCAACGGCCTTATGGGTGCTTCTTGTCAGGCCCCGGCGACCGACATCTGGTTAGTAGGTGGCGACACCTCGACCGGCCGCGAAACCCTGCTGCTGCTCGCCAACCCGAGCCAGGCCGATGCCACCGTGGGCGTTACGGTCATCGGTCTTGGTGGCGCGAGCGCCTCGTCGAGTGGCATCTCTGTGGCAGCCGGTGGCAACCAGATCGTTGCACTCTCTTCAGTATTGCCAGAGACCAAATCGATTGCGGTTCACATCACGAGTCACGGTAGTGCGGTTGGCGCATGGTTGCAGCAGCGAACTCTACGTGGGCTTTCATATGCGGGTGCAGACTTTGTTTCGCCGAGTCCCGCTTTTGCAAAGTCACTGCAGGTGCCCGGCATATTGGTTCGCGGCGACCACGATGCAACCGCGTTGCTCGCCGCCAATGCTGATTACTTTGACTTGCTGCCAACTCTTCGAGTCTTCAACCCGAACTCAAAGTCGATCACTTTCGTCGCTCAAATTTTTGGTGCAGACGCAAAGTCGTTCGGTACTGTGGTTCGCGATACCGTGCCGGCAAACTCGGTTTCTGATTTTGCAATCACTGGTTTGCAAGATGGCGATTACTCGGCTTTCATTACCGCGGATGCGGCAATCACGGCATCGGTGTATTGGCCCGCACGAATAAAGCGCACACTCCCGCAACCGACTTCACTTGGTTGCCTGCGGCGCAGCAGGTGAGTGGCATGAATTCAATCACGATTCCAACCGCAGGTATTTCAAAGCTGAGCATCACCAACGGCTCGAACGTGGTGGCAAGCGTGAACGTCGATGGCCAAGTTATTTCTTTGAATGCGAGTTCAACCAAAGTGGTTCAGGTCACTGCTGGCAAAACCATCAAGGTTGATTCGGGTAGCACTGCGATTGGGGCAAGCCTGGTTGTCGATGTTTCGGGTTCGGTGGCGAACTTGGCGTTGGTCAGCTACGCAAACGTCGGCAACCAAGTGGCCGTGCTGGTTCGCTAGCCAAGCCGCTTTTCAGTTCTCTTCGCCTCGAGTTTCGCCGCTGGCCCAGTGTTCGTAGTACTTCCAAGGGTCGGTGCCCGCAATGTAACCGGCCGCTTCGAAGAACGCCTCTTGAATGTGCGAACGAATATGTGCCTCATCGCTTCGCTCTTTGTGGCCAAGGCGTTCGATGGGGGTGCGATAAAGCGTGATTACGCACTTGTTGCGGTCGGCATCCCAGCGTGGCACTTCGAATTCAGCCACCTCTGGGGCGGCCTCGATCTTGCAGCTGAGGTTGGCAAAATCCATCGGGTATTCGGTGGTTAGAAAGAAACTGAGCACGTTTACTGCCTCGGCAAAGGCATCGGCCTTTGCATTACCAGTGGTCAGCTTGCCGCCGAGCAGCGGTCTGCGAAAGCCGCGCCCGTGCCGATCACGCTGATTACCCCGACTGCCTTGCATCTCGCCATTGTATTCTTGACCCGATGAATCCAAGGGCCTGCTCGAAGATGACCTGCAATCAGGTCGCAGTAGCCACCCTTACCTACTCGCACGAAGACAGAACGGCTGTCGTTGGCCCACTCACTCCTGAGCGCGAGCCGCACGCCTACGATCTGTGCGACAAACATGCCAAGAGCCTCACCGTTCCGATGGGCTGGCAGATGATTCGCCACGGAGTCGCAGCAACCGCGGCACCGCAGGCGCCTAACGAAAGCAAATCCATGTCACTAAGAGATGTAGTCAAGAGTTACGACGTTCGCGGACTGGTCGGCAGCCAACTCACCGCCGACTTGGTTCGTGCGCTTGCTGCTGCCTTCGTAGACGAGGTCGACGCTGCCGGTCAGAACGTGATCGTTGGTCACGACATGCGTGACTCATCGCCAGAGTTTGCCGATGCCTTCGCCGAGGGTGCTCAGGCTCGCGGTGCGAATGTGGTTTCGATTGGTCTTTGCTCGACAGATGAGTCGTACTTCGCTTCTGGCCACTTCAATGCAGCGGCCGCCATGTTCACCGCTTCACACAACCCAGCCAGCTACAACGGCATCAAGTTTTCGCGCGCGGGTGCACGAGGCATTTCTATCGACACCGGCCTCGGCAGCATTCGTGACCGCGCCGAGATTTACCTTGAGACCGGCATTGAAGAGGTTGCCAATCGCGGTAGCTACCGCGATGTGCACATCCTTGGTGAATACGCTGCCTACCTGCGCAAGCTTGTTGATCTCGGCAACATTCGCCGGCTGAAGGTTGTTGTCGATGCCGGCAATGGAATGGGTGGGCTTACTGTTCCGGCTGTGCTTGGCACTGCAGCCGACCTCGAGCACCTTCCGCTTGAAATCGTTCCGCTCTATTTCGAACTCGATGGCACCTTCCCGAACCACGAGGCCAACCCACTTGACCCAAAGAACTTGGTCGACCTGCAGCAAGCTGTTCGCGATCACAAGGCAGACATCGGCCTTGCCTTCGACGGCGATGCCAACCGCTGTTTCGTGGTCGACGAGAACGGCGATGCAGTTACCCCGAGCGCGGTGGCCGCGATTGTTGCTCGCCGAGAAATCGCACGTGCGAAGGCGGGGCATCCTGGTGATCCAATCACCGTGCTGCACAACCTGCTGACCTCAAACGTGGTTCGCGAAGTTATCGAGAACGACGGAGCAACCGCGGTTCGCACCAAGGTCGGCCACTCACTCATCAAGGATGAAATGGCTCGTACCGGCGCAATCTTCGGCGGCGAGCACTCGGCCCACTATTACTTCAAAGACTTCTGGGGTGCCGACAACGGCATGCTGGCAGCCATGCATGTGCTCGCCGAGTTCGGTGCTCAGCCCGCCCCGCTCAGCGAATTCGCCCGCCAGTACAACCCGTACTTCTTGTCTGGCGAGATCAATTCGACCGTTGCCGACGTACAGGCTGCCAAGGCACGCGTGGTCGATGCATTCTCGGCACGTGCCAGCATCGAAGAGTTCGACGGCATCACCCTGAACTCGAAGCCACAGAGCAACTGGTGGTGGGCCAACGTTCGTGCTTCTAACACCGAGCCGCTTCTGCGCCTAAACGTCGAGGCAGCCAACGTCGAGACCATGCAGACTGTTCGCGATGAAATTTTGGGTCTAATTCGCGCTTAAAATAGAGGCAATGAACGCCTCATTCCCTTTCAAAGTAAAAGACCTCGAACTAGCCGAGGCCGGCCGTCACCAGATTCGCCTAGCCGAACACGAGATGCCAGGGCTCATGGCTCTTCGCGCCGAATTCGGTGCCAGCCAGCCACTTCGCGGTGCTCGCATCGCCGGCTCGCTGCACATGACCGTGCAGACCGCTGTGCTTATCGAGACCCTCGTTGCTTTGGGTGCCGAAGTTCGCTGGGCATCGTGCAACATTTTTTCTACCCAGGATGAAGCTGCCGCAGCTGTGGTGGTCGGCCCTACCGGAACAGTTGCTTCACCCGCCGGAGTTCCGGTCTTCGCCTGGAAGGGCGAGACTCTCGAAGAGTACTGGTGGTGCACCGAGCAGATCTTGGTCTGGGGCGATAACGCAGCTTCTGGCCCGAACCTGATTCTCGACGACGGAGGCGACGCAACCCTGCTCGTGCACAAGGGTCGCGAGTTTGAACTTGCTGGGGCAGTGCCAACCGCGAATGAAGAAGACAGCGAAGAGTGGAAGATCATCCTTGATGTTTTGCGCGCATCAGTTGCAGCAGCCCCAACTCGCTACACCGAAATTGCAAAGCAAATCGTTGGCGTAACCGAAGAGACCACCACCGGCGTGCACCGACTTTACGAGCTTCACGCGAAGGGCGAGCTGTTGTTCCCAGCGATCAACGTGAACGACTCGGTCACTAAGTCGAAATTCGATAACAAATACGGAATCCGCCACTCGCTACCAGACGGTCTAAACCGTGCCACCGATGTGCTCATGGGTGGCAAGGTTGCACTCGTTGCTGGCTACGGCGATGTGGGCAAGGGTGCTGCCGAGGCGCTGCGTGGTCAGGGTGCGCGAGTTATCGTCACCGAGATCGATCCGATCTGCGCACTTCAGGCCGCCATGGATGGCTACCAAGTTTCCACCATCGAGCAAGTGCTTGACCAGGTAGACATCTTTGTTACCGGTACCGGAAACACCAACGTCATCACCACCGCTCACATGCAAAACATGAAGCACAACGCGATTGTCGCCAACGTCGGTCACTTCGACAACGAGATCGACATCGCCGGCCTATCGAAGTTGCCTGGGGTTGAGCGCATCGAAATCAAGCCACAGGTGCACGAATGGCGTTTCGCGAACGGTCGCGCCATCCTGGTCTTGAGTGAGGGTCGTCTGATGAACCTCGGCAATGCAACCGGCCACCCGAGCTTCGTAATGAGTAACTCGTTCAGCAACCAGGTGCTCGCTCAGATTGAACTGCACACCAAGTTGGCGCAATACCCACTTGGTGTCTACGTTTTGCCTAAACACCTCGACGAGAAGGTTGCCCGTTTGCACCTTGCGGCTTTGGGTGTTCAATTGACACAGTTAACACCTGAACAGGCTGCCTACATTGGCGTTGAGCCAAACGGCCCGTTCAAGCCCGAGCACTACCGCTACTAGGAGTTTTAGTGAGCTGGAAGATTCTGATCGTCGAAGACGACCCATCGCTGCTCGAGACTGTCGTTTCTGCAATTCAAATTGCCGGGCACGAACCGATCACCTGCACCGATGGTAGTGAGGCCATGGCGATTTTCGAATCATCACGCCCTGACATCGTCGTTCTCGACTGGCAGCTTCCTGGTCGCCTCGGCATCGACCTGCTTCCTGAGATGAAGCAGGCTCGCGATATTCCGATAATTATGGCTAGTGCTAAAACTGACGAAGCCGATGTTGACCTTGCTACCGAAACTCTCGGGGCAGACGACTACATCAAGAAGTCTTATGGCCCGAAAGAGTTGATTCGCAAAATCAATGCGCTGCTCAAGCCGCAAGAGCGCAAAGGCAACCCGCACCTCAAACTCGGACCAATCGAAATTGACGTTTCTGCGTATGAGGTGCGTCGCAATGGCGAGAAGGTGCAACTGACTCCGCTTGAGTTCAACTTGCTACTCACCATCGCCGAAACTCCAGACCACACCTTTACTCGCGAAGAATTGCTCAAAGAGGTTTGGGGTCACAAGAACCTCAACGATTCGACCGATTCAAAGAACAAGGTCGACACCCGTTTGGTCAACGTTCACATTCAGCGCCTTCGTTCGAAGATCGAAGAGAACCCGGATGACCCACAGATTGTGACCACAGTGCGCGGTCGCGGCTACAAAGCCGGCCTTTAACTCAATGCTTCAAAAACTGCTCAGGCGATTTTCGACGCTGCTGCGTCGTTCATTGCAAGCGCGCGCAGTAGTTACAACCGTCGCACTAAGTGCCGTGGCTTTGATTGTTCTCGGTGGATTCCTCTCTTTTGGTATCGGCAACGGTCTGTTTCAGACCCGTGTGCAAGGCGTACTTCAAGAGTCAGAGCGAGCCGTAAACGAGGTTCAATCATCGTTCTCGGCTTCAAGTGCCACCGACGAAGTCGCCCTGCAAACCTTGATGAACTCAGTGGTTCCTAAGCTCGAGAACACCTCTAGCGACCAAAGCCGCTGGGTAGCCATGTTGCGTGAGCCGGGGCAGCAATCGTTGTTGCTCCAGAGTCCGATTTCGGCAAGCCTCGACACCGCTCTGATTTCAGCCAACATTCGCGAGCGAGTGCGAGCCAGTGATAACAAGCTGGTTTACCAATCGGTCTCGATCCCGGTGGGCACCGGGCACCATGCGGGTCTCGTGGTTGGTGCATCCATGCAGATTCCGCTGGCTGGGGCGTACGAGCTGTATTTGGTTTATGACCTCAACCCTGAGCAGCAAACCCTGAACCTGGTGCAAGGAACCTTGGTCATCGGCGGTCTGGTCTTGCTCTTTCTTATCGCGCTGGTGTCTTTCGTGGTTTCTTCGCGCATCACTGGCCCGATTAGGTTGGCGGCCGAAGTTGCCGAGCGCATCGAGGGTGGCGAACTCGACGAGCGCTTGCCTGAAAAGGGTGAAGACGTGTTGGCTCAGCTCGCACGCTCGTTCAACAAGATGACAATGTCGCTGCAGCGTCAGATTGATGACTACAAGAACGTTTCAAAAATTCAGCAGCAGTTCGTTGCCGACGTTAGTCATGAATTGCGCACACCATTGACCACGATCAAAATGGCTGAAGAGCTGATTTACGACAACCGATCAGACATGATCGAACCGTTGCAAAAGAGTTCTGAGGCGATGCACTCGCAGGTTCGGCGGTTTGAGCGATTGCTCGAGGATCTACTCGAGATTTCGCGGTACGACGCTGGTGCGATTCAAGGACGATTCGAAAAGATCAATCTCGTCTACACGGTCGAAGCGGCAATCCACTCGGTCGAAGCCATTGCGAAGCGCAAGGGCAGTGATATTTTGCTCGAGACTCCGAAGAGCGAAATAATCGCCGAATACGACGATCAGCGCATCGAGCGATTGCTGCGAAACCTGCTTGCCAACGCAGTGGAACACGGTGAAGGCAAGCCCATTCACGTTGCCATCGGCGAGGCCCGCAACGCGGTGGCGGTGAGCGTCACCGACAGCGGCATTGGCATGGGTCGCGACCAACTCGACAAGGTGTTCTCACGTTTCTGGCGAGCCGACCCTTCACGAAAGCGCTCGATTGGCGGTACGGGCCTTGGCCTTTCAATTGCCCAAGCCGATGCCACCTTGCACAATGGTTGGCTTCAGGTCTGGGCAAAGCCTGGCGAAGGGGCGAGTTTCAGGCTCACTTTGCCGCGTCGCCAGGGCGCCGTTTTCAGTCAGTCCCCGTTGCCTTTGCCGCCTAAGCGAAAGGCTGATGATGCGTAAATCTCTGCTGTCACTGATCGTGGCTGGCATCCTGGTGCTTTCGGGCTGCGCGCAAATACCAAGTGATTCGTTGGTGCAGGTTGGTTCAGCTATCACCTCAACCAACTCGACCGACTACACGTATTACTCACCAAACGGTCCGACCAAGGGTGATGGTCAAACAGAAATTTTGAACGGTTTCTTGAACGCTTTCACCGGGCCTCAAGATGACTATGCGGTGGCTCGCGAATACCTGACCAATTCATTGGCCACAAAGTGGAATCCAACTGGGCGACTGTTGATTGAAACCTCTCGGCCGAACATTACCTACGTCGGAACCGATCAGGCCAAGGTGGTTGTAAATGCTGCCGCGGCGATTGATGCAGAGGGTCGCTATCAAAAGTTTTCAATGCCGCAAAGCTTGACCTACGAGTATCGATTCACCAAAGAGAACGGTGCGTGGCGAATTTCACAAGCACCTGATGCCACCATTCTCGTTCGCCCAGTTTTCGATGTTCTGTTTAAGAGTTACAACTTGTATTTCTATGATCAGCAGAGTCGCTACCTGATTCCAGATATGCGCTGGTTTCCGACTAGGCCTTCAACCGGAACTCGACTAGTGGCCGCCTTGCTAGCCGGGCCAAGTGACTGGCTGGCAAAGACCGCGCACAATACTTTTCCGAACGGCACCAAGCTGTCGCTCGAGTCGGTGCCTATCTCTGATGGCACTGCGGTCGTTGACTTGACTGCCGAAGCATCAAAGGCAACTACCGATCAGTTGCAACACATGCTGGCTCAACTTAACGCAACCTTGACGCAGGTCAACTCGGTTTACGGCACAGTTATTCGTGTTGAGCACGTTCCGCAGTCAATTGCCGACTTGCCCTATCGTTTGGCTCTTAGCCCTAACAATGTGCCTTACATGCTCAAACATGATGGGTTATCTGCGTTACTGGGCAGCAACCCGGTCGCCGCCATTAGCCCACAGCTCAAGACTTTCGCGGCAACCGACTTCGCAGTGAACAACCAGGCCACTCAGGTGGCGCTGGTCGGGGCATCCGGGTTGGCAATTGGCAAGAACTACGCGGGTAGCACCCAACTTCGGGTGATTGACACCCGACCAGGTCTGTTGCGCCCGGCCATTGATCCGCAGGGTTTCACCTTCGCGCTGGGTGCAGGTCGTAGCTCTACCTTGAAGGCCTATAACGTTTCAGGCAGGCAGGTGCTCACATACAGCGGCTGGTTAGCTAAGCATGATCACGTTGCCTTCTCGATTTCGCGTGAAGGGTCACGCATCGCAGTTCTCGTGCGCGATGGAGCCCAAACTCAGCTTTTTGTGGCTGGAATCATTCGTGACTATCAGGGTGTTCCGATTGGAATTGGCGAACCAATCACTTTGCTTAGCTCCAACATTTCATCGGCGAACTTCGGCTGGATTGGTGAAGACGCATTGGGCGTAATCACAGAGGTTGACGGTCTCATTGCTACGCCAACAGTTGTCACAGTTGGTGGCGATGTCGAGAACTTGCCGCCAATCACTGGCGCCGTCGAAATTGTTGCGCCAGCAGCCGGTTCAACCTATTACGTTCTCGATACCCATGGCATTGTCTGGCAGTTGCGCGGCTATACCTGGCAACAAGTGAAAACCGAAGTGCTGCGTTTGCACTTCTAGTTCTTGGCCGTGAGTTACCCACAGATTGCGTAGCCGCGCACATCAGGTTTAGAAATCGACCAAACATGGATGCGTGAACCTCGCCGAACTTTTTCTTCCAAGCAACTGTCTGTCGTGTAATCGGGAGCCGACCGTTCTGTGCACGTCCTGTCGTGCAAATTTGCACGAACAACTGATCCCAATCGAACGCGGGGTGATTCGCGGTTTCTGCCTGTTCAACTATGACGAGATTTCTGCTCCGGTGATGCACGCTTTCAAGACCAAAGGGCTCTTCGCAGTAGGTAGGTCGCTAGCCAAGCACCTCGCGCGCCTTCAACCCCGACCCACCGCACACCTGTTAGTTGCGGCACCCTCATCCGAGGCGGCCACCAGGCAGCGCGGCTACGTGCCTTCGCAGGTGGTGGCAAATGCATTGGGCCAAAGGTGGTTGATCCCGGTGCTGCTGGCCAAGCAGAGCCGGGCTGTTGCCGACCAGGCAGGCCTTACTGTAACTGATCGGCACCGCAACCTTGCCGGGGCCATCACCATCGGCCGAGACCTTGCAGGCAAAAAAGTTTGGTTGGTCGACGACATCGTTACCACAGGGTCGACCCTGCTCGAACTCGCTTCGGCCTGCCGAGCGGCCGGGGCAGAGGTGCTCGGGTTTTCGGCTTTGGCCCAGACTCCGCTAAAGAAAGAAACAATTTCGCAAAACGGCAACACAATTGCGAAAAAAGGTCTAACTTGATTGCACAGGTATCGCCTCATTGGCGAGGTGATCCTTTAGGAGGTCACCATGCAAATCTCAATTTCAGCCCGCAACCTTACAGTCTCTGAGCGTTTCAAAGATTACGTAGCAGAGCGTGCGCACAAGGTTGAACAATTCGCTCACCGAGCCAATGAACTCAGCATCAAAGTGACCAGACACGACCACTCCCGAAACAGCGGCCCAGAAGATCAAGTCGAACTGACCGTTCACGACGGCGGCCACTGGGTTCGAGCCGAGGCAAGCGCCAGCGACAAGTTCGGCGCGTTCGACATCGCCTTCGGCAAGTTAACCGAACGCCTTCGCCGCGCTGCCGACAAGCGCAAAGTTCACCACGGGCACCACGGCACCGTTGGAACTAGTGAACTCTCGGCAAACGACTTCGCGAGCCTAGACGTAACGCCAGTCGATGGCGACATCCTGGCTGGCCACCCAAGCGCCGATCTCGACAGTGATGAAATCGATGAGGTCGGTCAGAGCCCAATCGTGATTCGCCACAAAGCATTCAAGGATGAACCGATGACCGTCGACGAGGCCCTGTATCGAATGGAGCTCGTCGGGCACGATTTCTACCTGTTCCACGATGCGGCGACTGATAAGGCCTCGGTGGTCTACCGTCGCAAAGGTTGGAACTACGGGGTAATCACCCTCGAATAGCCGATTTCGCTAGGTGCGTAAGGGCTGATAGAGCCCTGAATAGGTCGGTCACGCTCGCCTAAGATTGACCGAAGACCTATTTAGGAGCGATTTTGGCCAATATCATCGACAAAGTTTTGCGAGCCGGCGAAGGCCGTTTGCTCGCCAAGCTTCGCAACTATGCCAAGTCAGTCAGCGCCCTAGAAGAGTCATTCTCGTCGCTCACCGACGAAGAGTTGAAGGGTGAAACCCAGACCCTTCGTGAGCGCTACGCAGCAGGCGAAACCCTAGACGAGCTGCTTCCTGAAGCCTTCGCCGCTGTGCGCGAAGCCTCTAAGCGCACCTTGGGCATGCGTCACTTTGACGTTCAGATCATGGGTGGTGGCGCTCTTCACCTTGGCAACATCGCCGAGATGAAGACCGGTGAAGGTAAGACTTTGGTCGCCACAACCGCCGCATACCTTAACGCGATTCCTGGTCGCGGTGTTCACATCGTTACCACCAACGACTTCTTGGCCGGTTACCAGTCAGAGCTCATGGGTCGCGTGTTCCGCACCCTTGGCATGACGACCGGTTGCATCTTGAGCGGGCAAGAGCCTGCCGAGCGACGCCAGCAATACTTGGCCGACATCACTTACGGAACTAACAACGAATTTGGTTTCGACTACCTGCGCGACAACATGGCATGGCAGCAGTCAGACCTCGTTCAGCGCGGTCACTTCTTTGCAATCGTCGATGAGGTTGACTCGATTCTTATCGATGAGGCCCGCACCCCGTTGATCATCTCTGGCCCTGCCGCTGGAGAGGCCAACCGTTGGTTCACTGAGTTCGCATCGATTGCTGAAAAACTACAGCCGGTCATCGACTACGAAGTCGACGAGAAAAAGCGCACTGTCGGAATTCTTGAAGACGGTATCGCGAAGGTCGAAGACTACCTCGGCATCAACAACCTTTACGAGTCGGCCAACACTCCGCTGATCTCGTTCTTGAATAACGCCATCCGTGCAAAGGCGCTTTTCAAGCGCGACAAGGATTACGTTGTGATGAACGGCGAAGTTCTAATTGTCGATGAGCACACCGGTCGTATTCTTGCCGGTCGTCGTTATAACGAAGGTGTTCACCAGGCGATCGAAGCCAAAGAAGGCGTAGAGGTCAAGGCCGAGAATCAGACACTGGCGACCATCACGCTGCAGAACTACTTCCGTCTTTACAACAAGATTTCTGGCATGACCGGTACCGCCGAGACCGAAGCCGCCGAGTTCATGAGCACCTACAAGCTAGGTGTTATCGCGATTCCAACCAACAAGCCGATGATTCGCAAAGACCAGTCAGACCTCATCTACAAGAACGAAGAGGTCAAGTTCGCCATGGTGGTCGAAGACATCGCCGAGCGTCATGCCACCGGTCAGCCTGTGCTGGTAGGTACTACTTCGGTTGAAAAGAGCGAGTACCTTTCGAAGCTGCTTGCCAAGCGTGGCGTGCGCCACGAAGTTTTGAACGCTAAGAACCACGCCCGCGAGGCAGCGATCGTGGCCCAGGCCGGCCGTCTAGGTGCCGTCACCGTGGCAACTAACATGGCTGGTCGAGGCACCGACATCATGCTCGGTGGTAACAGCGAGTTCTTGACCGTCGAGGCCTTGAACAAGCGCGGATTGCACGCCGATGAAAGCCCAGAAGAATACGAAGCGGCTTGGGCGAGCGAGTTCGAAGCCGTAAAGGCTCACGTTGCGCAAGAAGCAGCGAAGGTCACCGAAGTTGGTGGCTTGTACGTGCTCGGCACCGAGCGTCATGAGTCGCGCCGTATCGACAACCAGTTGCGTGGTCGTTCTGGTCGTCAAGGCGACCCGGGCGAATCGCGTTTCTACCTGTCGCTAACCGATGACATAATGCGTTTGTTCAACTCAGGTGCAGCAGCTGCACTTATGAATCGACCAGGTGTTCCTGACGAGACCGCGATCGAATCGAAGGTTGTCAGCCGTGCAATTGCATCTGCACAGTCGCAGGTCGAAGCCCGTAACGCTGAGATTCGCAAGAACGTCTTGAAATACGACGACGTCATGTCGCGTCAGCGCGAGGCCATTTACAGTGACCGACGCCACATCCTTGAGGGTGACGACATTCAGTCACGCGTCGACACTTTCATGACCGACGCAATCGACAACATCGTTGCTCAGCACATAGTTGAAGGTTCTGGCAAGGACTGGGACTTTGAAGCGCTATGGACTGACCTCAAAGGTATTTACCCTGTTGGACTTGAGATTGCAGAAGTTTTGGCCGAGGCCGGTAATCGCAACAAGCTGACTCGCTCGTGGATCTCGCGCGAACTTCTTTCTGACGCGCGCCTTGCTTATGAGAAGCGCACTCAGACCATTGGTGAAGAGCCGATGCGCGAACTCGAGCGCCGTGTTGTTCTATCGGTTATCGACCGCAAGTGGCGCGACCACCTTACGAGATGGACTACCTCAAAGAGGGAATCGGTCTTCGTGCCATGGCTCAACGCGACCCATTGATCGAGTACCAGCGTGAAGGCTTCGGCATGTTCCAGCAGATGATGGGTGCGATCAAAGAAGAGTCGATTGGCTTCTTGTTCAACCTAGAGGTGCAGGTTCAGCCGGCAGAGGTTACCGAGGTCAAGCCGGTTCAGGCCGAGCTGACCTATACCTCGCCGAATGAAGACGGCCAGGCTGAGATTCACGAGGGCTCAAGCGGAGCACCTGCCAAGAAAGACGACAAGGGCGACAACAAGCCTGGTTCGTCGTTTTTCCGCAGCTAAATCACGGCAACCGACTGGGCCCGCCAACGGTGGTTGACGCCCTCGAGCCTGATGGTTACGGCTCTGGTTCGGCTAGGTGAGTGCACGAGCACAACTGATTCGACCACACCGTCTCTCGGATGCTCGATGTGCAGATCTGCGACCATCAACTTGGGCGCTTGAACAGGTTCACCTCGGCGAGCCCGATCTTGAGCCACACGAATTGACCTCTCGCGCAAACGCAAGAAGACGTCTTCGCTAAGCAGGCTGCCCAATTGGTTGATGTTTCTCACCCCAGCCATAACTTCAACGATCGCCGTAGCGAGTGTTCGAAGTAGCGGCTCTGGCGCTTCTAACTCTTCGGTCGAGCTGTATTGCTCGCCGAAGAAGTCGGCCTGTTCGACCATGTTGCGAACCACGATTTCTCGCCGTGGTTTTTTCGAGCTCGCAGCTCTAACATCGGTCTTGCGAACGTCGGCTTTGCGTTTGTCATTGCCCCGAACATCCTTGGTGTTACCACTGATTTTTTCATCAATTTTCATCGGTGATACTTCCCCCATTTCCACCGTCTAGGTCTGAACCTATTGGTGGAAAATATTTTGGTAAAGAATTGTTTTCAAACTGTGGATAACTTTTGTGCGAGATATTTCTTTGTCGAATAATCGCAGCATGAACTTCAAACCTGATCATTGCGAGCCAGACTCGCTATTTGATTTTGTTGGCGATGCTCGTCGACTAATCATTCGCACTTCCACGCATCCGAGTGTGTCGTTGGTTGCTCCGCTTATTGGCGAAGACTTTATAGCTGGAATCGCTGAGCACACGGGCCTGTGGTGCTGCATTCGGTCAAACCAGATTCAGTCGCTGATTGCACAGTCAGCGGCTGAGCTCACGCTGCCAGAGGCCAGAGTTCACCCGGGCGACTTAGCAGCCCTGCTCACTTCGTTGACTGTGCCTATGCGCATGCAACTTCACGAACAAATCGTGGTGGTTTCAAGAATTCAACACGGATGGGCAATTCTCGCCGGTTCAACATTCAGGGCAATCCCGTTGGCCGCAATAACTGAACTTGCTTTACTCGATGCTCCTGATGAGGCGATGGCTGTGGTGGCGGCATGAAATCGCAGGCAAAACTCAGCCGGAGAACGACTTTGACGCTGGGAGCCTCAGTTTTAGCGGCGGCTCTCATGCTGGGTTACTTGCTCGTTCGGCTATTAGACGGCGGCCACTACCTGGTTGCCACTCGTGACCTAGCCGCAGGCCAGCCCCTCGAGCCAAGCGATTTTTCAGTGGTCACTCTGAAACTGCCCACTGGCAGTCGCTATCTCGGCGGGCTAGCAGAGGGGCAGGTTCTTGGCCACTCTTTGCAAAAGGGGCAACTTTTGAATTTGGCAGATATCACCCAGGCAGACGACTCGTCGTTGGTGCACCTGGCCGTCACGCCGACCGGCCCAATCGCCTCAGATGTGCGGGTTGGTTCGACCGTGTCACTGTGGTTCATCCCAAAAGTGGCGCTGCTATCGACTGGTAAACAGGCTTCGGCGAGCGGTGGTTTGATCGCGCAGGGACTGCAAGTTTTGCAAATTTCAAAAAGTTCAGATTCTTTTGGCAGTAGTAAGACTCAACTTGAAATAGAAGTAAATCAAACGTCTGTTGCCTCGATTTTGGCACTGCAAAGTGCAGCCGGAGACATCAGTGTTGTGGCGCAAAGATAAGCAAACCACCGTCGAGAAACGTGACACCCAAGTCATTGCAGTTTGGTCGGCCCCCGGTTCGACGGGTCGTTCGCAAGTTGCCGCCAGCATCGCTGTCGAACTGTCGAACGCAGGGTTCAAAGCACTTCTTATCGATGCAGACGTTTATTCGCCATCGCAACTGCAAATTTTCGGGTTTGCCGAAAACCACATCGGAATTGCGTCTGCTTGCCGGTTAGCGGGTCGCCAGCAACTCGACAGCGAAAGCCTGGCTGCCGTGCTTGTCGATTTTGGAATGCCCAAGTCATCGCTGCAGCTTTTGCCAGGGCTTCATTTGGTTAGTCGCTGGCCAGAACTCGGCTACGAACCAATGCTCGATGTGATCGAGGTTGCTAAGCAGACCTTTGACTTTGTGGTTATCGATGTTGCTGCAAGTCTCGAACGCGAACTGGTCGACCAGCGCACCCTGGCCGAACGTAATGCCGTCACCCATGCCTGCTTGCAGGCAGCAAATCAGATTATTGGGCTGGCCCTAGGTGAGAGCGTCGGCCTGGCCCGATACACCTGGGCCATTCAAGAGCTTAAGCAGCTTGGGGTCGGCGAAAAGCTGGTAACCGTCATCAATAGATATTCGCCAGATAGTCGAACAGGCCGTTCGCTCGAGACCACTCTCGAGCGACTGGCCGGCGTGAAGGTAGCCGGGTACCTCGCCGACGACCCAGAAGTGTTCGCCCGAGCAGCTGAAGCCCAAGTGCCAATCGCGCTGGCTCCGAGAAACTCATCCGTGAAGCAGGTATTGGCAACATTCACCCGCAGCCAGCTTTTGGGGCTTGATGTTGGCCGAAGGCGGCTCAGTAAACTCGGTTAGGTGTCGACCCTAAAAGAACTTCTCAAGCAGCACGGTCACTCGGCCGCTGCCGAGATTGAATGGCTGCACATGGTCGTTGCCGAGTGGCAGCTGATCGCCGACTTGTCGATGGCCGACCTGGTGCTCTGGGTCAAGAGCCAAGATGGTCAATACATCGCGGTTGCCTCGGCCCGCCCAGCCTCGGCACTGCCAATCCTTTATCGCGACATCACCGGCGAAGTTGTGCCAGACCAGTGGCGCGCGGGCATCGAACATGCCGCCGACACCGGGCTAATCTTCTTCTCACCTAAGACCACCTTCGACTCAATCAATTCGCGCCTTGAGGTCGTGCCGGTTCGCCGGGTTACTTCGACTACCGACCAATCGCAGGTGGCCGAGCCGATTGCGTTCTTGTCGCGTCACACCCAAATCGACTACGTGCAGACCCCAAACAAAATTTCGATCAACTATGTAAAGGCCGCCAACGACCTGCTCGAGATGGTGGCCCACGGCATGTTCCCTGACTTTGGCACTCCGACCGCATCTCGTCGCGGCGCTCCGCGTGCCAACGATGGCGTTCTTCGACTCGACGAATACGGCAAGGTGCTCTTCGCCAGCCCAAACGCCACCTCGGCGCTTAGCCGTTTCGGTGCCGAGGGCGAGCTCGAGGGCCACATGCTTTCTGCATTGGTCACCAAGACCCTAAAGACCGGAGCCGTAGACGAGTCGCTGCCGCTGGTGCTGTCAGGCCGGGCCGCCTGGC
>JBJTNB010000089.1:0-18039 GCA_046073845.1 Micrococcales bacterium
TGTTGTGGTTTCGATCTTCTATCTGCTCGCTCAGATGGTCGGTGCTGGTGCCTTGGTCTCACTTTTGCTCGGCATCAGCGACCCATCGGCTAAGAACTGGATCATCGCCGGCGTTGGCGTATTGATGATTGTCTACGTGACCATCGGCGGCATGAAGGGCACCACCTATGTGCAGATCGTTAAGGCGTTCTTGCTCATGATCGGTGCGACCCTGCTCACCGTGATGGTGCTCTGGCGCTTCAACTTCGACATCTCGGCACTGCTCGGTGCCGCTCGAGACAACAGCCACAAAGACACGTTCTTGTCGCCTGGTCTGAAGTTCGGTAAAGACATGCTCGATGCCACCGGCATGATCGACCCAACGGCAACGCTGGCAAGCAAGCTCGACCTGATTTCGCTCGGTCTTGCGCTTGTTCTCGGTACCGCGGGTCTGCCGCACATCCTGATTCGCTTCTACACCGTGCCTACTGCAAAGCAGGCTCGTAAGAGTGTGAACTGGGCTATCGGCAACATCGGAGTCTTCTACTTGATGACCATCGCCCTCGGATTCGGTGCAGCTGCGCTGGTTAGCCGCATGGATCTGTTCCGCGGCTACACCACAAACCCCGCTGGCTTGCTAATCGACAAAACCGGAGCCGTCATTGCCGAAAATGGCAACGCCGGATTCACCATCGATCAAATGAGCACCATGTCTGATGCAGCCAAGAAGTTGATTGTTCCGATTGACCCATCAGGAAACGTTGCGGCTCCGCTGCTATCTGAGTTCCTTGGTGGCGGCAAGGGAACAACCGGTGGCGCAATCATGCTTGCAGTTATCGGTGCAATTGCGTTCGCGACCATCCTTGCTGTTGTTGCAGGCTTGACCCTCGCCTCATCGTCATCGTTCGCACACGACTTGTATGCAAATGTGATCAAGCGTGGCAAGGCAACTCCTGAGCAGGAAGTTCGTGTTGCAAAGATTGCGGCGATTGGTATCGGCGCGGTTGCCATCGTGCTTGCCATCGCAGTGCAGTCATTCAACGTTGCGTTCTTGGTGTCGATTGCGTTCGCCATTGCAGCCTCGGGTAACCTGCCAGCAGTTTTGTACACACTGTTCTGGAAGAAGTTCAACACTCGCGGAGCAGTTTGGGCAATCTACGGCGGTCTTGCCGCAGCTGTGATTCTGTTGGTGTCGTCACCAATCGTTTCGCAGCCGCTAATGGCCAATTTGACCGCAGCGCCGTTGTTCAAGGATCTCAAGTTCGCTTGGTTCCCGCTGACCAACCCTGGTCTCGTATCGATTCCGTTCGGCTTCTTCATGGGCTGGCTCGGAACGATCACCTCGAACGAAAAGAACACTGCGAAGTATGCAGAGCTCGAAGTTCGTTCGTTGACCGGTGCTGCAATCGGCAAGGCCGTTTCGCACTAAACCCTCGTTCAGGTGAAGGCCCCAGTCTGTTGGCTGGGGCCTTCGCTTGTAAACTTGGGACTTGTCGGCTCGCCGGCATGCCACCCTAGCTCAGTCGGTAGAGCAGCTCCCTCGTAAAGAGCAGGTCAGGGGTTCGATTCCCCTGGGTGGCTCATGAGTCAAAAACCTCGGCTGCACTGGGCGATTCCGGTTGCGTTCGCCACGTTTTTGGCGCTACTCGGGGCCTCGGCTTTCCGCTCAACCACCTCGGTTCTCTACATGCCCTTCGAGATGGAGTTCGGCTGGTCGCGCGCAAGCACCTCGCTGGCGTTGTCGGTCAATCTGGTTTTCTACGGTCTGATGGCCCCGTTCGCGGCCACCCTCATGGCCCGCTTCTCGGTTCGCTCGATCGGCACGGCCGCTCTGGCATTGGTTGCAATCGGCACTGGCTTGACCACTCTGATGACCGAAGTCTGGCAATTGGTTTTGCTTTGGGGTGTCGTTGTTGGAATCGCCACCGGTGCCATGGCTTTGGTTGGTGGGGCACTGGTTGCCACCCGTTGGTTCGTCAAAGGGCGTGGTCTGGTCACCGGAATCTTCTCAGCGGCATATGCCACCGGTTCACTGATCTTTCTGCCACTGATTTCAAATCTTGTCGAACAACACGGATGGCGCACTGCGACGCTCGTGATCTCGACCATTGCGGGTTTCACCTGCTTGGTGTTCGTGCTGTTGTTTCGCGAGAGTCCGGCGTCGGTCGGGCAGTTGCCATTCGGCGCAACTGAGCCAATCAAATCATCGACTAAAGCGCCGGTCACCTTGCGCGGCAACTTCAGGGCCCTGTTCGAGGCCGCAAAGACTTTCAAATTCTGGGCACTTGCCAGCACGTTTTTTGTTTGTGGCTGGACTACCAACGGCCTAATCGGTGCGCACTTCATTCCGGCCGCACACGATCACGGAATGCCAGCGACGCTTGCCGCGGGTTTGCTAGCCGTCGTTGGCATCTTCGACATCATCGGCACCGTCGCATCGGGTTGGCTCACCGACCGAGTGAACCCAGTGATCTTGCTCGCGTTCTACTACGGGCTTCGTGGCCTCGCACTTTTCACAGTTCCGTTCGTGCTCGGCCCAACAGTCGAACCACCGCTGCTTTTCTTCATCGTGTTCTATGGGCTCGACTGGGTGGCCACGGTGCCGCCGACCATCGAGCTGTGCCGACGGTACTTCGGCGTCGAAGTATCGCCGATGATCTTCGGATGGCTTTTCGCCTCGCACATGATCGGTGCGAGCATCGCGGCCGAATTCGCAGGCGCCATCCGTGTGATTGATGGCTCTTATTTCATCGCTTGGATAACCGCCGCCGTGCTGTGCATCTTGGCGACCGGCACGATTCTGCTGTTGCTTCGCGGGCGGGTATCGAAGCAGGCGGTGGCCTGATGGCTGGTCAGGGCAAGGCTGCCGGTTCTTCTGTCGTCTCGATGTCGATTGGCGTTGGCCTCGCGGTTGGCCTCTACGGCATTTCGTTTGGTGCGCTGTCGGCGGCATCTGGCCTGACGGTTTGGCAAACTCAGGTGCTTTCGCTTTTCATGTTCAGCGGTGGTTCGCAGTTCGCACTAATCGGTGTGCTCGGGGCGAGCGGCCCGGCTGGCGTTGTGCCCGCGATTCTTTCGGCGTGGCTGCTCGGAATTCGAAACGGGTTTTACGCACTGCGTTTGAACAGCGTGCTTTCGGTAACCGGACTTACTAAGGCACTTGCGGCTCAGCTAACCATCGACGAATCAAATGCCGTCTCGGCCGCTCAAGAGAAAGAGCGCGAGTCTCGCCTCGGATTCTGGCTCACCGGAGCAGCAGTGTTCGTATTTTGGAACTCGTTCACTTTTCTTGGTGCAATGCTTGGTTCGGTTTTGGGAGACCCATCGATCTGGGGTCTCGATGCGGCAGCGGCCGCCGCTTTTCTCGGTTTGCTTTGGCCGCGTTTGAAGAACATTCAGTCGAATGCAATCGCACTGCTTGCGATCGTGTTTACTTTGGTTTTGGTTCCGTTGTTGCCAAGTGGCATTCCAGTAATTATTGCCGCGCCGATTGCCGTCGCATTGATTTACTGGCTAAAACGCACCCGCTTGCTTGCAAAGCACCTGGCGGTGAGTGAACATGATTGAGTTCTGGCCGGCAATTCTGATTGGCTCTGCTTCGGTTTTCTCGTGGAAAATCCTGGGTTACCTGCTTCCTGAAAAGTTCGCCAAGAACACATCGGTCGTTATCTTCGCAGGCAAGTTGACCATCGCTCTTCTTGCCGCACTCACAGCGGTGCAAACTTTTGTAACTGGCCAGACTTTGGTGCTTGATTCTCGCTTGGCAGCATTGGGTGTGGCGGCGCTGCTCTACTGGCGAAAGGTGCCGTTCATCGTTGCGGTTGCCGTGGCTGCCGTAGTAGCCGCACTGCTTCGTCACTTCTTGGCGTGGCCTTAGCCCGTTAGATTGTTCTCATGTTCCCGAGTACCCCGCTACTTCTAGGCTTTCTGGCCACGGCCGTGACTTTGGTGGCCATTCCTGGGCCATCCGTGATGTTCATCATTGGGCGCACGCTTTCGAGCGGTCGCCGCGCCGGGCTAATCACCGTGTTGTTCAACAGCCTTGGTCACACCACATGGATGCTCGCTGTCGCGTTCGGGCTCGGCACGTTCCTGGCCAGCGTGCCTGCCGCATTGCACGGCATTCAAATTTTGGGATCGCTCTACCTTGGCTACTTGGGCGTGCAGTCGATCCGCGGTCGCAAGCACGAAGAGGCCGAGCTTGCCAAGCAGAACGATGCGACCGGGGGAGCCGGCAGCGGCAAGGCAGTGAAGAACTCGAAACTGGCTCGCGAAGCGTTCTTGGTCGGCATCAGCAACCCGAAGGTGGCCGTTTTCTTCTTCGCGGTTCTGCCGCAATTCGTCGAACCTGGTGCGAATTTCACCCTGCAGTTTTTGACCCTCGGAGTCCTGTTTGAAATCATGGGCAATATCGGCGACGCGATCTACAGTCTCAGCGCTTCAGTCGCTCGCACCTGGATTTTTTCTCGCACCGGTCGACTAGCAACAATCGTCGGCGTTGGCGGCGTGCTGATTACCGGGCTTGCGGTGTTCTTGCTAGTAACCGCGCTGGTTGAAATATTCGCGATCTAGACGGCTAGTTCGCGCGCAATTGCGCCAGGGTGTCGCTGATGAACTCGCGATTGTTTTCGTGAATTGCGCTTGTGAACACGACCTCCACTGCGTTCACCTGTGGCAACAATGACTCAATCAACTCAGTGCCTTCGGCAGTGAGTGAAACATTCACCAGGCGTGCGTCTTCGTTGGATTTGCTGCGCACGATCAGGCCGCGACGTTCAAGGGTTGCAAGCACGCCGCTTAGGGCCGACTTTCCGATTGCGAGTTCGCTTGCGATTTCGCGGGTCTCGATTGCGGGCCAGGCCCAGACCACCCAGAGTGCCTGAAAGCCAGTAAAACTAAGGCGGACAGCCGCAAGCGGACCCTGCTCGATGCGGTTTCGAAGCGCAGCCGCCGTTTGGGCGAGCGATGCGCTTAGGCCCATAGCGCCAAGGTCGAGCGCGGCTCTAAGTTTTGGGTCGCCCGTTACCGCCGAGAGTTTACGCTCGGTCTGTGCGACTGTGTGCATTGCCATGAGAAGAGCGTAGCGGCGTAATTGCCCAAAGCACCGCCGCCGTATCGATGGCTTCTTGCGCGATTGCACTTGCAGTTGGCGAGAGTAGCCCAACGCTGGCTGCGACCATTGCCAGCAGAGCCAAACCCATTCCGATTCCGGCGGCCTGCATAGCTTTGGCAAAGGACCCTTTAGCAACATCAATCGCCATCGCAACGCGATAGATCGAGTCCTCGACAATCACGACATCGGCTGCCTCACTGGCCGCACTCGAACCCCTGGCACCCATTGCAATGCCAACATCGGCACCAGCCAAAAATGGCGCATCGTTTATTCCATCGCCAACTGAAGCGACGTGATGTTTGTATTCGATCTGTTTCGCACGCAGAATTTCGAGTTTGCGGTCTGGGGTGCATCCGGCGAAATATTCGTCTGCAGAAATTTGCTCGGCAACTCGCGCGGTCGCTTCTTCGCGGTCGCCAGAAACCAACGCGAGGTTTTGCACGCCGAGGTTGCGCAACATGCTGGCGGTTTGGTTCGCATCTTCACGGATAGGGTCATCAAGCCCGATCATCGCCTGCAGCTGACCATCGATTTCGATGGCGACCAGAAGCGCATCACCGAGTTTCGCCCACTCTGGAATCACGCCGCTTGGCTGACCAATTCGCACACTGCGACCATCGACAGTCGCACGAATGCCAATGCCGTGATCTTCGGTTACTTCGCTAATGGCAACTTGCTCGATCTGAAAAGCCCCGGCCATCTCGATCAACGCTTTGGCCACAACGTGTGGGCTGTGAGCTTCAACTGCGGCAACGACCGACATCACTTTCGCTGGGTCGACGTGCTCAGCGAAGACCATCGAGCCGGCACGAAGACCTCCATGGGTAAGGGTGCCGGTCTTGTCGAACAGCACTGAGCGCACGCCGGCCAGTTGCTCGAGGGCGTCGCCGCCTTTGATGATCACCCCGCGCTTAGCGGCCTTAGACATGCCTGAGATCAGGGCAACCGGCACAGCCAGAATCAGCGGGCAAGGGGTGGCCGCCACCAGCACGGCGACCGCGAAGTGTGATTGACCGGTGATTAGCCAAGTTCCAAGCGCCAAAACCAACGTCACGGGAATGAACCAAATCGCCCATCGATTGGCCAGTCGAACGCTAGAGGCGCTTTCGGCACTGGCCTGACGAACCAAGCGGATTAAGTTTGCATAAGTCGAGTCGGCGTAGCTGCTCGTTGTGCGAAGGCTGAATGCCGACCCCGCATTGAGCACACCAGACGAAACTTCGTCGCCAGCATCTCGCGAGACTGGCAACACCTCGCCGGTTAGGGCGGATTCGTCGAGCACTGCGCCATCGAGCAACTGGCCATCGATTGGCACGACCTGGCCGTTCAGCACGCGCACGATTGAACCGATAGCGACTTCAGCCACCGCAATCGACTGCTCACCACCATCGAAAACGACCGTTGCTACCGCTGGTGCACGGTTAAGAAGCGAATGCAATTCGCGTCGCGCGTTCCCGGCGGCCCACTCTTCGAGCGCACGACCGCTGGCGAGCATCACTGAAATAATTGCGGCAGCGAGCCATTCGTTGATTGCGGCGCTCGCAATAATTGCCAGGATGGCCAACGAGTCGCTACCAAATTCACGCCGGCGAATCGCATCGACTGTCCACTTACTTGCAAGCGCAACGCCAACGGCTGCGTCAACCGCAAACGCAACTGTGTTGAGTGGTGATTCGAGGGCCAATCCTGCACTGAGTCCGGCAAGAGCGACAATCAGAAACCAGTAGCGGTGCAGATTGTTCTTGCTCACGGTCTCAGTCTGCCACTGTCATAGACTCGGCACATGAGCGAAGTTGCCATCGAATTTCTCGGAGCCGCCGGCACAGTAACCGGTAGCCGTTTTCTGTTGAGCTGCGAAAACACCAAGGTGCTAATCGACTGCGGAATGTTCCAAGGCCTCAAAGACTTGCGCCTCAAGAACTGGAACCCGCTGGGGGTCAACCCTGCCGAAATCGATGCGGTGGCAATCACTCATGCCCACCTTGACCACTGTGGCTACCTGCCGAAACTGGTCAAAGACGGCTTTGCCGGCAAGATCCACGCCACCCACTACACCACCAAATTGGCCGAAGTCATTCTGCACGACTCGGCAAGAATTCAAACCGAAGACGCCGCCTTTGCAGCCAAGAAGGGTTTCAGCAAGCACAATCCGCCTAAGGCGCTTTATGAAGAGGCTGACGTTACCAAGACCGTGCAGCGCTTCACCGAGGCGAACTTCTTCGAGCGCACTCAGGTCGCCCACGAAACGTTCATCACTTTTCACCCAACCGGGCACATCCTTGGTGCTGCATTCATCGAGGTCGAATTCTTTGGCAAGCGACTGCTATTCACCGGCGACATGGGGCGTCAAGAACACCCGCTTCTGGTCTCGCCAGATCACCTTCCTGCCGGAAAGTTCGATGCAATCATTACCGAATCGACCTATGGCGACCGCGAACACGAAGCTGTGACAACCGCATTCGAGGATGCAATCACCCGCACCGTTCAACGTGGCGGTAGCGTGCTGATTCCTGCGTTTGCAGTAGACCGAACCGAAGTGATTCTGGTTCGCCTGCGCGAACTCGTTGAAGCTGGCAAGATTCCTGCAGTTCCGGTTTACTGCGATTCGCCAATGGCACTCAAGGCTTTGAGTTTCTACCGCGACGCAATCAACGCCAAGAGCCCAGAGATTCGAAGCGATATCGCCACAGAGTGGCACGAGCGCGACCCGTTCGATGCTGGCGAATTACATGAATTGCTCACCGTCGACGAATCGAAGACTGTAAATAATCCTCAGACTCCGTGCATCATCATCTCGGCGAGCGGAATGGGAACCGGCGGGCGAGTGGTGCACCACCTGCACGACATGTTGCCAAACCCAAAGCACACCGTGATCATGGTCGGCTATCAAGCTCTCGGAACTCGCGGCCGCAACTTGGTTGATGGCGCCCAAGAAGTGAAAATGCACGGTGAATACGTGCCCGTCAAGGCAACAATCGAGTCGATTCAGTCATTCTCGGTTCATGCAGACGGCGATGAATTGATTGCATGGATGCGCACCGGCACCGAAAAGCCTGGGCGCGTGTTCGTGGTTCACGGCGAAGAGGGTTCGTCTGAAATCTTTGCCGAGCGCATCAAGGCCGAACTCGGCGTCGAAACCATCGTGCCGAAACTCGGCCAGCGCGTCGCCCTCGGTTAACTTAGAGGGATGAAATCCCTGAGAATCGGCCTGACTGCGGCGTTCGTGCTGCTCGCCACCGTGCCGGCTCAGGCGGCGAACCCGACTCCGAGCCCGTCACAGAGTCAGACTCCGACCACCTCGGCAACCCCAACCCCAACGGGTTCTGGCACTCCGACTGCTACCGCGACACCAACACCGACCCCTGTTCCAACGCCTAATAAGCCACACAGCTGCAGCATCCATGCCGCTATGAACCAGACGAATCTTGCCTATTTCTATGGCTACGTGATGAACGCCAACACCGGTCAGGTCTACGCCAATCTGCGTGGCGACGAGCAGACTCCGAGCGCATCGGTGATGAAAGTGATGACCGCCTCGGCGGCAATTGCCGCGATCAGCCCTGACTACCAAGCGACCACTCGCGTGCTCGCAGTGCCGAGCGAACCGGGCACCGTTGTGCTCAAAGGCGGCGGCGATCACACTCTGTCGCGATTGAACCCACCCTCATACACGACTTACAAGTACCCTCCAAAGATTTCGAAACTTGCTGCTCAGGTGGTTTCTGCTTGGCCGGCGAATCAGCCGATTACAAAAATCATCCTCGATGCGAGCTACTTCGACCAGCCCGCATGGAACACCTTTTGGAGAAACGCAGATCGCACCAGCGGAGACATTTCGCTTATCACAGGATTGATGGTCGATAGCGACCGCGAGAACCCAGACCTGACCGACAAGAACTACAGCGGCAACAGAAGCACCGACCCGGTCATGAGAGCTGGCGCAGTTTTCAAGCAAGCCCTTGGTTCGATTGCCAGCGATGCGACCTTGGTTGCGGCGACCACACCTCAAGACGCCATTGAAGTTGGAAACGTGAAATCGCAGCCGATGAGCATTTGGTTAGACCACGCACTCAAATATTCAGACAATACTGAAACTGAAATCATTGCGAAGCATGCAGAAAGAATTACCGGTTTCACCACCGATTTTAAATCTGTCCAACCGATGGTGAAGCGAGCCATGAAGGCCCTTGGCATCGATGCACGCAAGTTGATCATGAACGACGCGAGCGGCCTAGCGCAATCCGACCGCGTCACGGCTAAGTTGATTGCGAACGTTATGGCCGCTGCCGCCAAACCCAACTCGCCGATCGCGGCTCTGTTGAATTACTTGCCGGTTTCTGGAGTTTCGGGCACGCTTCAGGGACGATACAACGGATATTCGGCACAGGCTCGCGGGGCTGTTCACGCTAAGAGTGGCTACATCCCAGGTTTGATCAGCCTTGCTGGCGTGGTTTACGCCAAAGACGGCACTCCGATTGCCTTCGCTGGGTTTGCTCGACAATTCGGGGGTAAGACCCTTTACGCCTCGGCCCGCCCGGCCTTGGATGCGCTCACAACGCGTTTGTTCCTTTGTGGCGCGGGTTCTTATTACTAACAATCGTTTCGACCCAAACGATGTGCGACACTAAAGACATGTCAGCAATGAGGCTAGAACATGACCTACTCGGCAATTTCGAAGTACCCGCAGATGCATATTGGGGAGTTCACACCGGTAGGGCGGTGCAAAACTTTCCGATCACAGGTGTGCCTATCGGGCACTATCGCTCACTTATTCAGGCCCTCGCCTTAGTCAAGTCGGCCGCAGCCGATGCCAACTTCTCGGTTGGTGAATTAGACAAAGATGTGCACGATGCAATCGTGGCAGCTTGCAACGATGTTGCAGCAGGTAAGTTCGACAACCAATTTGTAGTCGACGCCATCCAAGGTGGTGCCGGTACTAGCACAAACATGAACGCCAACGAGGTGATTGCCAACCGCGCACTTGAAATTATCGGTAAGGCCAAGGGTGACTACGAGCACATTCACCCGTTGAACCATGTCAACATGTCGCAATCGACGAACGACGTTTACCCAACCGCGCTGAAGGTCGCGTTGATTCTTGAACTGCGCGAACTAATCAAAGCAATGGACCACCTGCGTAATTCGTTCGCTTCGAAAGCAACCGAGTTTCGCGATGTAATAAAGATGGGTCGCACCCAGTTACAAGATGCAGTGCCAATGACCCTCGGTCAAGAGTTCGCAACGTTCGCTCGCATGGTGATGGAAGACGAACAGCGTTTGCGCGAACTCATTCCACTACTTTGCGAAATCAATCTTGGCGGCACAGCAATCGGCACTCAGCTGAACGCACCGATTGGTTATGTTCCCGCTGTGACCAAACGTCTCGGTGACCTCACTGGCATCGATTTCGTTTCGGCCGCCGACATGATCGAGGCCACCCAGGATGCTGGCGTCTTTGTGATGGTGAGCGGTGTGCTTAAGCGTGTAGCCGTGAAACTTTCGAAAACCTCGAACGACCTGCGATTGCTATCGAGTGGCCCTCGTGCCGGCTTCGGCGAGATTAACTTGCCACCGATGCAGGCAGGTTCTTCGATCATGCCCGGCAAGGTGAACCCCGTCATTCCAGAGGTCGTCAACCAGGTTGCCTTCGCCGTTATCGGCTACGACATGACCGTGACCATGGCTGCCGAGGCCGGTCAGCTGCAGCTGAACGCCTTTGAGCCAGTGATCACTCGAGCCTTGATGATGGGCATCACCCAGCTGCGCCAGGCCTGCTACACGCTTGCCGATCGCTGCGTCGACGGCATCACGGCTAACCGCGACAAGCTGCGTCTCAGTGTCGAGACCTCGATCGGCCTGGTCACCGCTATCTCGCCGATGCTCGGTTACGAGAATGCGACCGAGGTGGCCAAACGCGCGCTGCTCGAAGATAAGACCGTGCGCGAGGTAGTTCTCGAACTTGGTTTGATGACCAAGGATGAATTCGACCAGGTGCTAGGCGATGTCGACCGTCTCGCCGGCCCGCTGCAGATGTAACACGAATATGACAAAAGGCCGACTCGTAAGAGCCGGCCTTTTTCGTTAAGTGGTTATTTGTCGTCGCTGAGAATTTCAGGATTCTCGGCGGCCTTGCGTTCTTTCGAACGAACGCGAAGAGCACCTGCGACTGAACCGAGCACGATTAACACCGCGCCGATAGTCAGGCCAATCCAAGTGAATGACCCAGAACTAGATGACTTCGAATCATCGACTGCAGTCGGCGCCGGAGCAATCAGTGGCATCGGCGATGCAATGGTAGTTGTGCGAGCGAGTTCGCAAGAGGTCGCAATGTCTGGTTCTGCAACGAAGTTGGTGGTGTTAGTCACGTTGAACTTGAAGCTGCCCGAGTTTGGGTGACCGTCAGCCGAAACTGCACGCCAATCAACTTTGTATTCACCTGGTTGATCCACCGAGACGTAGGCGCTCACTTCGGCACCTGCAACACTAAGGCACCCGGTTGGAACTTCTTTGCCGTCAGGTGCGGTAACGATAAAACCGAATCCGGTGTTTCCATCGACCTGCATGGCATCCTCGTTGAAAGTAACGTTCAGAGAGAACGAGTTTGCTTCAATCGATGAGTTTGCTTCTGGATAAGAACTAACCAACTCATCGTGTGCGAATGCTGGTGCCGGGGTCAAAACTGCTACTAACAGTGCGATTGCTGCAAAAAGGGGCGCTGCGAACTTCTTCATGCTTTCAGTTTAACCAGAGAGCCCGAGCCTAGACTTGTCGAGGAATGTCGGAAGGTTTCACGTGGCTAAGAAGTTCGCTTACCTCAAAGAAGTGCTGATCGGCGCGGGGGCAGGCCTGGTCGCGCTGGTCTTGCTCATCCTTGGTTTTAGCGTGAACGGCAGTGCAATCAAGCAGATTGCCAGCCAGCCAAGCAGCTCGGCGTCGGTGAGTGTCGACCCGAGTGCCTCGGCCAGCCCAACCGCAACTGCCGGCCGAACCTGTTCAATCGCGGCCCTGGCCACCGACCCGCTACTTGGCACTTTCTCGGGCCAAATCATCAACGCCGGCACCAACGAAGTGCTATTCGATCGCAATGGCGATGTGCCTGCGGCAACAGCTTCGACCATGAAGTTGATTACCGCAGCCGCAGCGGTTCAAATTCTTGGCCCGAACTACCGAGTCGAAACCAAGGTCTATCAAGATTCAGCAAACCCGGGCACCATCTATTTGGTTGGCGGCGGCGACCCAACACTTTCCCGTACTGCGCCAGGCAAGCAGTCGGTCTACCAGAACGCGCCGAAACTTTCTGACCTAGCCGTCGGCGTGAACGCCAAGGTTGGCACCACTCCAATCACCAAAATCATTCTCGACTCGACTCTGTTCAATGGCCCGAGCTGGGAGCCAAGTTGGGAGCGCAGCGAGCAGACCCAGGGCTTCATGTCTGAGGTGACAGCGCTCGAGGTCGATGGCGACCGAGCCAACCCAACTGCCGAAACATCTGCGCGCAGCACCAACCCGATCGGCAACGCGGGCAAGTACTTTAAGGCCGCACTTGGCGCATCTGCCAGTGGCGCGGTTATCACACAGGGCAAAATGCCAAGCGGCACTGTTCAGATTGCGAGTGTGCTTTCGCAACCAATCAGCAACTGGATTCGCCACATGCTTCTGGTTTCAGACAACACCGAGGCCGAGTACCTCGCGCGTCTGGTTTCGCTCAAGTTGGGTCAAGACGGCTCGTTCACCTCGCTAAACAGTGCGATGAAGTCGGCACTTTCTTACACCGGGCTGAACTCGGGCAACCTGACCATCAAGGATGGCAGCGGGCTGTCGAACAACAATGCCGTGCCACCTAGCTATCTAGCCAAGCTTTCGCAGCTGATCGGCAGTGGTCTCGGCAACTGGAATGTGGTCATGCAGGGCATGCCGGTGGCTCACGAAACGGGCTCGCTAACCGACCGATTTGGCGGAGCCAACCTCGATGCAGACGGCAAGGTAATTGCCAAGACTGGCTGGATCAAGCACGGTTACACGCTCGCTGGCCTAATCAACGCCAAAGACGGCACCAAGCTGGTGTTTGCGGTTTACGCGCTCGGCAATGTGACCGACTCGGCTAAGGGCGCAATCGATAACTTGGTCACCGCCGCCTACCGTTGCGGTAACTCGCTAAGCAATAACTAGTTGGAATTTCAGGCACTGAAAATGGGGGCTCGGCTAGGCTGAAACCTGCCGTTTGGCAAAAGTTTAATGCCCAAGGCAGTCAAGTTGTTAGGTAAGAGTTGAGCGTTCAGTACAGCAGCACATTCAAGTTTTGGGCCCGCCTACTCTTGCCATTCGTTATTACCTCGGCACTGTGCATCCCTGCAGCAGTTACAGCTCTTGGTCACCACGAACTTGACCCGATTGTTGGCGCTCTTGTTTTCGGTCTCGCAATCATCTCTGCAGCATTCATGCTGGGATGGCTGGCTGAGGCGGCGGAGCTCGACTTGTCAGGTGGTCTGGCGATCGGTCTGCTCGCGATGATCGCGATTCTGCCTGAATACGTGGTGAGCATTTACTTCGCTTACGCAGCCGGTGTTCACCCCGAGTACGCAGCCTATGCCTCGGCAAACCTCACCGGATCGAACCGATTGCTTCTTGGTTTCGGTTGGCCCATGGTCATCTTCTTGGGCTTCTTCGCCTATCTTGCCGCTCGTCGTCGTGGCGAAGCAAAGCAAAAGCACTTCACTGTGAAGCTCGAGCGCGAGGCGCGACTAGACCTCGGCTTCTTGTTCATCGGTAGCTTGCTTGCACTGCTGGTTCCGATTCTTGGCTACTACCCGCTGTTGCTAGGCGTGGTTCAGGTTGCGCTTTTTGCTGCTTACCTCTGGCGTGCATCAATGATGGAAAAAGAAGAGCCAGAGTTAGAAGGCATCGCGGCATACGTTGGTGCGCTTCCGAAAATCGGCCGCCGAATTTTCTTGCTTGCCACGGTCTTGGTTGCATCATTCTTCATTTTGATTTCAGCGGAACCTTTCGCCGACTACTTGATTCAGGCTGGCACTTCGACCGGCATCGACAAGTACGTGCTCGTTCAGTGGTTGGCTCCGATTGCCTCTGAGGCGCCAGAGTTTATTTTGGCTTTGATGTTTGGTTTCAAGGGCAAGCCTGGCGTCGGCCTCGCGATTTTGCTCTCGTCGAAGATCAACCAATGGACAGCCCTGGCTGGCTCGATGCCGATTGCATATGTAATCGGTGGCGGCCAGAACGCAGCCCTCCCAATGGATGCCCGCCAGCTCGAAGAGTTCTCGCTGACTGCTGCTCAGGCCCTGCTCGGTGTGGCCATTCTGCTGGCGCTTCGCATCCGGCTGGTCGAGGGCATCGTGCTCTTCGCCCTTTTTGTGGCCTCTTTCTTGATCACCGACACCAGCTTCAGATGGACGATGGTTTCGATTTACGCGGTCTTGGCGATCGTGTACTACTACTCACACCGCAAGGGTTTCTTGCCGGCGATCAAGGCGCCGTTTAGCAAGCGGATCTAGTGGCTTTCGAGTTTCGCGACTCCACCGGGGCGGCCTGCGGGTCGACCGAATTCGCCAAGGAGTTGCTCGCCGATTGCACTGCCGATCTCGATGCCTCGCTGGCCGAAGCGATTCGAACCGAATCAGACTGGCGCGCGAACTACCAGCACTATTTCTATGAGCTCACCAAGCACGAGTTTGCCGGCTCTTTGGCCTTCGCCAAATTCGCCGATGAGTTGCCGGCACGAATTACAAATTCAGCTGGCGAATCACTTACTGCACTTGCTAACCGAGGGTTCGCAAATCGCACTGAGTTGAAATACGAAACCATCAAGGGTTCAGGCGTACGAAAGGGTATTGACCTACCGCAGGTGGCAAGCACGCTGAACTTGCATTCAGCAACCTCGGATGCCCTTCACGCACTCGACTGGGTTCGGGCTAACCGCGAGGTTTCGCTCGATGGTGAAATCCTGGTTGCGCTATCGGGCAATGCAGAGTTGTCAGCCACCAAGTCTTGGCTTGACTGGGGTGGAACTGTGGCGGTGCTGGCGAGAAAGAACGACGCAAAATACGCAGAACTAATTGCACACGCAAAGCATTCTGCCGGCACGCTCTTTTACGTTGAAGCCGGCGTCGACCTGGTCAATGACATTGAGACCTGCGCGCACTTCATTCGCACGTTGTCAACACTCGGATCTCGACTCGTAGTTGCAAGTTACGGTTACGCACCTGGTGCAAACCAAATCAAGTTGCAAGCAGCGCAAATTGCGCTTGCGAACGTTGCGATGCAATTACCGAAGTCTCAAGTTGCGTTGGCCTGGTTGGCAACGCCACTCGATGTAGTTGTCGCCGATGTTGAAATGGCAGAGCGCCAGATTGCCGGCTACAGCGCACGCCCAGCGGCCACGCGCATCCGTGATTCTTTCTGGCAGCTCTTTGGTGGCCTGCAACCATGTGCGCCAGAAATCATGGATGGCGACGTTCCACTTGCTGTTTTCGACTGCAGCTCAAACCGTCAAGGCTCGAGCTACTTGCTAGCCAAGCACTCTGAGCGTTGGCTGGCGATGAAGGCAGCCCGATCGGGCGTTCATATCGTCTTTGCCGTGGCTCCGCCGGCAACCACCCGCTCGGAGTTGGGTGCCAAGAAGATCCTGATCCGCACATATTCGGGGTTGGCCCGGTTTGGCGTGCGACCGCTTGAGGCCAGCGATACGGCAGCTCTAATGGCCGGCATCCTGGTGCGTGGCCTGCATGACGCTGCCGCCCCGCAAGACACCCACAGCACCGCAATTCACGCAGGTTTCTGGTCACTGCCTTACCGACTCGACTCGGTTTTGGTGCCCGCCAGCCTGCTCGGCTAGTGAATTTCACGACACGCTGCCGCCACTAGTCTGAGTTCACCATCCGTTTACTTTGAGTTTCTAATCTGAACGGGCATCAAACACTAGGTAACTAAACCCGAAAGGTCCAGATGGATTCGATCCAGCTAGTCGTGGCCGCAGTGGTGGTAATCGCCCTGTTCTTCGACTTCACCAACGGTTTCCATGACACCGCAAACGCCATGGCAACCCCAATCGCAACCGGTTCGATGCGCCCGAAGGTCGCAGTCGCCGTTGCCGCAGTTATGAATTTGGCTGGTGCGTTCCTCGGCACCGCTGTTGCCAAGACGCTTTCAACCGGAATGTTCAACGATGGCACAAATGTTGTGCCTGCGATGGTTTTCGCTGGTCTTACCGGCGCGATCACTTGGAACCTGATCACCTGGTTCCTCGGCCTTCCCTCTTCTTCGTCGCACGCACTAATCGGTGGCCTTGTCGGCGCAGGCATTGCGTATTCGGGTTTCGGTTCGATCAACACTGCCAACCTGATTGAGAAGGTTGTTGTTCCCGCCTTCACCGCTCCGCTAGTTGCAGCGATTGCCGCAGCACTTGCAACTCGTCTTGCATATGCAATTACCTACCGAGGCGAAAACAACAAGGATGGCCTTCGCACCGGCCGCGGCAAATACCGCGTCGGTCAGTGGTTCTCTTCATCGCTGGTTGCAGTTGCACACGGCACCAACGACGGTCAGAAGACCATGGGTGTGATCACACTTGGTTTGATCGCTGGCGGTTTCGTTTCTAAGGATGCCGGCATTCCACTCTGGGTAATGCTCGCGGCGGCAGTTGCCATCGCGGCCGGTACCTACGCAGGTGGATGGCGAATCATCAAGACCCTAGGTTCGGGTCTAGCTGAGATCAAGCCGGCACAGGGCTTTGCAGCCGAGATGTCGACCAGTGCGTCGATCCTGTCGTCGAGCATCTTCGGTTTCGCACTTTCGACCACTCAGGTGGCTTCGGGTTCAGTCATCGGTGCCGGCCTTGGTCGCAAGGGTGGCTCGGTCAAGTGGGGTAAGGCTGGCCAGATTGTTGTGGCTTGGTTCTTGACCTTGCCTGCTGCTGGCTTGGTTGGCGCACTGTCAGCTTGGTTGACTCAGGTTGGCACTGTCGGCATCGTGCTCGACGCCGTTCTGATGGCCGCTGTTTCGATTGCCATCTTCCAGATGTCGCGTCGCAACCGCGTAGGTCACCACAACGTGCGCAGCGAACTCGAGGGTGCAGCCAAGGCCGTCACCTCGCCGCGCCAGGCCCGCGCTTTGGCCAAGGCCGAGGCTAAAGCTGCTGCCAAGAGTAAGAAGAGCAAGAAGGGTAAGAAGTAAATGCAAGCTTTCTTTGATCTATTCAAAAACATCGACTGGACCAAGTTCGAGAACGTAGCGGTTGCTGCAATCGGTTTCTCGGCTTTCGTAGTCATCGTTTACTCGCTCGGCACTCGCTTGCTAACCGAAGCGCAGCACCTCGCTGCCAAGGGTAAGAAGCAGTCGAAGTCTGGCGCAGACCGCGAGCTCGTTTTGCGCGTGGCCTCGTATGCGCTTTACGCAATGGCTGCCGTTGCTGTTGCATGGGCCGTCATCTGGATGTTCCAGGTGATGTACACCCCGGCGAAGTAAAAGTTTCAAAAGAAAGACCCCGTCGATTCGGCGGGGTCTTTTGCTTTGCTACGGGGTTTAGAAGATTCCGAAATTGCGAGCGGCTTCGGTGAGTTCATCGCGAACACTCGGATGCGCCGCCTGCGCAATCAAATTGCGAGCCTGGTCTGCTTGCGAGTGACCGAAGATATCTGCAACGCCGTTTTCGGTGACCACGTGGCTGTGCTGAAAACTGGTGATGTTCTCGGTTAGTCGCGGAACAATCGTGCTCACATTCGCCTTCGGGTGCCATGACTGCAGCGCCATGAAACTTGCGCCACCGCGGGCGTGTAACGCGCCAACGATGAAGTCGGTCGAGCCGCCAAAGCCCGAATAAATCTGACCGCGAACGTGCGAGGCGTTTGCCTGGTCGTAAAGGTCAATTTGCAACGCCGAGTTGATCGAGGTCATGCGGGCCTGCTTAGCAATCTGGCCAGGGTCGTTGGTCTTTT
>JBJTNB010000090.1:0-2052 GCA_046073845.1 Micrococcales bacterium
AGGCGCAACCCGCCCAAAGGCGAGTAAGTCGGCAGGTCGGGTTTCTGCATCTCGCGGTGGTTCAAAGGCCGGTGCGAAAGTCTCGGCGTCGCTAAACGACACCCGCGAGTGGATGCGCACATTCATTAACTGGGACGCCCGCACCGTGACCATCCTTGGTTTATTCGTGGTCGGCGTGCTCGTTCTTGCGCCGAACGTTCAGACTTGGATCACGTTTCGCCAGCAGATCGCCGATGCGCAGGCTGCAGTCAATAAGGCGAAGCAGAGTGTGACCGACATGACCGCAGAGCGCAAACGCTGGGACGACCCGGTTTACGTTCGTGCCCAGGCTCGTCAGCGTTTGTATTACGTTTTGCCTGGCGAGGTTTCATACCTCGTCATGGATGCCGGCAGCGTAAACACCAGCGACACCTCGGGCACTGTTGGGTCGTTGCTTGCCGATTCGCGCAACACCACGCAGATTTCAAACAAGGTGACTTCGACCAGCGACAACTGGGTTGACCTAATCGGCGGTTCGGTCATTCAGGCCGGAACGACTCAGCCGGCCGACAAGACGAACGCAAAGAATTAGTCATGCCCCTTACCGAAGCAACCGAACTTGATGTTCGAGTAGTCAGCAAGCAGCTCGGCCGACCTGCGCGCGACATCGTGGCAATCGCGGCGCGTTGTGTTTGCGGCAACCCGCTGGTGGTGCAGACCAAGCCGCGCTTGGCTGATGGCACCCCGTTTCCGACTCTGTATTACCTGACCCATCCGGCCGCCACCGCAGCGATTTCTACCCTCGAGGCCACAGGCTTGATGGTCGAGTTACAAGATCGTCTGGCAGTTGACGAGCAGATGGCGGCGGCCTACCTCGCGGCCCACAAGCAGTACATCGCGCAGCGCGCCGAGGTTGCGGCGGCTGCCCACCTCGAGCCAGTCGACGAGATCGACGGCATCTCGGCGGGCGGCAGGCCGACTCGCGTGAAGTGCCTTCACGCTCTGGCCGGGCACGCGCTCGCGGTCGGCCCTGGGGTTAACCCGGTGGGTGACATAGCTCTCGAGTTGTCATCTTGGCAGCCGACGAAGTGCGCATGCGACCCATCCTGGCGTGAATAAAAGCCGCCCCCGCCAATAGACTTAACCCATGCCTAAAACTTCTGCTGGTGCTGCTGCGCCAAAAATCCTTATCGTCGGTGGCGGTTACGCCGGTTTCTACACTGCACGCGGTCTTGAGAAGACCCTTCGCGCAGGCGAGGCCGAGGTCACTCTCGTTGACCCACTGCCATACATGACTTACCAGCCGTTCCTTCCTGAGGTTGCTGCCGGTTCGATCGAAGAGCGCCACGCAGTTGTTTCACTTCGTCGTCACCTAAAGACCACCAATGTTGTTACCGGCAAGGTAACCAACGTGAACCACGCGAAGAAGACCGCAACCATTTCGGTTGAGGGCCTCGCACCTTACGAGCTCAAGTACGACCAGATCGTAGTTACCGCTGGTGCCGTATCGCGTACCTTCCCGATTCCTGGTGTTGCAGACAACGCCATCGGGCTCAAGACCATCGAAGAAGCCGTTGAAGTTCGCAACCGCGTGCTTGCCAACTTCGACAAGGCAGCTAACCTTCCTGCTGGCGCAGACCGCGACCGCCTACTCACCTTCGTAGTTGTCGGTGGTGGCTTCGCTGGCATAGAGGCTTTCGCAGAGCTTCGTTCGCTTGCGACCTACATGCTTCGTTACTACCCAGGTCTCAAGGCCCAGGATGTCCGTTTCCACCTCATCGAGGCAATGGGTCGCATCATGCCTGAAGTTTCGCTCGAGACCTCGCAGTGGGTTTTGGCAAACCTCGCATCACGCGACGCCAAGGTTCACTTGAACACCCAGCTTCAGTCGGCAGTCGATGGCGTCATTGAACTTTCGACAGGCGAGAAGTTCGCATCAGACTGCATCGTTTGGACCGCAGGCGTTATGGCGAACCCAGTTGTTCGCGCAACCGACTTGCCACTCGACGACCGTGGTCGCATCACTGCGCACCCATCGCTTCGCGTGATCAACGGCGACAAGGTCGTTGAAGG
>JBJTNB010000091.1:0-4507 GCA_046073845.1 Micrococcales bacterium
TAAAAGAAGAAGTTCTATCACCTACTCGTTCGCGCTTCGTTCTCGAGCCGCTAGAGCCAGGTTTCGGTTACACCCTCGGAAACTCACTCCGTCGCACCTTGCTTTCGTCGACTTACGCGAACCCTTGTAACCAACGTCACCCGATGAAGACCACGAGATAACTGCGCCGGTCGAGTCGGTGATCGAAACGATGGTGTTGTTGAAGGTGCTCTTGATGTGCGCCTGACCAACTACAACGTTCTTCTTTTCCTTTTTGCGTGGCTTGCGGGCGCCTGCTGCGCCGGCCTTTGCCTTAGGTGCTGCCATTTTTAATCCTTCTCCTTAAGCCGACTGCTACTTAGCAGCCTTCTTCTTTCCAGCGACAGTGCGCTTTGGACCCTTACGGGTGCGGGCGTTGGTCTTGGTGCGCTGGCCGCGAACTGGGAGGCCCTTGCGGTGACGAATACCTTCGTATGAACCGATCTCAACCTTGCGGCGAATGTCAGCTTGAACATCGCGGCGGAGGTCACCCTCAACCTTGAAGGTTCCTTCGATGAAGTCACGGATTGCGACGAGCTGGTCGTCGGTCAAATCTTTAACACGGATGTCCTTGTTGACCTTGGTCTCTTCAAGAATCTTTACCGAACGAGTGCGTCCGATTCCGTAGATGTAAGTAAGTGCAATTTCGACGCGCTTCGCGTCTGGAATATCTGCTCCGGCAACACGTGCCATTGGATTTCTCCTATTTGTTCAAAGGTCTGCAGCGCTACACCCGATTACTCGGCTTCGGCCTTTTCCGAAGGTGACATCTTGCGATGTTGTAGTGCCTTGTTGTTTGTTTCTCGTTATTCAGTTTTGAAGTGCCGCGTTTGCTTTTTGCGCTTAACCCTGGCGCTGCTTGTGGCGTGGGTTTTCGCAAATGATCATGACGCGACCGTGACGACGAATGACTTTGCACTTGTCGCAGATCTTCTTAACGCTTGGGTTAACCTTCATGTCTCTTGCTTCTGTTTGGTGTTGCGTGGTTATTTGTAGCGATAGGTGATACGGCCACGAGTCAGGTCGTAGGTGCTGAGCTCTACAACAACGCGATCCTCTGGAAGGATCTTGATGTAGTTCTGACGCATCTTTCCTGAGATGTGTGCCAAGACTTTGTGACCGTTCTCGAGCTCTACACGAAACATTGCGTTCGGAAGAGCTTCGACTACTGTGCCTTCGATTTCGATGACACCGTCTTTGTTGGCCATAGCCTCACTTTTCGTTAACTTTTGGCGTAACGAGCGCACGAAAACTGGTCACAAAAGCTTGTGGGATTACGTGCAGAAACACCGAGTCTCAATCTTACGGACTTCGGCGGAGTTCCGCTAGTCTAGGCCGCCGATTTTTCGGGCGATTAGCCCTTGATGGCAACCGGGATTATGCCGAACGGCTCAAGACCTGCTGCCCCGCCGTCTTCAGCGGTCAAAACCCAGATTCCGCCCTCGTGCACGGCAACCGTGTGCTCCCAGTGGGCGGCATCCGAGCCATCTGCGGCCGAGACAGTCCAGCCATCGGCCAAAACATGTACCTCGTCGCTGCCACCAGTGATCATGGGCTCAATCGCGACGACCAGGCCAGGTGCAACCTTCGGGCCCTTGTGGCGGACCTCGTAGTTGAACACCGCCGGCTCTTCGTGCATGTGGCGACCGATGCCGTGGCCAATATAGTCCTCGAGAATGCCGTATTCGCGATCGTGTTCCTCGGCCTTTTCATTCACGAAGGCCTCGATGGCCGCGCCAACCTCGTTCAGGTGCTTGGCCCCTGCCAAAGCCGCAATGCCAACCCAGAGTGACTGCTCGGTCACATCGCTAAGTTGCTGCCGAGCTGCCACGACTTCAGCATCGGCCCCATCGGTGCCGGGCACGACCATGCTGAACGCGCTATCGCCGTTCCAGCCGTTGATTTCTGCACCGCAGTCAATCGAGATCAGATCGCCGGCAACCAGGATGCGGTCTTCGCGAGGAATGCCATGCACGACCTCATCGTTGATCGACGAGCAGATGGTGTGAAAGTAGCCCTCGACGAGCTGAAAGTTTGAGTGAGCACCGCGGGCGTTCATGGTATCGTCGGCAATCTTGTCGAGCGCGAGCGTCGATACGCCAGGCTTCACGGCAGCTCGAACCGCATCCAAGGCGGCTCGAGTGATGAGGCCCGCTTCGCGCATTAGCAGAAGCTGGGCGTCGGTTTTTACCGTGTATTCAGAGCGTGACAAAACGAACTCGTTTCGAAATTAAGCGCGGTCGATACCGCGAGCTTCGAGCGCTTGCATTATGCGCTCGGTAACTTCTTCAACAGCGCCAAGGCCGTCGACCATGATGACCAAGCCGCGCTGAGCGTAAACCGAAGTCAATGGTGCGGTCTGCTCTTCATAAACCTCAATGCGACGGCGAATGACTTCTTCGGTGTCGTCTGCGCGACCCTGCTCGAGTGCGCGACCAAGCAAACGGCGAACTACCTCATCGGTGTCTGCAGTGATCTGCACAACTGCATCGAGCTTGTGGTTCTGCGCGTGCAAAATGTCGTCGAGTTCTTCAACCTGCTCGCCGGTGCGAGGGTAGCCATCGAGCAAAAAGCCATCACGGGCATCCTGGTGTGAAAGGCGGTCGCGAACTAGCGCGTTGGTGAGGCTGTCTGGCACATACTCGCCGCGATCCATGAATGCCTTCGCCTGCTTGCCGAGTTCGGTTTCGTTCTTCACGTTGTGTCTGAAGATGTCGCCGGTCGAAATTGCAGGGATGCCGAATGCCTCTGAAAGTCGCTCGGCTTGGGTTCCCTTGCCGGCACCTGGCATGCCGATCAAGAGTAGGCGGGTCACTTTAGAAGGCCCTCGTAGTTACGCTGCTGCATCTGTGCATTGATCTGCTTGACGGTCTCAAGACCAACACCGACGATGATCAAAATCGTGGTTCCACCGAACGGGAAGTTCTGGTTTGCACCGACGAGAGTGAACGCGACTAGCGGAATCAAAGCAATCAAACCTAGGTAGATCGCGCCCGGGAAAGTGATGCGGCTAAGAACGTACTCGAGGAACTCGGTGGTCGGACGACCGGCACGAATACCTGGAATGAATCCACCGTAGTTCTTCATGTTGTCGCTGACCTCTTCAGGGTTGAAGGTGATCGCTACATAGAAGTAGGTGAATCCGACGATTAGCAAGAAGTACATGGCCATGTAGAGCGGGTGGTCGCCGCGGGTTAGGTAGGTCGAAACCCAAGTAACCCAAGCTGGTACGTTGCCGTTCTTGTCTGCCGAGCTGAACTGTGCGATCAGCGAAGGCAAGTAAAGAAGGCTCGAGGCGAAGATAACCGGAACAACACCGGCCATGTTGACCTTGATTGGAATGTAGGTGCTCTGACCGCCGTATTCGCGACGACCAACAACACGCTTCGCGTACTGCACTGGGATGCGGCGCTGCGACTGCTCAACCAAAATAACGAGGCCGACAATCAAAACACCGACAGCGATAACAACCAAGAGAGTCTCAGGAGACTTGGTGGTTGCGATCGAAGCAAGTGCCGAAGGGAACTTTGCTGCAACCGAGGTGAAGATCAGTAGCGACATACCGTTACCGACACCGCGCTCGGTTAGAAGCTCACCCATCCACATGATGAGGCCGGTGCCTGCAGTCATGGTGATAACCATTAGCACGATGGCTAGTGGTGACGAATCGGTAAGAATCGAAAGCGAGCAAGAAGAACCGAACAATGCGCCCTGGCGAGCAACAGCGATCAAAGTGGTCGACTGAAGCAAACCAAGAGCGATGGTTAGGTAACGGGTGTACTGGGTTAGCTTCGCCTGGCCAGCCTGACCTTCTTTGTAGAGGGTCTCAAAGTGCGGAATAACAACGCGTAGCAACTGAACGATGATCGACGCGGTGATGTATGGCATGATGCCAAGCGCGAAAACCGAAAGCTGTAGCAATGCGCCACCGCTGAACAGGTTGATGAACTCGTAGAGTCCTGAAGTTGTTTGGGTCTGGTTCAAACAGCTCTGAACGTTGCCGTAGTTCACGTATGGAGAAGGGATGAACGATCCCAAACGGAACAGAGCAACGATGAGCAATGTGAAGCCAAGCTTCTTGCGCAGATCCGGCGTGCGGAAAGCGCGAACTACAGCTCTAAACAACTTCAGGCCTCCTGAGGCTTAGCTTTTGACTACTCGTTAACCGAACCGCCGGCAGCGACAATCTTCTCGGCTGCAGAGCGCGAGACCTTGTCGACACTGACGTTCAGTTTAACTGCGATGTCGCCGTTGCCTAGAACCTTTACAGGCTCGCCCTTGCGAACGAGACCCTTAGCGACGAGATCGGCCTTGGTTACAGCGCCACCCTGAGGGAACGCCTCGGCTAGAGCTGAAACGTTGACAACCTGGTACTCAACGCGGAACGGGTTCTTGAAGCCACGAAGCTTAGGGGTACGCATTACAAGACGAACGCCACCACCCTCAAAGCCCGGACGTACCTGGTAACGAGCCTTCGTACCCTTGGTAC
>JBJTNB010000092.1:0-11604 GCA_046073845.1 Micrococcales bacterium
CTACGAACATTCCGATAACCACAGCCGAACCAATCATGCCGAACTCTTCACCAAGTACCGCAAAGATGTAGTCGTTATCGATTTCAGGAATCCAAGACCACTTCATGGTCGAATTTCCAAAACCCACACCGCCGAAGCCACCCGCCGCGAGTGCCCAGACTCCGTGCTTGGATTGCCAACCGAGGTCCATAGGATCTGGCGAATCCGGGAAAAGCCACGCCATAGTTCTGGCTCTGCGGTTCGAAGAACCAAACGTTCCGATAAGTGCAAGCAAGCTGACAACCAACAAGAGCAATCTCATGTAGGGGCGCTGCAAACCAATCAGCATCAGTTGCACTAGCAAGATGGCAACCATGATCATCACGGTTCCCATGTCACCGCCTAGAAACACCAAAACCATCCCGGCACCTGGGTAAATTGCTACCCAGCGCCAATAGTGCATTAGGTCGCCAAAGTCATCTGCTCGTTCAATGGCGATCTTCGCGACCAAGATGATTAAACCGATTTTTAGAAACTCGCTAGGTTGCAGCGCTGGCAAAGTACCGATTTGAATCCAGTTTCGGTTACCACCAACGGCTTTACCAATCAATAGGGTCAGTCCCTGAAGTCCTAACACCGAAATTGTGTATAGCGGAGCAATCGCAATCAGACGTTCGACAGACATTCGACTGATAAAAAGCATCAGAGCGATTCCACCGATTCCAATGCCGAGCTGACGCAGAACGGTAGAGAAAGGGTTGTTACCCGCGCTTAACTGAGTTACGTACGAGGCATCTAGCACCATGATCACACCGATTGCGAACAGTGCGAACGTGATTGCAAGCAAAAAGCGATACTCAAAACTTTGGCCGCGGAACAAACCTACGAAACCACCCTTGGCGCGGTCCTTAAGGTTGCTCAAGTCGATCGGCTGACGCGGAACCTTTCGCGCGACTTGGCGAACGGGTCCGCGTCTGACCTGCTGCTTGCGGGGCTGCCTCATGACAACACCGCCTCAGCAAATTGCTGGCCACGGTCGGCGTAGTCCTTGAATTGATCCATCGAAGCGGCAGCTGGCGCGAGTAAGACCACATCACCCGGATGGGCAACTTGCTTTGCCTTGGCCACTGCTCGGGCCATCACTGAATCGCCATCCTGGATTTCGAAGACTTCAACGCCCGCTGCATTCTTATTCAGTGCCTGCAGCACAATGCCACGCTCTTTGCCAATCACAATCGCCGCTTTGAGCCTGTTCGAGAACTGGGCAACTAGCGGTGCGATGTCTACACCCTTGAGTAAACCGCCGACAATCCAAACCACATTTTCGAACGACTCGAGCGAAGCGGCAGCGGCATGCGCATTGGTTGCCTTTGAGTCGTCAAAGAAGAGAACGCCACCTTGGTCGGCAACTAATTCGATTCGGTGCTTGTCTAGTCTGAAAGCTCGGATGGCGGCACGAATTACCTCAGCTGAAACCCCGCAGGCACGAACAATCGCCACTGCTGCCGCAACGTTGGCGAGCAGGTGCGGTGTAACTACCCCAATTTCTGCGATGTCTTCAAGGTTGGCAAGCTCAGGAACTTCAGTGGCTCGGTATGGGGCGAAGCCGCGATCTATCAGCGAACCCTCGATGTAACCGACCTTCAAGTCACCAGGTACGCCGCGCGTAAAACCAACGGCAAGTACATCTTCGCTTTCCACATCGGCAGCCTCTGCCAACTTCGCTGTCACAGCATCTTCGAAGTTGTAAATGATTGCTCGAGTTGCACCTTCAAACACCTTTGCCTTTGCGGCCGCGTATGCCGCATAACTGCCATGCCAATCAATGTGATCTTCGGCAATGTTCAGCAGCGCTCCAACAAACGGTGAAATTCGATTTAGGTAATGAAGTTGGAAACTTGAAATCTCTACAACCAGGTAGTCGAAACCATCTGGGTTTCTAATGGCATCGAGAACCGGAAATCCGATATTTCCGCAGGCGATAGCGCGCTTGCCATCGGCAACCAAAATCGACTCGACCAATTGAGTTGTGGTCGTTTTACCGTTCGTACCTGAAATCAAAATCCATTCGGATTTCTTGACCTTGTCACGAAGGCGCCATGCTAACTCGACATCGCCCCACACCGGTACCCCTGCGGATTCCAGAACGCCAACAAAATCACTGGTTGGCTTTACGCCTGGCGAAACGATAGCGAGTTCGGGCTTGAAATCAGAAATGGCCTGGGTCTGGTTCTCTGAACCAATCAGGGTGTTTATGCCAAGTACGTCAAGTAAGTCTTGCTGGTTTGCATCAATTGAATCTGCGACTACGAGCAATTCGCATCCGAGTTCATTTAGCGTGTCGGCCACCGAAAAGCCTGAAACGCCAACGCCGTAAACCAATACTCGAAGGCCTTGCCAATCCGAGTTCCAGCTAGTTAGTGAACTTAGGTCTCGCATTACGAGCCGTAAGTCCACTCGATGTAGAACATACCGATTCCAGTGAGAACACATAGACCCGCAATGATCCAGAAACGAACAACGATGGTGATCTCTTGCCAACCCTTTAGTTCAAAGTGGTGATGTAGCGGCGACATCAAAAATACGCGACGACCTGTTCCGGTGCGCCACTTGGTGATTTTGAAGAATATGCGCTGGATGATCACCGAGCCGGTAAGAATTACATATAGCCCGCCGAGAACAATTAGCAATAATTCCGTGTGGGTCAAGATGCCCAGGGCGGCAAATACGCCGCCAAGTGCCAGCGAACCAGTGTCGCCCATGATGATTTTCGCCGGCGAGGTGTTCCACCAGAGGAACCCGCCGAGTGCGCCAATTACGGCAGCAGCTACGACCATGAGGTCGAGCGGATCGCGAGTGGTGTAGCAAGTCGCCATCTGAGTCATCAACGTTCCACAAGTCTGGTGGAACTGCCAGAAACATATGATCGCGAAAGATCCAATCGACATGATGCTTGCACCGGTTGCTAGACCATCAAGGCCATCGGTGATGTTGACCGCATTCGATGTCGCTGCCACTAAGAAATAGATCCAGATGACGAACAAGACGATGCCGATGGTCGGACCGAAAGCGTAAAGGTCGATATTGGTATCGCGAAGAAACGAAATCTTTGTCGACGCTGGCGACGGCAAACCTTGGCCGGCAAACTGAAGCGATAGAAGCGAAAAGACAACTGCAACTAAGCCTTGACCCAGGATTTTCTGCCAACCTGTAAGCCCAAGGCTGCGCTGCTTGTGAGTCTTAATGTAGTCATCGGCGAAACCGACCAAACCGAGCCCCACCATCATCAACAGGGCAAGCAATGCCGAGATTGTAGGTGTCTCGAAATTAGCAATCTTTCCGAAGAAATAGCCAACCAGCGTTGCGATGATTATGACTACGCCACCCATTGTCGGGGTGCCATGTTTGACCTGGTGCGACTGTGGCCCATCTTCACGGATGTACTGCCCCCATTGAAGACGACGGAATAGCCAAATAAAAGCAGGAGTCACAAAAAGGGTGATCGCCATAGAGATACCGCCGGCTAAAAGCACCGCTCTCATGATTCAACCTCCGCGAGGGCGTCACCGAGAAACCTCAGCTCAGCCGATTTAGACGATTTCACCAGAACGACATCGCCAGAACCAAGCAAACCACGAAGATAGTCAACTGCCTCGGAAGCCGAGTCGAAGTATTTTGACTCTCCATCCCAGGATCCTTCTTGGGTTGCACCCATGTGAATGAGCTTTGCTCCAGCACCAACCACGACTACCTGATCGATATTTAGGCGAACGGCTGTGCGGCCGATGTAATCGTGCTGTTCGGCCGAGAAAGCGCCAAGTTCAGCCATTTCACCGAGCACGGCCACCGTTCGATGACCTTGTCGACCAATCGTTGCGAGCGTTTGCAGCGCGGCCCGCGTCGAATCGGGGCTGGCGTTGTAGGCATCGTTAATCACAATCGACCCGTTTGGTCCTGCCAGTCGTTGCATTCTCCAGCGCTCGGCCAGCGGCATCGCCTCGAGAGCCTCGACTACTTTGTCAAAACCATGAAGACCAAGCCGCGCCACAACGGCAATGGTCGCCAGCGCGTTCATGACCTGATGCTCGCCAAGGATCTGCAAGGTGACTTTGCGATGGTAATCACCGATTGATAGTTCAAACGACGTTCCGGCCAGATTCACTAGGATGTCATCGGCGCGCACAGCTGCTGACTCGTCGGTTCCGAACCAAGTTATTTCGCCTTGGGTCAGTGGTGCCATTCGATGAATGTATTCGTCATCTGCGTTAAAAACGAAACCTGCCTCTGGTGCAGCTTGAATTAACTCAGACTTTATCTCGAAGGTTTTTTCGATACCGCCGAATTCACCCACGTGTGCCAATCCAACTTTGAGCATTACCGAGATATCTGGTCTACAGATTTCGGTCAAGTAGCGAATGCTTCCCGGGCCGCCGGCTCCAAGCTCGACAACCAGAAAATCGGTGCTTTCATCTGCGAGCAACATCGAGAAAGGTGCCCCAACCTCGTTGTTGTAGGACTCAATCGGTGCAATAGTCGTGCCGAATTGTGACAAAACTGCGCGCAGCATATTTTTTGTCGAGGTTTTACCGTTCGAACCGGTAACACCAACCACCTTCAGTCTTCCACCTTCGCGAAGGCGCGCCAACACAAACGATGCCAATTTGCCTAGGGCAAGTACAGCGTCAGCAACGACTACCTGCGGGATGCTCACATCTACTGGGCGTTCAACAATCGCCGCCACTGCACCGTTAGTAATCGCACTTGCTACAAAATCGTGCCCGTCAGCAAATTCGCCTGGCTTGGCGACAAAAAGTGAGCCCGCTCCAACCAAACGCGAATCGGTTTCAACCGAACCTTTGACAACGATGTCAGCGCCGACCAATTGGCCGTCGACCGCAGACGCAATCTCGGAAAGCTGGAGGCGGATCATTGCCAACCCGCTTCTCGCAAGGCATCTCGCGCTTCTTGGCGAGCCGAGTAGACAGTTCGAACTCCTCGAATATCTCGGTAGTCCTGGTGGCCGGGCCCGGCCCAAAGTATTGAGTCGCCTTCGCCAACCAGCGAAATCGCGGCCCTAATTGCGGCCTCCGGAGGACTAACTTCATGAACCTCATGGTCAGGTCGGACCTTCTTAGCCTCGGCAACCAGGGTTGCACGAATCGAAGCTGGGTCTTCAAAGCGTGGATGGTGGTCGGTAATTACCAGGATGTCGCTGCCCTCGGCAGACACTCTCGACATTTCTGGTCTCTTAGTGGCATCTCGGTCGCCATCTGCGCCAAACAACATCAGAACTCGCCCACTGGTAACGCTTCGCACTGCGGCCAACGTGTTCAGGAATGCATCTGGGGAATGCCCAAAGTCGACAAAAACGTTTGGGCCGCTCTCACCCGAAACTCGCTCAGTGCGCCCAGGCATGTAAACGTCGACACCGTTTTCGATTGCCTTTGCAATCGTCGCAAATTCGAAACCGGCTTCAACCAGCATCGCAATCGCCAAACCTGCGTTGTAAGCCATGTGGGCGCCAATCAGCGGAATGCTCGAGCGAAGAGTTTCGCCGCTGGCTAGTGTCACTTCGAATTCCGTACGCGCAGGAATTTGCTTGGTGACTCGAACCTTGTAGTCGGCTGCCAGTTCGGTTTTATGCGTGATAGTCACCACAGGAATTTCGCTGGCTTCAACTAACTGTTGGCCGTATTCCGAATCAAGACAAATCACACCGCGCTTTGCGTGTTCTGGCTTAAATAATTTCGCCTTCTCGCCAAAATAGGTCGGCATATCGCCATAGTCATCGAGATGATCGTGACTCAAGTTCGTAAAACCTGCTATGTCGAAGAGCAAACCATCAACTCGCTTTTGGGTCATCGCTTGTGCAGATACCTCAATTGCAATCGATGTAACATCTCGCTCGCGCATGCGCGCAATCAGTGCATGCATTTCGGTTGACTCGGGTGTGGTTAGTCGACTGACGATTACCTCACCGGCAATGTGGCGCTCTGCAGTTGAAGTGAGGCCAGTGACTTGCCCAAGCTGCCGCAACATCGCTTCTAGCAAGTACGTGGTCGACGTTTTTCCGTTCGTTCCGGTCGTTGCAAAAATCAGTGGCATGTCATTGCCAGAGTTCCCATAGACATAGGCAGCCAATTGGCCGAGGTGTTCGCGTGGGTTTTCCAGGATGGCCAGCGGCACCGATTTTCCGACGAGATCAGCGCCGGCTGCATCGGTCACGATCGCAACTGCACCGAGCGCCAACGCCTTCTCGGCAAATTGGGCACCGTGGGTTTTCATGCCCGGCATAGCCACAAAGAGGTCTCCGGCGCGCAGATCTGCCGTGTTCATGCTGATGCCAGTAATGGCGACATCGCCCGCGATTATTTGCTTCAAGCCGAAGTGCTCAACCAGCCCGGCAAAAGACAGCGGAGGCAGGTGCTCTGGTCGCAAGATAGGCGGAATGGACTCTTTCATTACTTCCACTCTGTCGCAATATTCACCGATTTGGTGGTTGATGGCGGCACTCGGAAAGTGCGCAATACCTGCTGCATTATCGACTTGAAAATCGGGGTAACACCTAGAGATGTGCTTTGGGTTCGAGACTTGAACGCAGTGACGGCCACAACATACTGAGGGTTCTCAGCCGGAGCCATGCCAATAAACGAAATCGCGTGCAGGTATCCGTAACGGCCGGTTGACGGGTCGATGATCTGGGCTGTTCCGGTTTTACCGCCAACACGATAGCCAGGAACTGCTGCGTGCCTTCCAATGCCACCTTGCTCGACAACCTTTTCGAGCATGTCAATGGTTGTGCGAGCACTCGTGGCGCTAATCACCCGAGTGCCGGAGCCAACATTTATGGCTGGTGCCGCAGCACCGACATCCGTGCAGCCAGCAATTAGCGATGGCGACAAACGCACACCCATGTTGGCAATCGTCTGGTACATCATGGCTGACTGAATCGGCGACACCGAAAAACCTTGACCAAACATCGAAACGTATTTCTTGACCTGGTCCCACTGCGCCTGCTGAAGAACTAAACCAGAAGTCTCACCCGGGAATTTGATTCCGGTTGCCTGTCCGGCACCAAAGCTAGTCAGGTACTTGTAGCGAGTAGGAAAATCTACTTTCTGACCAAGCTGCATGATTCCGGTGTTCGATGAATCGCGAAGCACGCCGGTAAGTGTCAGCTTGTCGTTGCCATGCACGTGCGAGTCAGTAACGCGGTAGCCATTAGTTCCAGGAACAACCCAGCCGAATGGAGCAATGATGCGCATCTCGGGGTTGCCAATCCCGGTATCAATTAGAGTGGCGGCCGTCAGCGCCTTGATGACTGAGCCTGGCTCAAACTGCGAGTCGAACACTCGCTCATTGCGATTATCAACGTTCGTGGCCCCAGGATTGTTCGGATCCATAGAGGGCGCATCGGCGGCAACCAAAATTTTGCCTGTCTTGACTTCGACAACTACCGCAGTTGCCCAGTCGGCACGCAGCGACGACCAATACTGAGTCAAAACCTGCTGGGCGTAGTACTGCAAGTCGGCGTTGATGGTGAGGTGCACATCGCGACCGTCGACAGCCTTAACTTGCGTCACAACGCTCGATGGAATCTTGATGCCGTCGCGACCCTGCTCAAAGGTCTCTTGCCCGTCTTTACCCGCAAGGCAGGTGTTCATCATGCTCTCTATGCCACCCATGGGTTTACCGTCTGAAGTCAGGAATCCGAGCAAGTTGCCTGCGACTGCACCACTCGGGTAAACACGTGAGGCAACCTCATCGCCCCAGACCCAAGCAATGCCTAGAGCCTTGATCTGCTCGTATACATCGATGGTGACGCCCTTTTTCAGGCTTACATACGAGCCCGTCCCCGAAATTTTTGCCAACACCTCATCGGCCGTCAAACCGAGTAGACCCGCAAGTTGGGTTGCTGCCTGTGCTACCGGAATCTCAGTTGATACACCGTTGGTGTCGTGCTTGACCGGGCCAACTCGGTTAGGCGCAGCATTAATGTCGAATTTTAAAACAGTCTTGGCAAGAACTCGGCCAGTGGCGTCGTAGATCGTGCCACGGATGGCTGGCACGGTGCGGGTGATCTCTCGAGCGGCAACAGAAATTTTGTTGATTTCAGGAGCCTGAATTAATTGCACTAGCCCGAGTCGCCCGATGAAGAGAATTGCAATTGCAATTACGAAGCCGCGCAAACGGCGACTTCTTAGCTCAATCGGGTCAGGCGTCTGATTACGCACGCTGCCTGCCTCGAACGATTAGTGGGTTGGAGAAGCCGGGATGACTCCGCTTTGCAACGCTACCTGCGTGCCCGCGGCAACCTTTGGAGCGACATACGCGCCAGTGGTTGGAATCGTTGCGATGATTTCCGATGCGCCCGACTGCATGTTCAAAACTGAACTCTCGGTCATTGAAGCGTTTGCCAAGTTGTTTTTGGCCACTCGACCCGTCGTGTCTAGGGCAGCTGTCGGCTTGCCATAAACGGTTGCATCAGAAATACGAAGGAATACAGGGTTTGCGTTTGCGATCATGCCAAGTGACGCAGCCGAGTTAGCCAAATTCTGCTGCGAAGACAGCGAATCGACCTGCTCAGACAACATCTGAGTTTGAGTGCTAAGCAATGCTTTTTCGTGCTTTAGATCGGCGAGTTGGTAAACGCTCTGCGAAACCCCGATGCTCATTAGAAGGCTGAGTCCGCCGATGATGGCAGCGCCTGTAGCCGCGATGACACCTAAGCGACGAGCCTGGCTTGGCGACTTCGCCGTGCCACGTGCAATCGATGCAACACTGCTAAGGCGTGGGCGTGGTGCGCGAATCTGACTTGGCGCGGTTACTCTTGCGATGCTCATGCTGCACTCCGGATTTTTTCGGCCGCACGAAGTCGCACTGATGCGGCCCGTGGGTTAATTTGGATTTCTTCTTCGCTGGCCTGCTCGGCACCCTTTACGACGAGTCGCAAGATTGGTGCGTGTTCAGGAAGTTCGATTGGCAGGTCAAGGGGTGCCGATGAGGTGCTTGCCGCGACCAAAGCCTGCTTGACGATGCGGTCTTCAAGGGAGTGGTACGAAAGCACGAGCACTCGACCACCGATTGCCAGCGCCCTGATTGCCGCAGGCATCGTGCCCTTCAAAACTTCGAGCTCACGGTTGACCTCGATACGAAGCGCCTGGAATACGCGCTTTGCTGGGTGACCCTTGCTCTTACCGGGGATGAACGGAACAATTCCTACAATCAAGGTTGCGAGCTCATCGCTAGTAGTCCAAAGCTTCTCGGTGCGACGAGCAACCACGGCAGCTGCGATCTGGCGCGAGTAACGCTCTTCGCCGTATTCGTGAAAAATGCGGGCGAGGTCTTTCTCGCTGTATTCGTTGAGCACATCAGAAGCGGTAAGACCTTCGGTAGTGTCCATTCGCATGTCGAGTGGTGCCGAGTACGAGTAGGCGAAGCCGCGGTCAGCTTCGTCGAGTTGCATTGAAGAAACGCCCAGGTCAAGCAAAATCGCTTGAACACCGCGAATCCCTCGTTCTTCAAGCACTTCGAGAATTTGGTCGTAAGTTGCATGCGCGGCCTCGAAGCGGTCACCGAAACGAGCCAAGCGCTCAGTCGCAAGCGCGATTGCACTTAGGTCGCGATCGATGCCAATGACGCGCAAGTTAGGAAAACGCTCTAAGAACGCCTCGGTGTGACCACCCATGCCGAGTGTGCAATCAACCATGACTGCTGCCCCATCGATAGCTTCGCCGAGCACTTCAATGCAGCGCTCAAGCATCACTGGAACGTGAATTTCGTTGATTGCTTTCGACATTTGATCCGGTTTATGTCTGCGACTAGAGCCCCATCCATTCGCGTGAGCTTGGTTTTCACACTTTCCGGCATCGGGGAAGAGTGCCGGCTGGAATGGGTGGAGTTCTAGCCGCAGGCTAGATGATTCCCGGAATCACCTCCTCGGCAAGTGCTGAGTAAGGGTTCTCTTGCTGAGAAATGAAATCGTTCCAGGCCTTGGCATCCCAGATTTCTGCGTATGAGCCAGCACCAATAACCACGAGGTCGCGCTCAAGAGCTGCGTACTGGCGAAGGATCTGCGGAATAGTTACGCGACCCTGCTTGTCGGGAGTCTCGGCGTGAGCACCAGACATGAAAACTCGGATGTAGTTACGCGCACCCGCGTCGGTGATCGGTGCCGCACTGAGCTTTTCTGCGCGGTCGTTGAAGTCTTTGGCGCTGTAAACCAGCAAAGCCTTGTCTTGACCACGAGTGATTACGAGACCCGAAGCGAACTGCTCACGGAACTTCGCCGGCAGGATGATGCGGCCTTTGTCGTCGAGTTTTGGGGTGTGCGTGCCTAGCAGCATGTCGACTCCCCCTTCTCGATAAAGACCACCTTGGTCATAGACTCCACTTTACACCACTTTCATCCACAAAGGGTTCATTTGAGTAGATAAATATAACGTTTTGGCAAAGAAAAGCCAATAAATCATTGACTTTTGGCGGTGGAGGGAAATCCCACAATTTGACCAGTTTTAACCCTGAAAAGCAGAAAAGGCACCCGATTTGGGTGCCTTTTGACGGGATCGAGTCGCTATCGACCCATTGGGCTATTCGCCCTGGCGGTTATCCCAGCGATTTTCGAAAAAAGTGCCTGGGTTTGGCTTTGGTTTATTCGATCTTGGCTTGGTTGTGCTCTTGCTAGAGCCGGCTGCCGGCGTAGCACTCGCCATCAAGACGCCAAACAACGTGATCGCGAACCCAATGAGACCGAACCAAATCACGGCGCTGATTGCCGCAAAGACTAGGACTGAGAGCCCGATCACGGCCAACAAAACGCCCGCTACGAGCTTGCGAACACTGTTAGCCGGGCGCAATTTCGGGTCGATCGATGAAGCGCCAAATAGCTCGCGCTCCATTTCAGCAAGAACCCGCTTTTCACGCTCTGATAGACCCATGAAGCCACTCCCTCTCGATGATTAGAGCATAGGTTTAGCCACCGACTTTGTAAACGAAAACTAGGCTGTAGCAATGAACGAAATGGCCGTGCTACTCGAGGCAATCCAGACGGAGCTGGATTGTTTCATGGATGCACGCCAAGCCGAATTCGCAGAGATCTCGCCTGAGCTTCTGCCAATCATTGACTACAGCCGTGATTTGTTACGAGGCGGCAAGCGCTTCAGAGCATTGTTCTGCTTCACTGCATGGCAAGGCTCGTTGGCTGGTGTCAAAGATTCTGATGATCCCGAGCAGCTGGCCGGAATCGTCAAGATTTGCGCCGCTCTCGAACTTTTTCACGCAGCCGCACTCGTGCACGACGACTTGATCGATCAGTCCGACACGCGTCGAGGCAATCCAGCGATGCACAAGCGGTTTGAGGCCTTGCACTCAGAGTCACAATTCAGCGGGCAAGCCGACCGATTCGGTGCGGCAGCGAGCATCCTGGTCGGCGACTTGATGCTCTCTTGGAGTTCTGAACTATTTGGTTCGGCACTCTTGGTTGGCCGCGATAAAGAAATCGAAGCGGAGTGCCGCTACGAATTCGGCAGAATGCGAATTGAAGTCATGGCTGGGCAGTATCTTGATGTGCTCGAAGAAAATGCTGCAAGCAATCTTCCTCTCTCAGATGCCGTAGCTCGAGCAAAC
>JBJTNB010000093.1:0-5967 GCA_046073845.1 Micrococcales bacterium
TCGTCGACTCGTTTCTGAATTCGCGCGAGCAGGGCATCTGAGTCTGATACCTGCCAGTCGCCGGTGAATCCCCATTTTTGAACATCGATAACCATCAGTGCTTTAGCCATGTCGAAAGCCTAACCGCCACTGCTAACCTGCTCGCGTGCAAATGAAATTCAGCGGCGACATCTTCGAGTGGCGAGGCCCAGCCCCGTTCTATTTCGTGCGCGTTGCCGCCGCACAGGCTGCCAAAATCAAGGCCGTTGCCGCGCAGGTCACTTACGGTTGGGGTGTCATTCCGTGCTCTGTGAAAATCGGCAAGACCACGTTCGAGACTTCGCTATTTCCCAAGGATGGCGGCTACCTCGTGCCAATCAAGAATGTGGTGCGGTTGCCTGAAAAGTTGGTGGTCGGAGATCACGTCGCCATCACCATCACGCTCGCCGTTTAGGGCTTGACGCGCTTTTTGTAAATAATGTACATTTTGTGCATGAAGAAGATTCCAGCGACCCAAGCGCGGCAAAACTTCGCCCAGACGCTGATTGATTGCCGCAATGAACCCCAGGTAATTACTGACCACGGGCGCCCTGTAGCTGTTCTGATGGATCACGCCCTGGCAAAGCTGGCCCTAGATGTTCTTGAAGATTCGCTGCTGCTCGAGCAAGCCATTAAGGCTAAGAAACGCATCGAAGCAGGTGGAAAAACATATTCGCTGGAAGAGGTGGCCGAAGAATTGGGCATACCTCTTGCAAAATCGTAAATTCGAAATTGTTTTTGAGGAATCCGCTCGCAAGGAAATCTCAAAACTCGAACGCGTGACAAAACGTCGAGTCGTGGCTCGAATCGAAGGGTTATGCGAAGACCCTCGACCAGTCGGATGCCTAAAACTTTCAGGCGAACACAATATTTGGCGAATACGAGTTGGTGACTACCGAATCGCCTACTCAATCAACGACGACAAGATATTCGTGCTGGTACTTACCGTTAGAAAACGTGACGAGGTTTACAAAAAACTTGGTCGCTAGTTTTGCTGAGGCTTGGTAGCCGAGGCGAAGTACGCCGCCGCACCCATGGTCGCAGCCAGCAACAAGAACATGTTGAGAAGGCCCATTGCCTGACCCAAGAATCCGAGTAGGGGCGGCCCAACCAAAAATGCAACGTAACCCGCAGTGGTGACGAACGAAACCTGGCGAGCCGCGTTCTGCCCCTCGCCGGCCGCCGAAATGAAGAGCGGAAAACCGAGAGCCACACCGACACCCCAAAACGCAGCGCCAACATAGGCTGCGAACAGATTGTGGCTGAGAGCGACCAACAAAATGCCGACAAGCCCAACGACAGCGAAGATGCGAAGTGCGCGGTGGCGACCAATGCGATCAACGATGTTGCCGCCGAAGAAGCGAGCTAGTGTCATTGCGATGGTGAGGCAGGCGAACCCGATGCCGGCTTGCGCGCGAGTGATGTGGTAGCCGTCGACAAAACCGAGCACGAGCCAGTCGTTCGATGCACCTTCGGCCAGAGTGATGCCGAAGATTCCAAGTGCTAGCCAGAGCACAAGTTTGTTTGACCAAAGGCTCTTGGCCTTGGTTCGCTTGGCCTCGGCGTGGTGTTCATGCTTGCCGGTTCCGGCTGGGATGTAGCGACGAATCGCAATCGGTAGCGCGGCGGTCAGCACCGAAAGAATCGCAATCTGAATACCCATCGAAAAGTCGACAGAGGTTGCCCAGGTTCCAAACATCACACCAGCAGAGGCACCGATTGAATAGGCGGCGTGCAGGCGAGGCATGATCGATCGGCCAATTTTCTGCTCGAGAATCGAGCCATCCAAGTTGATGCAAACATCGGCGGTGGCAACACAGTAGCCATACATCATCAGGGCGAAGAACACGGCGACGGCCGAGTGCGCTTGTATGGCGAACCACAGCAGAGTGGTCGCGATGGCTGCCGAAAAGTAGCCGACCAGAATCATTGGTCGAGTGCCGAAGCGTTCGATCATGCGCCCCGAAATGAGTAGTGCCGGAATCGAGCCTGCCGAGGTACCGAGCAAAACCAAACCGAGTTGTGCTGTATTTACGCCGATGGTTTCGCGAACCTCAGGAAGGCGCACCAGCACCGAGATGAAGGTGAGTCCGAGAAAACCGAAAAGCAGGTAGATCGAGGTTTTCCAGGCTGTCATGCGAAAAGCCTATTCGTCGGTCACCACGATTTCCCAAGTCTTGCCGACGCGGTCTGGCGTTTCGAAGGCCTTCTTGAAAAGGTGACGAGCCTCGACCTCGTCGATCTCTTGGTACCAGTCGCCCTTCATGCGGTACTCCCACAACTGGGCATCGAGGTCTGGAACCCACCTGCCGCGGTATGAATTGAAAACCCACGTCGAGGATGGCGTGACGGCAGCATTCGTTTTGAAAAGTTGATAGGGCTTTTGCGTTTCTGGCCACTCTGGGTATTTGAACCAACGAGGCCTGCCCTGGTTGCCCCACTCAGCCATAACGCCGATGGTTTCAACACCTGGTGGAAATTCAACCGTGGATGCGTTCGCTATCGCCTTGTCATTCAGCTCGTCGAGCTGCTTGCCCAAACCCTTGGGTGCATTTTCTTCTGTCATGTGCGCAGGTTATGGCCGAGGTCCGACAAAAGAAAATACCCCCGGCTGATAAGACTCGGAGGTACTCGTGCGCCCCCCGGGACTTGAACCCGGAACCCACTGATTAAGAGTCAGTTGCTCTGCCGATTGAGCTAGAGGCGCTTGCTGTGACGAGCACAACAAGGGTCAAGATTAGCAGGAATCACAAGGGATGCGCTACTTGGCGCCGACCTAGACTGACTGCATGCAAGCCCAACTAAGCGACCTTTCGGCCCGCAAACAAGTCGCTCTCTTGCGCCCGCTAGTTACCGACCTGCTGCATCACTACAGCCTTGCTGGTGCCGAGATTCACCTGCTGCTGCACAGTTTCAATACGACATTCAAGATCGTGCATCAGGGGCGCAAATTTGCCCTTCGCGTGAACATGAACTCGTTTCACGATCACGCGGCCGTTTTGGCCGAGGTTCAGTGGCTAGTCCAGTTGCGAGCGCAGGGTTTTCCGGCGGCATCGCCGGTTGCCGGCATAGATGGCTCGTTCGTCACGCAGGTGCAGATTCCTGGATTTGAAAAGATCCACGATGCCGTTCTTTTCGAATGGCTGCCCGGCTCAGTCGTGGCCGATGCGCCTTCGACCAGCAAGTGGTTCGAGGCAGGTCGGCTCATGGCTGAACTTCATCAAATCTCGAAAGACTGGTCACCTGCCGCCCCCGCACGATTTCCCATGGTTGATGACGCCCTGATGGCGAGTGATTTCAACTTGCCGACCACCAACAATCAATCAATTTCGGATCAACTCCGAGAAGCTGCGACCGCGCAAATTTCGCAGTCGACACATGCCCTGGCGAACTTCGGCAAAAACCACGCACTGCAGCCCATTCACACGGATATGCACGGTCACAACATCATGAGCAATCGTGGGAGGCTAACTGTTTTCGACTTCGATGACAGCGGCCTAGGTCATGCGGTACAAGACCTGGCCAACGCCATTTTTTACATCCGCGACGAGCCAACTTTTGAAGAGGCTCTTCTAGCCGGTTACTCCTCGGTGGGTCCACTACCAAATTTCGCCGAGGCCGACTTCGAGGGCTTGCTGGTGTCGCGAACGATTTTGCTTTTGAACGACCTGCTCACAAGCAGCAACGCAGAACTGTATGGTCTGATTCCTGAATATTCAAAGAAAGTGCTCTGGCGAATTCAGAACTATCGCGACACCGGCCGCTTTCTGCTGTCCGCCCAATAAACTCACCATAAGCGGGCCTCGGCCCGAGCATCCTGGAGGTAAAAATGACAGAAACCCGTCTTGAGACCGGCTCGAAGGCTCCGGCATTCAAACTCGCAAACCAGGATGGCGTCAGCGTTTCACTCGCCGACTTCAAGGGCCAGAAGGTCGTCTTGTACTTCTACCCTGCCGCCCTCACCCCGGGCTGCACCAAAGAGGCATGCGACTTCAACGATGCCCTAGCGCCTTTCAAAAAAGCGGGCTACGCCGTGCTTGGGGTATCGCCTGACGAAATCGAGAAACTTGCCAAGTTCCGCAAAGTAGAAAAGCTCAAGTTCGACCTGCTCAGCGATGAGTCGCTTAAGACGCACAAGGCTTACGGCGCCTATGGCATGAAGAAACTTTACGGCCGCGAGTACGAAGGTGTGCTGCGCTCGACCTTCGTGATCGACGAAAAGGGCAAGGTTGCTCACGCGCTTTACAACGTGAAGGCCACCGGCCATGTCACGATGTTGCGCAAATTGCTCGAGGTCTAGTTCGCGACTATTCGCGATCGACCTTCTCGGTCGTTCCGTCGATGACATCCTTGCTGAAAAGCAATACCAGACCGGCACCAGCCGTTCCTGACAGCCACCCACCGATGAAGTAACCGAGTGTGTCTCCGGTGAACGAGTTCCAGGCAATCGCGATCTGAATCAGCTGCCAAAAAACTGCGGCACTTCTCGCCCAGCGTTTCTGAAACAAAAGTTGGCGCGCGATAAAAATCACCAGGATGTTCGTGAGCAAGAAAATCGCAACCAATGCAACATCCGCGCCGAGAACTTGAGCGAAGTGTTTTGGTGTGTTTATCGCATCCGATACTGTTCCGAAGATAAACAACAAAGTTGTGAGAGTCACACCGGCGCCTTCGAGCAGCAAAATGACTACTGCTTTTTGGTGCTTTTTCGCAAGGGTTAAAAAGCGATTTTTCAAGGTAATTTAAGTCCTTTTTTGGGTATTGCCAACGGTGTTCAGTCATGGAATTATTGCCTGAGACAAACACCAGCCTAGACGGGTCATAAGACCTCGAGAACCGCTGAGTGCCAGTATTTACAAGGGAATAACCGCACATGGATATGCAGTGGCTCAATGAATCACGTTGCCGAACCGAAGACCCAGAACTCTTCTTTCCGGTAGGCAACACAGGCCCTGCAATCGATCAAATCGAACAAGCAAAATCCATCTGCCGCGACTGCCAGGTTTCGACCCAGTGCCTCGAATATGCAATCAAAGAAAACCAAGATGCCGGCGTTTGGGGCGGTCTTTCAGAAGACGAGCGCAAGTCGCTAAAGCGCAAGTACGCACGAGCTCGTCGCGCTTCGTAATCGGTTTTTAGATTTTGCACAGCCCGCCCTCGAGGCGGGTTTTGCACTTAAGCCCAAGTCTTTACAGCGGAATAGCGATTGAAACTTTGGTTCCACCATCTGGTGGACTGAACCAATTGATGGTGCCTCGCAGCTCACCTTCGATTAAGGTGCGAATAATTTGGGTGCCCAGGCCATCGCCGAGCTTGCCGTCGGTAAGACCACGACCATTGTCGCTCACAGTAATGTCTAGCTTTTTGGATTTGCGCTCGGCATTGACGTGAACGGCGCCGCTGCGTTCGGCCAATCCGTGTTCGACGGCGTTAGCCACAATCTCGGTGAGCGCCACAGCAAGCGGCGTTGCCACCGAGCCGGGCAACTGACCAAACTTGCCATCGATAATGGTGTTGACGGTTGTGTTGTGCAGGGTCGCGACCTCGGCGGTAAGCAAAAGTACGCGGTCGAAAACCTCGTCGAAGTTCAGCTCTTGAGCGGTGCCCTCTGACAGGGTGTCGTGCACCAGCGCAATCGCAGAAACTCGACGCATCGCCTGGTCGAGAGTCTCGCGAACCTCGTCGTTCTTGCTTCGGCGCGACTGAATGCGCAACAGGCTTGCCACGGTCTGCAGGTTGTTCTTCACTCGGTGATGAATTTCACGGATGGTGGCATCCTTGGTGATCAGTTCTTGCTCTTGGCGACGCAGCTCGGTGACATCACGCACCAAAACGATTGATCCAGAACGCTTTTGCCCGTGACGAATCGGTATGGCGCGGATCGAAAGGGTGACGTTTCGCGACTCGATGTCTGTGCGCCAGGCGGCCCGGCCTGTAAGCACCAGAGGC
>JBJTNB010000094.1:0-2347 GCA_046073845.1 Micrococcales bacterium
GTTTGTCGGCTCGTCGAGAAGCAAGAGATTGCCACCCTGCTTGAGAGTCAGCGCGAGGTTCAAACGGTTGCGCTCACCACCCGAAAGCACGCCAGCTAGCTTCTGCTGGTCTGGGCCCTTGAAACCGAAGGCCGCCACATAGGCACGAGCAGGAACTTCGGTCTGGCCGACCATCATGTAGTCGAGACCATCTGAGACAACCTGGAACAAGGTCTTGTTTGGGTCGATGCCGCCACGGCCTTGGTCGACGTATGAAACCTTGACGGTCTCGCCTACCTTGAGCTCGCCGCCGTCTTTTTCTTCGAGGCCAACGATGGTCTTGAAGAGTGTCGACTTACCGACACCGTTCGGGCCAATCACACCAACGATGCCGTTTCGCGGCAACGTGAATGAAAGGTTGTCGATCAGCACGCGGTCGCCGAAGCCCTTCTTAAGATCTTTGGCTTCGATAACGACGTTGCCCAAACGAGGGCCAGCAGGAATCTGAATCTCTTCAAAGTCGAGCTTGCGAGTGCGCTCTGCTTCTGCTGCCATTTCTTCGTAGCGAGCAAGACGCGCCTTCGACTTGACCTGACGAGCCTTCGAGTTCGAACGAACCCACTCGAGTTCTTCTTCGAGACGCTTTGCGAGCTTGGCGTCTTTCTTGCCAGCAACTTCAAGACGCTCACGCTTTTTGTCGAGGTATGTCGAGTAGTTGCCTTCGTATGGGTAAGCACGACCGCGGTCGAGTTCGAGAATCCACTCGGCTACGTTGTCGAGGAAGTAACGGTCGTGTGTAACAGCCAATACAGCACCCGGATACTTCGCGAGGTGCTGCTCTAGCCAAAGCACGCTCTCGGCGTCGAGGTGGTTGGTCGGTTCGTCAAGAAGAAGTAGGTCTGGCTTCTCGAGCAGCAACTTGCAAAGCGCAACGCGGCGACGCTCACCACCACTGAGATTGGTGATTGGGGTGTCGCCTGGTGGGCAGCGAAGTGCATCCATGGCTTGTTCGAGCTGCGAGTCGAGATCCCAGGCGTCGAGGTGGTCGATCTGCTCTTGTAGCGTGCCCATCTCGGCAAGCAGTGCATCGAAGTCTGCATCTGGTTCGGCCATCAAAGCTGAAATCTCATTGAAGCGGTTGAGCATGTCTTTGGTCTTTTTGACCGCAAGCTCTACGTTGCCTAGAACGGTGAGGTTTTCGTCTAGCGGTGGCTCTTGAAGCAAGATGCCGACGGTGTGCTCAGGACTAAGGCGCGCCTCGCCATTGCTCGGGGTGTCGAGACCAGCCATGATCTTCAAAACGGTTGACTTACCGGCACCGTTCGGGCCGACAACGCCGATCTTTGCGCCTGGGTAGAAGGCAAGGGTCACATCGTCGAGGATGACCTTCTCACCGTGCGCCTTGCGCGCCTTGATCATCTGGTAGATGAATTCAGCCAATGGAGTCTCTTTCAATAAAAAACGGCGCTCAATCGCCGCCGTCTGCTTGTCAGTAATTTTACCGACTGATTAGCGCTCGAGTTCGAGGCTGGTAAGCAGTTAGCAGGATTGAGCGCCGCCCGCACGAGTCACCGGAAGGGAGAACAGCGATTCGTTTGGTTGAAGCTGCGACGGCACCCGAGGGGGTAGGCACCGCCGCAGCAGTCTTTGGTTAAGCCGGTTCGAGCTCAGATTCGAGGTTGTCAGCTGCTTCTGGCTCGCGCACTAGAACAGTGCGGGTGAATACCGAGGTGCCCCAGGTGATGTCGTGACCAAGCGAGTCGGCTTCGACCTCAACAGAGGTGCCGGCGCGTTCGCCGTTGTCCCAGTCGCGAACGCGCAGTTTTCCGCTGACCAAGACTCGCTCACCCTTGGCGATCGAGCCGGCTGCGTTGATGGCGAGCTGACGGAATGCGGTGATGGTGAACCAGTTGGTTTCACCATCGACCCACTTGTTCTCTTTGCGGTCGAAGCGACGGTGAGCGGCAGCCAATCGGAACGAGGTGATTGGCAAGCCATCTTGGGTGACCAAGTGGCGCGGGGTGGTTGCAACCAACCCCGTAACGGTAATGAACTCTGACATGAGCTTCTTTCTGTAGTAGCGACAGAAAGAGAATCTCGAATATTGAACGGGCTATGTGAAGTGCGCTCAAATCTGTGTAGAACTTGCCGAATAGAACCGGCTGTGAGCAACTACTACTTCAGGTATTGGGCAAACCCCTGACGAACCTTCGCCATCTTTGGCAGCACAACCGCGTTGCAATAGCCCTGGTTCGGGTTCTTGGTGAAGAAGTCCTGGTGGTACTCCTCGCCCACCCAATACTCGGTGGCCGGCGCAATTTCGGTGACCACGCCAGGGCCCCAGAGTTCGGTTGCGCGATCGCGTGCG
>JBJTNB010000095.1:0-4978 GCA_046073845.1 Micrococcales bacterium
CGAAAACAAGGCCGGGAGTTGTTACTCCCGACCTTGATCTCAAGCTTGGTGTGGCCTGGTTTAGACCCTGACCGCTTGGCGACTAGCCAAGCAATGCCTTGCGAAGGTTGTCTAGGCCAAGTGCACCTAGATTTAGCGCGGTCTTGTGGAACTCCTTGATGTCCCACTCTGCGCCCTTCTGAGCCTTGTACTCGTCACGCAACTGCTCCCAGATGCGCTGACCAATCTTGTACGAAGGTGCCTGTCCTGGCCAACCGAAGTAGCGGTGAACCTCAAAGTTGATGAACTCGGGGCTCATGTTCACGTTCTTGGCCATGAAGTCGAGCGCGTAGTCGAAGTCCCACACGCCGCTACCGTCGAGCTTCTTCTTACCAAGGTGTACACCAAGGTCAAGAACCACACGAGCAGCACGCATGCGCTGACCGTCGAGCATTCCGAGGCGGTCACCCGGGTCATCCAAGAAGCCCAGGTCAGCCATCAAACGCTCTGCGTATAGTGCCCAACCTTCACCGTGACCCGAGCACCATGATGCAAGGCGGCGCCATGAATTGAGCTCGGCGCGGTTATAGACCTGCTGCGCGATCTGCAAGTGGTGACCAGGAACACCCTCGTGGTACACGGTGGTGGTTTCACGCCAGGTGTCGAACTCGTTTACGCCGTCAGGAACCGACCACCACATGCGACCAGGTCGCGAGAAATCATCGGTTGGGCCGGTGTAGTAAATCACGCCAGAGTTGGTCGGTGCAATCATGCACTCGAGCTTCTTCAGTGGCTCGGCGATTTCGAAGTGAACTCCGTTGAGCTTGCGAATTGCTTCGTCGCTGAGTTTCTGCATCCACTTCTGCAGTTCATCCTTGCTGTGGAGTTTGCGAGCAGCATCGTTGTTCAAAACCTCGATGGCTTCTTTGACAGAGGCGCCAGGTTTGATTTCGTTTGCAACCGCATTCTGCTCTGCAGTCACACGAGCGAGTTCTTCGATTCCCCACTCGTAGGTCTCGTCGAGGTCAACCTTTGCACCTAGGAACTTGCGGCTGAATAGTGCGTAGCGCTCGCGACCAATCGCGTCGACGCTGTTGGCTGCTGGCAGCAAGTCATTCTTGAAGAAGTCGTTTAGCTTTCCGTAGGCTGCGGTTGCTTCGTGACCAGCCTTAACCAAATCGGCCTTTAGGCTCTCAGGAAGTTCGGTGTCGCCGGCCTTCGCACCCGCAGCGAACTTGTTGAAGAAGCCTTCGGCCGACGAAATACCATCGGCTAGCTTGATGTTGAATTCAACCTGGCGGCGAGCAGGAGTGTCTCCGGCTTCGATACCTAGCTGCAGGGTGCGAATGTACCCATCAACAGCGCCATCAACGGCACGCATGCGCTTTGCGAGGTTCTCCCAGGCCTCGACACTGTCGCGAGGAGATAGGTCAAAAATGTCACGGATGCCCTGTGCCGGCGACGCTAAAACATCGAGGTCGCGCTTCCACATTCCCGAGTCGTGCAGTTCGAAGCCAAGTTCAAAGTTGCTCATCATGGCATCCTTGGTGACTTCATCGACCTTGTCGGCAACCGGAGCGGCCTTGACCTGCTCGTATGCCGTCTTACTCGCGGCTAGGTGCTCTTCGATTGCTTCTGGCGATGGGTCGTCGATCTTGTCGTCTGAGCCCTTGCGGCCGATGTAGGTCGCATAGCTTGGGCTCATGTCGGCCATCTTGTCGACCCATGCATCGGCAATCTTGTCGAGCTGTGAAGGTTCACGCGTCATTGCTTTTTCCTTTTCTAGTTTTGTTGTTAGTTCAAACCATCGCGGTATGCGGCTCGCCACTGACCAAGTCCAGGTGTAATCGGTGCGCGAAGCTGTGCCGCGCCGCGACTCCAGGTCGAGTGCGGTTTTGTGATTTCTTTCTTGCCAAGCATCGATTCTTCTGCGACCACCGATTGCACAATTGCTATCAACGCAGCGAGCTCTTCAGCGGTGGGGTTACCGCGCTCGACCTTGATCGATTGCTGAATCTCGTTGTCGCTCATCTTGACTCTCGCTCGCCGATTTACAGCGGAATGTTTCCGTGTTTCTTCGGTGGAACGTTCGCGCGTTTGGTGCGAAGTGCGCGCAGCGCTTTGATTACTTCAATGCGAGTGTGGCTCGGTTCGATGATGCCGTCGAGCTCGCCGCGCTCGGCGGCCAAGAACGGCGATGCAACGTTGTATGTGTATTCGGCGGCGAGCTTCGCGCGAACGGCTGCGATGTCTTCGCCGGCCTCTTGGGCCTTCTTAATCTCGTTGCGATACAAGATGTTGATTGCACCCTGACCACCCATAACTGCAATCTCGGCGGTAGGCCAGGCGAGGTTAATGTCGGCTCCGAGTTGCTTCGATCCCATCACGATGTAAGCGCCACCGTAGGCCTTGCGGGTGATTACGGTCACCAGCGGCACGGTCGCTTCAGCGTATGCGTAAAGCAGCTTGGCACCGCGGCGAATGACGCCGGCCCACTCCTGGTCGGTGCCAGGCAAGTAGCCAGGAACGTCAACCAGGGTAAGAATCGGAATCGAGAATGCGTCGCAGAAGCGCACGAAACGAGCGGCCTTTTCGCCGGCCTCGATGTTCAGGGTGCCCGCCATTTGCTGAGGCTGGTTCGCGATGATTCCAACGCTTCGGCCGTCAACTCGAGCAAAGCCAATCAGGATGTTTGGCGCGAACAGCGGCTGAACTTCAAGGAAGTCGCCGTCATCAACGATTGACTCGATGATGGCGTGCATGTCGTATGGCTGGTTGGGTGAGTCCGGAATAAACGTGTTCAGTTTCTCGTCGTCTGGAGTGACCTCGAGTGAGCCAACGGGTTCGTAGATTGCAGCTTCACTGAGGTTGTTCTCTGGCAAGAACGAAAGCAACGCGCGCGCATAGTCGATCGCATCTTCTTCATCTGATGCCAGGTAGTGCGCAACGCCCGAGGTGGTGTTGTGAGTGCGAGCGCCACCGAGCTCTTCCATGCCGACATCCTCGCCGGTGACGGCCTTGATGACGTCGGGGCCGGTAACGAACATGTTCGAGGTCTTGTCGACCATGATCACGAAGTCGGTGAGTGCAGGTGAGTAAACGGCGCCACCTGCTGCTGGGCCCATGATGATCGAAATCTGCGGAATCACGCCTGATGCCATGGTGTTGCGCTTGAAGATTTCGCCGTACTTACCGAGTGCAATCACACCTTCTTGGATGCGCGCACCACCTGAGTCGAGCATTCCAATCAGCGGCACACCCGTCGAGATGGCGAGGTCCATGATCTTGATGATTTTGTTTCCGGCAGCTTCGCCAAGCGAACCACCGAAGATGGTGAAGTCCTGCGAGAAGATTGCGACCTGGCGGCCGTTGATGGTTCCCACACCTGTGACCACTGCGTCACCGTATGGGCGAGATTTGTCCATGCCGAATGCGGTCGAGCGGTGTCGAACGAACTCGTCGAGTTCTACGAAAGAGTCTGGGTCGAGCAACATCTCGATGCGCTCACGAGCAGTCTTCTTGCCCTTTGCGTGCTGCTTCTCAACGGCTGCCTCGCCGCTGGCGTGCACTGCCTCGTGGTAGCGGTTCTTGAAGTCCTGCAATTTGCCGGCGGTGGTCAGAATGTCTTCCACTGGCTTAGGTGCGTCGTAGGTCATACGGGCAACTCTAAACCCGATTTGACTACCCTTGAGTTCATGGCTCAAACCCAAGACTTTGTCAGAACCCGCCCATTGGCCGGCTGGTTCGGCCATGTGACCAGCATCGACTCGACCAACCGTGAGCTGCTGCAGGGGGCTGCTGAACTACCAGGGTGGGCCGTGCTGGTCGCAGATCTGCAGACTTCGGGCCGTGGTCGCAGCGGTCGCCAGTGGGAGGCCCCGGCCGGCAGCTCGATGCTGGCATCTGTGTTGATTCGACCAATCGGGGTGCAGCCGACCGAATTCGCTTGGATACCTCTTATTGCTGGCCTTTCGATGGTCGATGCCATCGCCTCGCTGCCGGGCGGGGTGCGTGCCGACGTCAAGTGGCCGAACGATGTTTTGATTCACGACCAGAAGGTTTGTGGAATCCTGAGCGAGCTGCTCGCTGATCTTTCTGGGGTGGTGGTTGGCAGTGGCGCCAACGTTTTTCAAAACCAGGATGAGCTGCCAATCGAGACAGCGACCTCGCTGCGAATCGCCGGCGCGCAGATTGCCGAAATTGACGAGCTATTGAGCGCCTACCTGAACCAGCTGCAGCGCAATCTGGCCGAGTTCGAATCTCTGGCCGGAGAACTCGAAGGCAGCGACCTGCTGACTCGTATCAAGGCGGCATGCACAACTATTGGGCGAGATGTTCGAGTGATTCTTCCGAACGCAACCGAGTTTCTTGGTGTGGCCACCGATATCGATGGCCTCGGCCGCCTTGTCGTTCGAGGTTCAACCGAAACGCTCACGGTATCTGCCGGTGACGTGATGCACCTGAGACACAATTAACCGATGTCCTTTTCTGCGCAGCAACCCATCGAGATTTACCTCGGACGAATTCGCCGAAGTGTAAGAACTCTCGTCGTTCCGCTTGCTTTGCTTTTTCTTTCGGCAGGTGTGGTTAGTTATTTCGCCAATAAGCGCTTTGAAGTTTGGCAATTGAATATCGCCTACCTGGTTGCCTTGGCGATCGCAGTTTTCGGTTGGTTGATTCCTGTCATCAAACACCTTGCCTTCTACATCGATTTGACCAGCACCCACCTTGTGGTGCGACAGGGTTTATTCGGCGGCGCCACCGTTGAGTTGGCCTGGTCTGAAATCACGGGTCTAGAGCAGCGTCGTTCGACCATCGTGATTACTTCGCTCAAACTCAACGGCCCACTCGAGCTAACCAAGGTGCCTGGGGCTAAGAGCCTCGCCGTCACCATGCGCGAGGCTGCTGCGGCCGGCCGAGCCTGATTCGCCTAGCCCGCGCGGCTCTAGCCTGCGACAATAGAGGGGTGCAAATCCCTCGTATCGGCGTCATCGGTGGC
>JBJTNB010000096.1:0-3563 GCA_046073845.1 Micrococcales bacterium
AATGACGGCCATTCGTGCCGAGGCGGCGACCGGCGGGCATCCGAGTAAACAGTTGTTCGAGATCGTCTCGGATGTCTGTCGCAGCGTTGGCTGGAGCCCCCGACCTGCCGACCATGCCGGCCCAGAGCGCGACCGCAACGACTCGCTTTCGGCTCTTCTCGCCATCGTCGATGAGATGCCAGAGGGTTCGACCATCGCTCAGTTTGCTGCCGAGCTCGATGAACGCCGACGCTCGCAACATGAACCGCTGACCTCGTCGGTGACGCTATCGACCATTCACGCGGCCAAGGGGCTCGAATGGTCTGTCGTGTACCTGCTCGGCGTAGTTGAAGGTTATTTGCCAATCGGTTACGCGATCACTGAGCCGGCGATTGCCGAAGAGCGCCGCTTGTTTTACGTTGCGGTTACCCGTGCGAAAAAGCGTTTGTCGATTAGCTACGCAAAACGTGAAACTGCAACCACTCGCGAGCGCCGCCCATCGCGTTTTCTTACCTTCGTCTAGGTGACGTTTTCTAAACCCGACCATCCAACCCTTGGTGACACAGGCAATTCTCCGCGAAGTGCCAGCGAAACTCCGCAATCGCACCTGTTGACGAATTCAAGCGGTAGCCGACTCGATGAAAATCAGCAATTTCGAAACCAGCCTGTTGATCGATGCGGCGTAGGGCAGTCTGAGCCGCTATAGCAACGGCAAAATGCTCTGAGACAGAGTCATCGAATCGTTGGGCGCTAAAAAGCAACTGCGTATCGATAGCAATCTGTGCCTCGCCGCCTGCGATTTGTAAACAGGTAAGGCACGGCGTCTTGCCAACTTCGATTAACGGAGAGATGAAGACTCCGGTCGAATCAAATTGAATTGCAATCTGCGGCACCCCCAATGAAAGAAATCTTCGATGATTCACCGGGCTGATAGCAGATTGGTCGATTGTGATTGCGACGTCGACATTCGCAAGCTGCGCATCAGAGGTTGACTTGGTCAGGATTGTCGCAACACCGCTGGCTTTGAGAGCCGTCGCGAGCAGCGCGGCCGTATCGCAATCGTCGATGAACACAGACGCGTTTCGTCTAGCGGCGATCACGCGCGAGCCTTCGACAGAGTAGCTTGCCTGCACCCGGCAGAGTTCGGCGAAGTGGTGCTCGACGTAATCGCGGTCGAGGGCCACAGCCGGCTCATCGCTCAATAACGCGGGGCCAAGTTTTGCCACTAGGTCGCCGGGGTTTTCAACCGCCAATTCGTTTGCCACTGTGGTCAAAGAATTCGTCGGGATGCCCCGGATTAGCAGCGAAACCAGGCGCTGTTGGGCCGGGGTCAGCCCGCCAACGCGATGAGGGCCCACCTGCAATTCATTAGGACTGCGCCAAACGGGCGAGCGCGAAGGGTTGATTCGAATGACCATGAAACGGTTGTAACCCAAGCGCAACAATCACGCTCAAATTGCTAACAGGCGTCTATTCGTCGAGAAGTTTTCGCAAGTCCCGGTCGAACTCGTCGCCGTTGTCGTCGAGTCGTGCAAAAAGCTGATCGACATTTGCAAGCTCCAAGGCTGTGGGCAGCAAGTCTGGGTGGGCCCAAAGTTCATCGCGCTTGGCCGCGCCGTACCGTTCGGTCAGTTGCTGCCAAACTTTCGAGGCCTCGCGCAATTTGCGTGGTCGAAGCTCAAGACCAATCAATGTTCCGAAAGTCTTCTCTGCTGCTCCGCCGGTAGCTCGACGTCGACGAACCGCCTCTTGAATTGCGAGTGACTTCGGTAGCAACTTGGTCGCCTCGGCGGTAACAGCATCGACCCAACCCTCGATGAGCGCGAGCATAGTTTCGATGGCTTCGAGCGCGCGCATCTGGTCTTCGTTTCGCTCAGCGAGCAAGTCTCCGTTTTTGATGGCGGCCTGCACCTCGGATGGGTTTGACGAGTCAAAGTTCTCGGCAAGTTCGCGCACGCGTTCTTCATGGATATGAATATCGTGCGCGTATTTTTGAATCTGCTGAATCACGTGATCTCGAAGCCAACGAGCGTGCTTGAACAATCCGGTGTGTGCGAGTTCGCGAACGACCATGAAGATGTAAACCTGGTCGGTTTCGGTATCGAGTTCATTGGCAAATTCCCGAAGGTTTTGAGCCACGAAGGCTGGTCGTTGCTCTTCAAAAATCGGTAGGCCGATATCTCCGCCGCCGATTACTTCTTTCGACAGTGCCGCAATCGCCTCGGCAAGCTGCATGGCAACCAGAGTGCTTCCGAGCCAGCCGAGCATGCCGGCCATCTGGGTCTCTGAGGCAGAAGCGACATCCTGGTTCGGAAGTGCCTCACTCAAGGCCGCGCCCATTCGGTCGGCGACAGACTTCGCCAGCTCGCGAATCAGGGGAAATGCATCTTGAACCCAAAGCTCACGACTGAGCAGTTTCGGGTCGGTGGCCGGCGGCGCAATTGCGGTAGCCCCACCGAGCCAAAGCGGCGCCAGTTGCATGGCTGCGGCAATAGCGGTGCGAGTCGTGTCGTCGATGGGTTCAGAATGCTTGGATGCTTGGCTGCGAGCCTGTGCAATAGCCAAGTCCCAGCCGGCCGAGCCATCCTTGTTTTGACGGGCTATGAGATTGCGAACCTGATCCATGGCCTGGCGCATTGCCACAGGGTCTTTCGGCAAACCCATTTGCTTGACCATCTCGGCAAGTTTCGGGTCGGCTTCGACTTCTGCCAAGAATCGGGCCATGAACTCTTCGAATTCGTCGCCGCTTTCTGGGATGTCGCCAGGTTCAGTCATGATTTACTCCTGGTCTCACGCTAATAGGCTGGAGGTTCGAAAGGCCACAATGACCCTGTTTTCAGAGCCAACTCCCAAGCCAAGTCGCAAGCGCGTAACGGGTGGCCTAATCGCGCTTTTTGTATTCTTGGCGGGTTTCGCTTTTTTGGCATTCGTCAAGGCGCCATATGTAATCGAGCGGCCCGGCCCAGTCTTTAACGTGCTCGGTTCTGAGGGCTCAAAACCGATCATCACCATTCAAGGTGCCGAGAGCTTCAAGGCAGCCGGTGCGCTTGACTTGCTCACCGTCAGTATTGTCGGCAACCGCGACGAGACTCCGAGTTGGGGTGAGCTGTTTCTGGCTTGGATCGATCCACAAGAAAAGATCGTTCCGATCGATGAGATTTATCCGGCAACTCAGACTCAGCAGCAAAACGATGCCGAGAGTCAGGCAATGATGGAGCAGTCGCAGCAAGATGCGGTCTATGCAGCGCTGACCAAGCTCGGCTACAAGATTCCCACTCATATCTACGTGAGTGAAGTAAAGAAGAATGCACCAGCGTCGGGCAAGATCGTGGCTGGCGATTACATCGAAAGTGTTAATGGGCATGTGCCTGCATCAATCGACGACCTGCGCACGTTGATAAATAAGTACGGTGCTAAACCTTTAACCGTGATCACACGTCGTGACAAGGTGACTTCAAGTTTGAAGATCACTCCAACCGTAAGCCCAGAGGGCAAATTGGTACTTGGCATTTTTGTCGGTAACAAATACGACTTCCCGGTTGAGGTGAATGTTTCGCTTGGCGATGTGAGTGGCCCAAGCGGTG
>JBJTNB010000097.1:0-26704 GCA_046073845.1 Micrococcales bacterium
TGGCTTTACCGTGCAGAGGCTTGCCGACAAGTTTGCCGGTGAGAATGCCATCCTTGCGTTCAACGATCGTGCCTAGGCCGCCGGTTAGACCAAGGCGTGCAGCGATAACTTCGGCGATTTCTGCTGGCGCCGCAGTGATCAGCCAAACTTCACGGCCTTTCGCAACATGTTCTTTCGCCAGGCGAACTGTTTCTGGCCAAAGTTTCGGGCTGATGTAGTCGTCGTAAACCATGTCTGTCAGTGAAGCCAGCTCTTCGGCGCGGTGATTGGCGATCAAACCCAGTGCGCGATCCTTGATTTCGTTCATGGTCTTTGCAGTTTCGCCGCGGGCGATGAAGCGCGCCTGATGCCAAGCGAAGTTCCACAAGTCGGTGCGACTGAAGAAGTGCTTTTTGAACGCTGCCTTTCCGAACAAGAAGGTCGACGAGCCACGCACTAGCGTGTTGTCGACATCGAAGAACGCTGCTTCGATTTTCTCTGGCTTTGATTTCGGCACGCCTCCAAGTTTAGACAGCGGTTAGTCTGGACTCGTGAAGACGGTCGCTCTAACGCTCATTGGCAAGCCAGGTTGTCACCTTTGTGACGATGCTGAATTGGCAATCGCTGAGGTTCTCGAGGAGTTCGCCACGGATACACCCGCCGGCGCCAGCCCAATCATCACGTTTAAGCAGCTCAACATGCTGGAGTCTGACGAACTGACCGCCCGCTATCACGATGAGATCCCCGTGCTGCTCATCGATGGCAAGGTTCACAACTATTGGCGCATCGACAAGGCTCGATTGCGTGCTGCGCTTGAGGAGGCCTCTAAGTGAAACTGACCAAATGGATTTTCAAACGTTTCTGGTTTCCGATTCTGCTGTTTGTGCTCGGCCGCCTCGCGCGCAAGTATGAGTGGGCTGCGAAGACTCACTCAACCATCAAGGCCTTCAAGTGATTGACGGTTTTGCGCCGCACCGCTAATCTGAAAAGCGTCGAAGGCACGAGCCCTAGAAAGAATGCTCAAGAACCAACCGGACGGTTGATTCTTGGGCAAACGCATTTAAGGCGGCCCCGGATCCGGCTGGGATCCGTCATTGAAAATGTCGGCATGTTCACGTAACTTGAACTTGTCGAAGGCACTAGCCCGAGAAAGAATGCCCAAGTTGCAGCCGGACGGTTGATTCTTGGGCAAACGCCTTTAAGGGCCGACAATCAACTGGATGCGTTCTCGCACCTTTACCCGGTGCTCTCCACCTTTCGAAAAAGCCCAGGCCAAAGCATCGGCTATCCAAAGGCACTCATCTTGAGACGATGTCAGGAAGCGATAATCGATTTTGTGGGTTGAATTGCTAAGGATCCAAGCGAGGGTTTCTTTGTCTCGCGCTCGATCGTTCGATTCTTCGATGACCAAATTCGAAATCGAACCCCAAATTTTCAGAGTCGAAGCCAAAATCAGCAGGTGTTGCCGCGCTACGGTGTCTGGGAGATGGGCAGACCTTGATTCGAGAATGAGGCATTCCCAGTCATCCATGCCCAGAATGGTGCTCAGAATCTGGCGCCTGCGCGAGTCACTCTCTTTTTGCATGTGAATGCGTTTCTGGCCCTTCAGGCGCAGGGTTTGCATGGTTTTGCGGGTTTCGGCGAGCTTTTCGACGGGGATTGCCACAAGGCAGAGGCGGTATTTCTTGGCGGCGGATTCTTCCACGAAGGCGAAATATTCGAACATATTTAATTCTCGCAGTGACCTCCGACATTGTTGCATTATTGCTATGTAGTAATTATGCTATGAACCATGGGAAGAAAATCTAAAGCAGATGAAGAGCGGGTTGCAAACCGCATCGAAGCATTGCGCACCAAAATCGGCATGACCCGCCAAGAGCTCGCGGATCTCGTCGAAGTGCACTACCAAACCATCGGATACATCGAACGCGGCGAATACAGTCCGAGCCTCGTGCTCGCACTGAAGATCTCTAAAGCGCTCGGTAAAAAAGTCGAACAAGTCTTTATGTTGGAGGACAAATAATGGAAATGAAAAGCTTCGAAGAGAAACTAGATAACGCTGCGAGAAAGTTCGATGCGGGTGTTCGAAACTGGGTTCGAAACGACACTGTGTTCAACGGGTTTCGCAACACTCCAGCGCGCATACTTCTCGCTGTGATTACGATTGGGGTGCTTTACGGCATCCCGGCGGTTCAAATGTTTTTCGGCGGCGTCTCGATCTGGCTCTATGTCGGGTTGCTCGCACTAGTCACCCTCATGCAAAAGCTTTCGGTGCGTTTCGCATTCGACGACGACTCTGAGATTGACGAGTACCAGTTCAAGCGTCGCAACCGTGCCTACCGCCGCGCCTATAAGCGTGTGGGGCTCATCATCGGTATCGGTGTGGTGCTGATCGCCTGGAACGGCGCTTACATGAAGGCAACCGCCGGTAGCGGCTTTGCTTACTCATTCGACCTGGCCAGCGCTAACTGGACCTTCGTATTCGCATTCTTGATCGGCCTCTTCGTCCTGCAGAAGTACCTATCGTGGGGCTTCAAGGGCGAACCGTGGAACGATACCGCGCGAGAGAACTAGAACTAAAAAGAAACCCCCGGACGAGCATCCGGGGGTTTCTCATTGAAGCTGGGGTTATGGCTCGAGGCGGTTTGGGCCTCGGAACAAGAAGCCGACTTCGCGAATGTTTGGCTGGTGCAAAAGCAACATCAACACGCGAATGAGACCCATGCCGAAGCCACCGTGTGCAGGGGCGCCGTACTTGAAGAAGTCGAGGTAAGTCTGCAAGCCTTCTGGCTCGAGACCCTTGGCCTTTACCTGCTCGATTAGAACGTCGAGGCGGTGTTCACGCTGTGCGCCGGTAGTGATCTCGGTGCCGCGCCAGATGAGGTCGTAGCTCTTGGTGAGCGCAGGGTTCTCTGGGTGACGCATGTGGTAAAACGGGCGAACGGTTGCAGGGTAGTCGGTGATGAAGACAAACTCGTGACCGAACTTCTCGGCAACGTGGGCAGCAATCTGACGCTCGCCCTCTGGGTCGAGGTCGCCGCCACGCTCAACTGTGTGACCGCGTTCCTTGATGATCTCGACTGCCTCGGCAAGCGGAATGCGTGGGAACGGAATGGCCGGGACCACGATCTCGACATCGAACAGACGCTTGATGTCTTCGCCGTGGGCATCTTTGACGGCCTGAATCGCACGCTGCATTAGCTGCTCTTGAATCGCCATGATGTCTTCGTGCGAGTCGATCCATGAAACTTCGATGTCGATCGAAACGAACTCGGTCGCGTGACGCGAAGTGAATGACGGGTCGGCGCGGAATACTGGGCCGATCTCGAAGATGCGACCGAGGCCAGCCATCATCGCCATCTGCTTGTAGAACTGTGGGCTCTGTGCCAAGTAGGCGTGACCCTCGAAGTACTCGAGCTTGAATAGCTCGGCGTTCGACTCTGATGGGCTGGCCATGAGCTTCGGTGAGTGAATTTCGGTGAAGTCGTTTTCGCGCCAGTATTCGCGCCAGGCTGCCTCGATGGTCGACTGCACGCGGTAGACGAGGTTCATCTCGCTGCGGCGCATGTCGAGGAAGCGCCAGTCGAGGCGCTTGTCGATCGAGGTGTCATCGGCAATCGGGCTGATCGGGTCGGCGGTGGTGATTACCTCGACGTCGCGAAGCTGAATCTCGAGGCCACCGAGCTTCACGCGCTCGTCATGAACCAGGTTGCCGTGTACCCAGACGAACGAACCTGCGGTCAGCGCCGAAATCTTGGCTGCTAAGGCATCGTTCTCGTCGGGGGCGTCGCCGACAACTGGGCGAGGGTAAGTGACCTGAACGTCGCCAGTCTCATCGCGCAGAATCACAAACTGGATGCGCTTCTGATCGCGAACCTTCTCGACCCATCCACCAAGAGTGACTGGGCCGTCGGTGTGGGCGGCCAGGTGTTTAACGAGGGTGCGCTCGCGCATTTGTTCCTTGCTTTCGGCTGGATGATGCCTGAATAGGCGACTGACCCCAAGTTTACCCAAGGGTAAAGTTGTGTCTATGCCTGCCAATCGCGTTCACCTAGTGAGACATGGCGAGGTCTTTAATCCAAAGGGCGTGCTCTACGGTCGCCTCGACGGGTTCCCGCTAAGCGAACTGGGCCAGCAGATGGCTCACGATGCCGCCGAAGCCCTGAAGGCAGCGAACCCAGTCAGTCGCGTGGTGGCATCCCCGTTGTTGCGCACCCAGCAATCGGCAGACTCAATCGCCGACGCCTTCAATCTGGCGGTCAATCTCGATGAACGCCTGATCGAACCATTCAACATCTTCGAAGGTCGCAAGATGAGCGCAGGTCACGTTGCAGTGCGCCCGCACCTCTACTTTCACCTTCGCAACCCGTACCGCCCAAGCTGGGGCGAACCGTACGAGCAAATTTTGACCAGGATGCTCGAACTCATCAACGACGAAGCCGAATCGATCCAATCCGGCGATTTGGTAATGGTCACTCACCAGCTACCAATCTGGGCGACCCACCTCAGCCTTACTGGCAAGCCGCTGCTACACAACCCGAGCAAGCGCCGTTGCGCCTTGTCGTCGATTACAACTATTGAGAAGCGTGACGGCAAATGGGTTGAGGTTGAGTACCGCGACCCTGCCGAGGCCCGCAGAGCCAAAGACAAGGGAGCGGTGTGATGCGCACTCAGTTCACCAAGGTAGTTGTGGCAACCGCGCTCGCGGTGGCATCCGTGGCGTCGCTCACCGCCTGCTCGGGCAATGACAGCCTGGCTCAGCAGTACAAGTCGGGCACAAACAAGAACTACATCGCTGGTGACGGTACCGTGAGCGAATACGCCAAGGGAAGTCGACAAACCGCAGGAGCCTGGACGGGCAAAACTGAAAGTGGCGCCACTCTTTCGGCCGAACAACTTAGTGGCGTAGTTGTCGTGATGAACTTTTGGTACGCGGGTTGCGCACCTTGCCGCGCCGAGGCAAAAGACTTAGTTGCACTAAATGACAAATTCAAAGGCCAGCAAGTTCAGTTCATCGGCGTGAACGTGCGCGACTCGGCCGCAACCGCACTCGCCTTCGACCGCACTTTCAAGATCAGCTGGCCGAGCATCCTTGATGCAAGCAGTGGCAGCGTGATGCTCGCGTTCACTGGAGTGGTTTCGCCCCAGGCGGTGCCGACCACAATAGTGATCGACAAAACCGGAAAAGTCGCCGGTCGCATTCTTGGCCGTCTCGACAAGAGCACTTTGTGGGCGATCATTCAACGCGTGGCAACCGAGTAACGCATGAACTTTGGCTCGGTGATTCTTGGTGGCTCGATGGCACTCGCGATTCCAATTGCGCTACTCGCCGGTTTGGTTTCATTTTTGAGCCCATGCGTCTTACCACTTGTGCCCGGTTACCTCGGTTACGTAAGCGCGCAAGCCAGCGAACGTTCACGCGTGGTGCTCGGTGTGGTTCTTTTCGTTCTCGGCTTCACCTCGGTCTTCGTCGCACTCGGCGCGGCATTCGGTGGGTTCGCAGCGCTCGCAAATCTGGGTGGGGCTCTGCTTGTGCAGCGCATCCTCGGTGTTTTGGTTGTGGCGCTAGGCCTGGTGATGATCGGGCAATTTGGCTTTTTGCAGCGCAACTTTAAGTCGCAATGGCGCCCGCGTATGGGGCTGGTTGGCGCGCCGTTATTGGGCATTGTGTTTGGCCTTGGCTGGACCCCGTGCATCGGCCCAACTCTCGCCTCAGTACTGGCCCTCAGCCTCGACCAGGGTCAGGCCGCTCGTGGAATCGTGCTGACGATTGCCTATTCACTTGGCCTCGGAATTCCTTTTGTGCTGCTTGCCGCCGGCGCAGCTTGGGCGACTCGCTCGGTGAACTTTGTTCGCAAGCACATTCGTCAGTTCAACATTGCGGGCGGGGCGTTGCTCATGGTTCTAGGTTTGCTTTTGATCACCGGCGTTTGGAACAACGTCATCGAGTGGATTCAGGTGGTGAACAGTGGCTTCGTCCCAGCGCTCTAAATATTCACGCGACGCAGATCTAGAACTTCCGGAGCTCGGAGCTCGCGGTTGGTTGCGCTGGATATGGCGTCAACTTACTTCGATGCGCACCGCTTTGCTACTGCTTCTTCTACTTGCGGCCGCGGCAATTCCGGGTTCGGTTTATCCGCAGCGAAGCGCAGACCCAAATGGCGTCACGCAATTTCTCGACAACAACCCCAGCCTCGGCAAATTTCTAGACACGCTTCAACTATTCGACGTTTACACGTCGGTTTGGTTCAGCGCGATTTACATTTTGCTTTTCGTTTCACTGATCGGTTGCGTGCTTCCGCGAACGCGCGTGCACTTCGATGCCTTGCGCGCCGAACCACCTGTTGCTCCGAAATTATTTTCTAGGATGCCGGCACACGCATCGCACAAGTCTCGTCGGCCGAACTTGCTTGCCGTGGCAGAATCGGTTTTGCGAGACAATCGCTATCGTGTGGTTGTCACCGGCGACTCGATTGCGGCAGAGCGCGGGTATCTTCGCGAAACCGGCAACCTCATTTTTCACTTCTCGCTAATCGGCGTTTTACTCGCGGTCGGCTTGGGTGGCGGTTTTAGTTACAGCGGTCAGCGTGTGTTGGTCGAGGGCGAGACCTTTGTGAACAACCTCACCGGCTACGACTCGATCTCACCGGGTGCGTTCTTCAACGAAGGGCAGTTGGTGCCTTTCAAGGTGACTCTCGACAAGTTCGCTGCCAGCTTCGACCTGAAGAACCGAACCAATATCGGCACCCCGCTCGATTTCAGGGCAACTGTCACCAGCCAGGTCGGTCAGGCTGGCAAGCCCGCCCAGTCGGTCATTCGAGTGAACGAGCCACTTGGGCTGCCACGAGCCAACGTTTACCTCACGGGCAACGGCTACGCTCCGGCAATCACCATCCGTGACGCTGCCGGCAACATCGTGTTTTCGGGCGCTACGCCGTTCTTGCCACAGGATGCCAACTACACCTCACTCGGCGTAATCAAGGTGCCAGACGCTAAGACCCAATTCGGGCTAATCGCGTTTTTCTACCCGACGGCAGCTGAACTGACCACCGGGGCACTGACTTCGACCTTCCCAGCGGCGGTCAACCCGATGCTCACAGCCAACGTTTATGTCGGCGACCTCGGACTCGACAGCGGAAAGCCGCAGAACGTTTATTCTCTCGACATAAAAAAGATGAAGCAGGTAGCCGGCGGTAAGAGCGGCGTGAAGGGCATTCGACTTACCGTTGGTCAGTCAACCCGCCTGCCGGGTTCACTCGGCACGATCACCTTCGACGGCCTCAAGCGATTTGCCTCGCTCGATGTCTCATACAACCCTGGCGAAGGTTGGGTGCTGTTCTTCGCACTTAGCGCGCTCGGTGGGCTGGTGCTTTCGCTACTGGTTCCTCGTCGCCGAGTTTGGGTGCGCAAGGTGAGCGGTGGTTTCGAGATTGCAGCGTTGGCTCGCGGCGACGACCCTACACTTGAAAAGGTCATCGAAGAATTGGCCGATGAAATAAAACAGGACAAAGATGAGTGAAATTATCCAGGGCTCAGTAACGCTCAATGAAGGTCTCTCGCAGATCTCACTAATTTTCGTTTACGCCGCGATGGCACTTTACACAATCGCGTTTTTACTTTTTGCGGGTCACTTTGCCGGCCGCGCTTCAGCCGACCCAGAGGCAACAGCAAAGAAAATCAATTTCGAACGCGTTGCCGTGGGGTTGATGATTGTCGCCGCAATTTCGCACGGAATCGGCGTGGTGCTTCGCGGCATCTCTGCCTCGCGCGTGCCTTGGGCAAACATGTACGAATTCTCGATCAGTGGAAGTTTCGTTATCGTCGCGATATTCATTCTCGCTTTATTCTTCGTAACCGAAATTCGCGTAATCGCAGTGATGGTTACCGGCTTTGCGCTGCTAACTCTCGGCGCCGCAACCACTTTGTTCTACGTGCAGGTAAAAACCCTGATGCCCGCACTGCAGAGTTACTGGCTGGTAATTCACGTGACCGTGGCGGTATTTGCCACTGCTTTCTTCAACATCGCGGCCGCTCTATCGGTTGCCTACCTTTTCAAGACTTCGCCTTGGTTCGCTGGGCGCAAGGGATGGTTGATTGCCGCTATCAAGCGCATCCTGGCTGTGTTCCCTAAAGAAAAGCGCCTCGAGAAGCTGTCATACCGCTTCAACATCATTGGCTTCATTCTTTGGACCTTCACGCTGATTGCCGGCGCAATTTGGGCAGAACGGGCCTGGCACCGGTATTGGGGCTGGGACACCAAAGAGGTTTGGACTTTCATCATCTGGACGATCTACGCGGGTTACCTGCACGCGAATGCAACCCGAGGATGGACGGGTCGTCGCAGTGCTTGGTTGGCGCTGGTCGGTTTTGCTGCTGTGATTTTCAACTTCACAATCGTGAACCTTTTCTTCAAAGGTCTTCACGTTTACAGCGGCCTGAAGTAAACCGAAACTAAATGAGTCGGTAGCACTCGCGCAGTCGAGCCAGCCACCATTCTCGACGTTCGGCCGATGCAGCAAATTTCTGCAAGCGGGCTTCGCTCGGAACAACTCTGCGAACTTCTAGTTCTGCGTTTTTTGCAATTAGCGGTTCATCGCAAATATCTTCGGAGAGCAGCGCGACAGTGCCAAGGCCGGCATCTTGATTTGCTAGCTCATGGCTGGCCGCTAAGTGCAAACCCATCGAAATGCCAACCGAAGATTCGAGTGCGCTCGAAATGGTTACCGGCAAGCCAGCCTCGCGAATAATCGCAAGCGCATTCGAAATTCCACCAAGTGGCTGCGCCTTCAGAACTAACACGTCTGCAGCGTTCGCGTGCACAACTGCCATCGGGTCGGTGACCTTTCGCACACTCTCATCGGCTGCAACGCGAACACCGATTCGCGAAAGTTTAATTCGCAATTCGGCCAGCTTGGCAATCGTGGCAACTGGCTGCTCGAAATAGTCGAGGTCGATCCCGTCGATGGCAAGTTCTTTGGCCAACTCGATTGCGCCCACAACGCTGAACCCACCGTTTGCATCAACACGGATGCGCACGCCAGGGTAGGCAGCATAAACAGCGCGAATGCGGGCGAGGTCATCCTGGATGGTTTGGCCGGGCTCAGCCACCTTGATCTTCACGGTGTTGAAATCCCCGAATCCGGCCAGGGCTGCCTCGATCTGTTCAGGTGCGACTGCGGCCAAGGTCGCGTTGATGCCAACCGATTGTCGGGTAGGGGCAGGCAGGTCGGCCCAGCCAAACTCAAGGGCTGCGGCTAGCCAGGCCGCTGCCTCTTCGACTTCGTATTCAAGAAACGGCGACCACTCTGTCCAGCCTTTCGGGCCTTCAAAAAGTGCAATCTCGCGGCTGGTTACCCCGCGAAATTTGATGCGCATCGGTAGGGCAACAACGCGCATGCCGGCCTCGAGTTCGCTAAGCGAGGGTTTATCGAAAAGGGGCACGTTGTTAGTCTAGATTCATGTCCAATCCCGTATCTGAGCTGTTCGACGCTGCCGTTTGGCACTCGGTTGCAGGGTTCGAAAACTTCACCGACGTTACCTATCACCGTCACAACACCCTCGGCATTGTGCGCGTTGCATTCAACCGCCCAGAGGTGCGCAACGCATTTCGCCCGAAGACCGTAGACGAACTTTTTACAGCTCTCGATCACGCTCGTACCGATTCAAAGGTCGGCGTTGTCTTGCTGACCGGCAATGGTCCTTCAGCCAAGGATGGCGGCTGGGCATTCTCAAGCGGCGGCGACCAGCGCGTTCGAGGTAAAGATGGCTACAAGTACGACGATGGTGAAACCGCGGAGCTTGGCGTTGTCGATGCCGCACGCGCAGGTCGTTTGCACATCCTTGAGGTTCAAAGACTGATTCGTTTTATGCCGAAGGTTGTCATTGCGCTCGTCCCAGGTTGGGCCGCCGGTGGTGGTCACTCGCTGAACGTGGTGGCCGACCTTTCGATCGCCTCGCGCGAGCACGCCCGTTTTAAGCAGACCGATGCCGATGTTGCCTCGTTCGATGCAGGTTACGGAAGTGGGTTACTTGCTCGCCAGGTTGGTCAAAAATTCGCGCGCGAAATTTTCTTCTTGGGTGCCGAGTACTCGGCGCAGCGCGGCTATGAGATGGGCGTGGTCAACGCCGTTGTAGATCACGCAGACCTAGAGAAGACAGGCATCGAGTGGGGTGCCGAAATTCTCGGCAAGTCACCTCAGGCCGTGCGACTGCTCAAGTACGCATTCAATGCCGTCGACGATGGCTTGGTTGGCCAGCAGCTCTTCGCCGGTGAGGCCACGCGCCTTGCCTACGGCACCGCCGAGGCGGCAGAGGGTCGCGACGCATTCTTGGAAAAGCGCGAACCAGACTGGTCTGACTTTCCTTGGCACTACTAAAACTCATTGCCGCCAATGACGTAATTGGTGCGCAGGTAGCCGTAATCGATGCCTTGGCGGGCAAGCACTGCCTGTTCATCACGGCCCCAGAGACCAACGGCCTGATGCCAGAGGTGCACGGGTTGCCCGATTCAGAAGCCGACTCGGTCTGCTTCATCGTTGAGAGCAGCGGCTCGACCGGCCGCCCGAAGCGAATTCGGCACACGGCCGCAGCCGCTTTCGCCTCTGCCAGCCTCGCTGCCGACCGCCTCGGCGGCCATGGCCAATGGCTACTAGCCCTGCCGATCAACTACGTGGCTGGCCTCAACGTTTTGGTTCGCTCTGCTGTCGCAGAGACCATGCCCGTGGTCATGAACACATCTGTCGGTTTTACTGCTGAGGCATTCGTGCGTCACGCATCGATGCTTCGAGGCGACCGTCGTTACACATCGCTAGTGCCAACTCAGTTGCTTCGACTCGCTCAGGCCGCAGAATTCGACGAAGAAGTGCTGCGCGCATTGCGCGGTTTCGACGCCATCCTTGTTGGTGGGCAGTCGGTAGCGCCAGCACTCACTCAGCAATTGCGCGACCTGCACGTAAACATTGTCGAGACCTATGGCTCTGCAGAAACATTTGGTGGCGTTGTCTACGACGGAGTGCCACTCGAAAGTGTTTTCGTTTCAATCGAACCTGACGAGCGAATCGCAATTTCTTCACCGACACTCTCAATCGACGAGCAACCTAAATTTGTTTCGAACGACATCGGCGAACTAGTCGATGAAAAACTTCGCGTGCTCGGCCGTAAAGACCGTGTGATTATTTCTGGGGGAATCAAAATTTCGCTCGACAGGGTTGAGGCTCTCGTTTCAAACGTTGCAGGCGTTGTCGAAGTCGCCGCCACAGCTTTGAACGACGACGAATGGGGTCAGCGCGTAGGCATCGCATACCTTGGATCACCCGAGGTAGCAGACGATGTCGCGACCGAGTTGGCAAACTTGCTCGGGCCGGCTGCCAAACCGCTACGCGTGATACGGGTCGACCGCGTGCCAAAATTAGAAAATCAGAAGCACGACCTGATCGCAATTCAGGCACTCTTCGACCGCTAAGAAATCGAGGCAATCGAAATGGCAAACACCAAGAAGGCACGCAAGCGCCGTATCGCTCTTTGGGTCGAGGGCGCTCGCCTTCGCACCTTGCCACTCGCTGTTGCCCCGGTCGCCGCTGGTGTGGGTGCCGCCGCTAGCGTTCAGGGGTCAAAGCCCCTGCTTGCCGTGCTAGCCCTGTTTGTCGCTCTGTTTCTGCAGATTGGCGTGAACTTTTCGAACGACTACTCGGATGGTATTCGCGGCACCGATGCCAAGCGCGTCGGCCCGCTGCGTCTCACCGGTAGCGGCTCAATTAAGCCAAAGCAAGTCAAACTGGCCGCGTTCATCTTCTTCGGCTTGGCCGCGCTCACCGGTCTTGCCATCGTCTTGATCACGGGTTTCTGGTGGTTAGTCGCCGTTGGCGTGGTCGCGATTCTGGCCGCTTGGTTCTACACCGGTGGTGCCAAGCCATACGGATACGCGGCACTTGGCGACCTCGCAGTTTTCATTTTCTTCGGGGTAGTTGCCACCGTCGGGACTTCGTACATTCAGCTCGGTTACTTCGATAACAACTCAATCGTTGCTTCGATTGCAACGGGCTCATTTGCGTCGGCCGTTTTGATGGTCAACAACATCCGTGATATTGATCTCGATCGCCATGTCGGCAAGAAGACCCTGGCGGTACTAGTCGGCAAGAAAATTGCCAAAGCCATTTTCATTTTCGAAATCTGGTTACCGATTGCGATCTTGGTTTTCTTTGCGCTTTCATACCCGGCAACATTCTTTGCGTTGGCTGCGGTGCTGCTTGTAGCCCCAGCAACTTTGATTGTGTTGACCGCGAAGACTCCGAAAGAGTTGATTCTGGTTTTGAAGATCACCAGCATGGCTGCGCTGATTTTTGGGCTGTTGCTTGGCTATGGTCTGAGCATCGTTGCGGTTTAGTCGCCCAATAACTCGAGAAGTTTTATAGCTCGTCTTCGACCGCTGCGTCGGCATCGCGCGACTTGTTGCGGTTTTCGTAAATGTGAGTCGAAGCTGCGTTTCGCTGCTTGGTGAATAGCAGTAGCGAAACAGAGAGAGCGATTGCAGCGGCGAGAATCGTGGCCAAGTAAACGTTGAAGCCAATCAGCCAGAGCAGCCCAAGGGCAACAGCGAATGTGCCTAGGCGCAACAGCGAGTAAATGACTACTGGATTCTTCACTCTTCAAGTCTAAGTTTGGGCTGGTTAGGCTAGGACCATGCGTTTGTTGGTCTTCGGTGTGGTCGTGGTCGTGGTTTTCACGGTTTTCGTCACGGCTTTCGCCGCCGCCGCAGACAAAAACGCCGTTCGCAGTCTGCCAAAGTCGCTTTGGGTTCTGCTTTGCCTGTTTGTTCCGCCCATTGGCGGCGTGCTTTATTTGGCGGTGGGTCGACCAGTCGCAGGTCAAACCAGTACCACCCAGGATGCGGCTTCTTATTTTCGCCGAATGGCTGACCGCTTGAGAGATCGCAATGATGACCGCTAAGTCACCAGCCCAGGTTTTCGCCGCCGAGCTGCTGGTAAACCTTGCTGCCGCAACCGGTGCACGCCACATATTTCTTTCGCCTGGTTCTCGCTCTCAGGCCTTGGCCGTCGCGGCCGAACAGCTGGCGAGCGCAGGCCAGATGCGTCTGCACGTGCGTCTCGATGAGCGCTCAAGCGGCTTCGGAGCCCTCGGTACCGCCCTGGCAAGTCAGAGCCCTGCGATTGTGATAACCACTTCGGGTACCGCGGTCGCCAACCTGCACCCAGCCGTGCTCGAGGCACACCACTCTGGCGTTCCGCTGATTCTGTTGACCGCCGATCGGCCGAGCGAACTGCGCGGGGTTGGTGCAAACCAGACCACCGATCAGCCAGGCATCTTTGGTTCTGCAGTTCCGACAGTCTTTGACATTGAAGCACCCGAACTCGACGACGATCACCGCACTCGAGCGGTGACTATCGCAGAGGCAACGGGGCAGGCGTTGCTTGCCACACCAGGCCCGATTCAGCTCAATCTAGCCTTTCGTGAACCTCTTTCAAGCTCAGAGCCAAATGCAACAACGATTCAACCAACCATTGGGTTGATTGAGGCAGAGCAAACCGAGGTTGAGTGGGCAATTCTTGAAGCCAAGGTTCCCACCGTCGTGATTGCCGGTGCAGGCGCGACAGACGATGCAATCGAACTGGCCGAATCGTTTGGCTGGCCGGTCTTCGCCGAGCCGTCATCAGGCGCACGCTTTGGGGCCAATGCCATCATCGGTTATCGCCGCCTGCTCGAGCACGGGCATCCGTTGGTTAATCAGATTGGCCGCGTTGTAGTTTTCGGAAAGCCAACGCTCAGCCGCAAGGTCAACGCGCTATTTTTCAACGAAGCAATCGAGATGATTGTGGTCGAGTCAAAGACTCACGGCAGATTCGACCCTGCACATCGGGTGGCAAAAATCGTTAACGAAATTTCAGTCGACGACGAAGTGGATTTTGGTTGGCTCTCTGCTTGGCGCGAAGCAGATGTGTCAACTCCGTTTGTGTTTAGCGACAAACTCGATCGCGCAAACCTAATTCGACTCACCTACCAAGCATCTGAAACAAGTGACAGCATTGTTTTTGGTGCAAGTCGATTGATTCGCGATGCTGACTTGGTTGCACCTGCGAAACCGATTTTGATATTTGCGAATCGTGGGCTTGCCGGCATCGATGGCACCATCGCGACAGCGACGGGTGTTGCACTCGCGAACAGCGAATACGCTCAGTTGCATCACGAAACTCAGGGTTACACTCGCGCCGTGATGGGCGACCTAACCGCATTGCATGACATTTCTTCGTTGGCGATTGATCGCAACGATGACGACATCAACCTGCAGGTGATCGTCGGCAACGACAACGGCGGCACAATCTTTACGCAGCTCGAAGTTGCATCACAGGTTGACGATCAAACCTTGGCGCGAGTCTTCACAACTCCGCAGCAGGTAGATTTCTGGCACGTCGCTCAGGCATATGGTTGGCAATACGAACGCGTTAGCACCCTCGATGAGCTGCAACGCGCACTTGAACTGAGCGGGCGTGTGTTGATTGAGGTGCTGCTCGTCGACTAGGCGAGCGCTTCGCGAATAGGTCTGAACTTCAGTTCAGTTTCTTCAAGCTCAGATGCCGGGTCGCTTTCGGCAACAATTCCGCATCCGGCGTAGGCAGTGATTAGCCCGTTTTGAAGCAGGGCGCCGCGCAAGGCAATGGCCCACTCGCCGTCGCCATCCGCGCCAATCCAACCAACCGGGCCGGCGTAGCGACCACGGTCGAAGGGCTCTAGTTCGGCAATCACGCCCAGAGCAGTCGAGGTCGGAGTACCCGCCACGGCAGCGGTCGGATGCAATACAGCCGCCAGGTCGAGCGCCGAGGCGTCGTCGTTGAGCACACCGTGCACGTCACTCGCCAAGTGCCATAGGTTCGGCAATTGCAAACTGAAGGGCTCGGTGTCGGCGTCGACTGCACTGCAGAAAGTTTTCAATTGATCAACCAGCGATGCCACCGCGAACGAGTGCTCAGAAAGATTTTTTGGCGAAGATGCGAGTGCAGACGATATAGCGAAGTCAACGTCTGGGTCGGTGCCGCGTGCCGCTGTGCCTGCGAGCACTCGAGCCGAAACCTGTTTATGCGAAACGCGAACAAGCAACTCGGGTGAAGCTCCAAATAGACCTTCAACAGAGTATGTCCAGCAAGTTGGGTAGCGGTGCGCAAATTTTTGAAGCGCTGGGCGCAAATCAAAATCTTTTTCGACCGAAGCATGAAGGTCACGGGCGAGCACGACCTTCTCGAACTCACCACTCGCGATCTTCGAAACCGCCTTCTTTACTGCCTCTGCAAAACCGTTTGCCGATTGAGCACCATCGCTGAAACGCGCCGGCTCATTAGTTGAAATCGATGCTGGGGCATCCCAGAAATTTTCGTCGGCGCCACCGGCAATGCGAGTGAGCCATCGTTGACCGTCGCGCGTGCCGACGATTACACGCGGAACAATCAGCACGCTTTCGCTTGCCGAGTCATCGGCGAATGCGAATGAACCGAAAGCGACGAGTCCGGTGCCCGGGCGCTGAACCTCGTCGATCACATCGGTGCTCGCTACCAGTGCTCGCCACTTTGCAGCGAGTTCGGCGATGCGGTTTGGCCCTGTGGCACTGAGACGAGCAGCGACGCCCGAGCCGACAAGACCATCACCCTGACGAATGAAGACGGTGGCATTTTTTGGCAGGTGGTCGAGCAGCGAAAAGTCGACTTGGTCTGGCAGCGCGATGGTGTGCAGGCGCAGCGAGTCGGTTGTCATGCCTGCACCCTTACTGAACATTGCCTGTGAGTAGTCCATTTGCCGTATTCAGGCCAGAACTCGAAAGTTAAACTTGCTCTAGAAATCCTAATTCTGAGGTGAGGCCCGTGGCTAAGTTGAGCGTAAAGTTGGCATTTTTGCCACTTTTTGTCTGCTCGCTAGTTTTTGCTTCTGCGACCGTCGCCACCGCCGATGACCGCGAATCTTCAAAAGAACCGACGGCTTCGGCACGGCCAACGGCAAGCCCTCGCCCAAGTTCATCTGCGCACCCAACACCTTTTCCGAGTACGCATCGCGAAAACGATGAATCTGACAACCAACCACGCCCAACTGGGGCACCATCGGTTGCTCCGCATGACGATGACGATGCCGCAAGCCATCACTCACAGCTCAACGCAAAATACGGCACCGACGTCGACCAGGTCTTTTTGCCGCCGCTGGTGGTAAAGGGAACGAGCACCGGCCCAATCGGATCAGTCGGTAGCGCCGGAAAGCCCAACCAATCAGGATTATCTAACGGCGTGCCGCTGCCACCTGGGGCCAGTGAACATGGCCTCAAGAACGCAACCCAGGTCAACCCAAATGCGAACCTGCCGATTAACCCGAACGCAAACCTAGTTACCAACAAGACTCCGGCCGATGTCTTTTTTCAGCAGGCCACTTTCGGGCTCGGCATAATGGGAATCGGGGCCATTGCTCTAGGTTCACTCGCCATCATGCAGCGCCGTCGCAACCGCGTTGACTCGATCGATACCTACACGACCTAAATAGAGCAATTCGCGCACGGGTAGAATTGCCAAGTGAGCAAAGCCGACCTAAACAAGCAACCGAATGAAGTTGCTGCCATGTTTGATGCAGTTGCCCCAACCTATGACCGCACCAACGATGTGCTTTCACTTGGCCAAGACCGCATCTGGCGCACCAAGGTCCGCGCAGCGGTTGCCGCAGCGAGCGGGCAGAGCATCCTAGATTTGGCGGCCGGCACCGGCACCTCTTCGGTTTCGTTCTTGAAGCCTGGCGTGCGCGTGGTAGCCAGCGACTTCTCTGAGGGCATGCTCGCCGAGGGCCGCAAGCGCCACCCGCAGATCGAATTCGTTTATGCCGACGCCACAAACCTTCCTTTCAAGGATGCCGAATTCCACGCCACCACCATCTCGTTCGGACTCCGCAACGTGGTCGATGTGCCAAAGGCCCTTCGCGAGATGTACCGAGTGACCAAGCCCGGAGGTCGCCTGGTGATTTGCGAATTTTCGAAGGTCGTACCGGCGCTTCGCCCGTTCTACGCCTTGTATTTGAAGGTCGTCATGCCGATTGTGGCAAAACTGGCGAGCGTGAACCCGGCCGCTTATGACTATCTTGGCGACAGTATTGCCGCCTGGCCGAATCAGGAGTCCCTGGCCGAGCTCATTCGCGGGGCAGGCTTTGCGAATGTGAACTACAAAAATCTTTCGTTCGGAGTAGTTGCAATTCACATTGGTATCAAGGCCGGTGCCTGATGGCTTCGCTACCATCACAGCTAAAGCGGTTCGCCGATCGCGATCTGCTTTCTGAAATAGAAAAAGACCTCGAACGCGTTGAATCTTTACTGCTGGCAAACACCAAACACGTCGACCCAGTTTTGCAAGAAGCGGCACGACACCTTCTTGCTGCTGGCGGAAAACGAGTTCGCCCGGTTCTGGTTTTGCTCGCAGCACGACTTGGCGATGGCGTAACAGATCGCGTGCTCGATGCGGCGGCAGTGGTTGAACTCACTCACCTCGCAACTTTGTACCATGACGACGTAATGGACGACGCTCCAACTCGTCGCGGTGTGCCAACCGCGCAACACGTTTACGGCAACTCGCGCGCAATCCTGATTGGTGATTTGCTTCTTGCCCGTGCATCCAAGTTGTCGGTAGAGCTAGGCATTGATGCCATTCGCCTTCAGGCAAAAACTTTCGAACGCCTCTGCGTTGGTCAATTGAACGAGGCCGTTGTTCCAAGTGCAGATCGCGCAATCGAACACTACATTTCGGTGCTGGCCGACAAGACCGGATCACTGATTGCTACCAGCGCTGTGCTCGGTGCGCAAATCGCAAATGCGGCTGTCGAATACCAAACCGCGCTTTCCGAATTCGGCGAGAAAATTGGCGTGGCATTCCAGCTCATCGACGACGTGATTGACATCTCTGAGGCCGGCCCGTCAGGCAAAACCCCAGGCACCGACCTGCGCGCTGGAGTGCCGACCATGCCGGTGCTGTTGCTGCGCCAGGCAGCTGTCGCCAGCCCAGAGGCCGCCGAATTACTGGCCCGTATCGATGGTGACCTCACCTCGGATGCCGACCTGGCAGCCGTTGTGAAGGCGCTGCGCGAGCACCCCGTGGCCGATGCCGCTTACGCAGAAGCCGTGCGCTGGGGCAACGAGGCGATTGCCGCTCTCGATGTTTTGCCTGACTCGCCCACCAAGCGTGCACTGATTCACTTCGCAGAAAAAGTTGTCGAGCGCGACAACTAGAACCGAAAGCAAAAATGTCGAAACTTAGACTCGCAATTGTGGGTGCCGGCCCAGCTGGAATTTACGCCGCTGATCTGCTGATCAAATCTGAACTTCGAGACTTCGAAGTTTCGATTGACCTATTCGACTTGCTACCTGCGCCATACGGCTTGGTTCGCTACGGTGTTGCCCCCGACCATCCACGCATCAAAGGAATCATTCGCGCGCTTTATGAGGTGCTCGATCGTGGCGACATCCGCTTCTTTGGCAACGTAAAGTTCGGCACGGACTTGACTATCGAATCATTGCAGCGTCACTACAACGCAGTGATTTTTTCAACCGGTGCAATTCGCGATGCGAAGCTAGATATTCCAGGCGTTGACCTTGACGGTTCATACGGTGCCGCAGATTTTGTTAACTGGTACGACGCCCACCCAGATGTCGCGCGCGAGTGGCCTCTGAACGCTAAAGAGATTGCGGTAATCGGTAACGGTAACGTCGCACTCGACGTTGCCCGTGTGTTGGTTAAGCCTGCCGACCTCATGTTGTCGACCGATATTCCTGGGCACGTGTACGCAGGGTTGAAAAACTCACCGGTCACCGATGTTCACGTGTTTGGTCGCCGTGGCCCAGCTCAGGTGAAGTTCACTCCACTCGAACTTCGCGAGGCAGTGCACATCGAAGGTGTAGACACCATCGTTCACGACGAAGACTTCGTGTACGACGAAGGCTCGAACGAGCAGATTGACTCGAATAACCAGACCCGCGTGATGGTCAAAACCCTCGAAGACCTGCGCGGTCGCGAGAGCACTGGTGCCAGCCGTCGCCTGCACCTGCACTTCTTCAGCCAACCAACCGAGATTATTGGTGCCGACGGCAAGGTGACCGGATTCAAGATTGAACGCACAGAGCTCGATGGCACCGGCAATGTTCGTGGCACCGGCGAGTTCCGTGAGATTCCGGTTCAGGCCGTTTATCGTGCTGTCGGTTACTTCGGCAGTCCGCTGCCTGGCCTGCCATTCGACCAGAAGGCTGGCGTGATTACCAACGCCGGCGGGCGAGTGCTTGATGAGTCAGGCACCGCCATCCCTGGTGTTTTTGCTACTGGCTGGATCAAGCGTGGCCCAGTCGGCCTGATTGGCCATACCAAGAGCGACGCTCTCGAGACCATCGGCAACCTGATTGCTGACAGGGCCAGCTGGTGGCAGCCAGATCAGCCGAGTGAAGACTCGATTGTTGACTATCTCGAAGCCAAGGGCGTGCAGTTTGTCACCTGGGCTGACTGGCTGCGAATCGATGCCGAAGAGGTTCGCCGCGGAGCCGAGCAGGGTCGCGAACGAGTGAAGCTTTTCGATCGCGCCGAAATTGGAAGACTGGCCAACCGCTCGTAAAAATGTCTCAATTCACGCCAGATCGAGCGAGGAGCGCACAGCGGGCGCTAATAGTGATGTTCTTCACCCATTGCTTTTCGGCCACGGTTTGGGTGCCCCGCATTCCACAGTTGATCGACCAGATCGGCGTGAACTTCGTGCAGTGGGGGACGATGCTTGGGCTCACTGGACTGGGCGCGCTGCTACCGCTCATGTTCACCAACCGACTTGTGTCACGGTTTGGCACTAGGCCAGTCATTCGAATTGCTGCCGCATTAGTAACCGGTTTCTTGGTTGCCATTCCTTGGTCGCACAATTGGGCCGTATTCTTCGCGCTTCAGATGGCGCAGACTATGGCGTTCAGCGCATACAACATTGCAGTCAACTCGGCCGGCGTGATGCTGCAAAAGAAAATGCAGAAGACAATTTTGGGAAACCTGCACGCAGCCTGGAGCATTGGCGCTGCAAGCTCTGCTGCGCTAAGTGGCCTGCTGGTCTTCATGAACTTCCAGCTGAATATCTTTATCGTTGGTGCCGTCTGCGCACTGAGCTTTCAACTGGCCGGTCGCAAGCTGCTAGAACCAACCATTGATGGTCATAACAACGAAGCGGGGCGAGAGCAGAAAATTTCCTGGTTGCGCACCCCGCCGTTCGTTTGGCTATTGACCGCGGGTTTGTTTACAGGAGTCTGGCCCGAGGTGGTAATGATCGACTGGTCTTCTGTGTTCGGCAAAAAGGTGCTTCTGCTCGACCCGGGCCTTAGTGCAATTCCTTACACGGTCTTCACCGTGGCAATGATTATCGGTCGACTTGCAATCAACCCGGTAACCAAACGTTTTCACATTTCGCAATTCTCGAAATGGGGTGGCATGATCGGTTCTGCCTTCATGCTCTCCGCTGTCGTGGTTGGTCCGCTCTTCAACTCGACCGACAAGTTGATGGGCCTTCTACTCTCATCAATCCTTTTTGGAATTGCTGGCTTCGGGGTTGGCCCAATGGTGCCGAGCTTCTTCTCGGCAGCAGGTAACGTGCTGGGCCTAACTACTGCTCAAGCACTGTCGCGAATGAGCATGATGAACACGTTCATCATTCTCGGTGCCAAAACCCTGATGGGTGCAATCGCCCAGGGTTCAGTTCAGCTGGCGTTTTTCTTTCCGGTTGTCACACTCTTCGCGGCCGGCATCATCTCGGCGTCCGTAGTTATCAAAGCGAAAAAGAACGAGGATGCGATGCTCAGGGCATTCCCGATGACCGGCCCGATCGACCTTTCAGAAGTCAATTAGCGATAGTTAACGAACTGAAGGTCGACTTCTAGGTCTTTGCCCTTCAGTAGCGAAATCAAATCTTGTAGGTCGTCGCGGCTCTTGCTGCTAACGCGAAGTTCGTCACCCTGAATCTGAGCCTTGATGCTCTTCGGGCCTTCTTCGCGAATGATCTTCGAAATCTTCTTGGCCTGCTCTTGCTCGATGCCGTTCTTTAGTTCGGCTTCGATGCGGTATTCCTTGCCAGAAGCGTAAGGTTTGCCGGCATCAAGGCTCTTGAGTGAAATGCCACGCTTTACCAGCTTCGACTGGAAAACATCGAGCACCGCAAGAACGCGGTCTTCGCTCGAGGCCTTCATGAGCACCTTCTCGCCAGACCAGTCAACCGATGCACCTACGCCCTTGAAGTCGTAGCGCTGCTCGATTTCTTTCTGAGCCTGGGTAAGGGCGTTCGCCGCCTCTTGCTTGTCTACTTTGCTTACGATGTCGAATGATGAATCAGCCATGGGCAAATTCTACCCAGCCGCCTATGCCATGGGGCGTGCGGTGCTATTTCGAACCAACAACTCAGGCACCCAGTCGAACTTCTGTTCGACATTTGGATGCTCTTCAAGGGAAGGATCATCGAGCAGGTTGAGCAGTATCTTGACTGCCTCGGTGCCTTGGTCGCGAACCATTTGGTTCACAGTCGTTAGCTGGAAAAACTCAGACATGTCGTGATTGTCAATTCCGATAATCGAGATATCTCGCGGAACCTGCAAGCCTAGATCTTTCGCAGCCATGATGGCACCGAACGCCATCTCGTCGGAGTTGCAAAAAATAGCTGTCGGCGCGTCGTAGGGGTTACCCAGAATTTGCTTTGCAACCACATAGGCGCTTTGCAAGGTAAAGTCTGCCCGCACCATCAGTTCGGGTTTCGGTTCAATGCCGGCGGAGTTCAGCGCGTCAAGGTAGCCATGGTGACGAAGATTCGGCTGGTTGAATTCCTTGTCTGAACTCTCAAGCCCGTTAATGTTCGCGATGCGCGTGTGCCCGAGTGACAGTAAATGTTCGGTGGCGAGTCGGCCGGCGGCGCGGTCATCCATAACGAGCGAACGAGCTCCTTTGATATAACCGCCAACGGCCAGGATGGGTTTCTTCATGCGGTTAAGTTGTTCGAGCTCTTGTGCACTCGGAGCTACAGCGAGGGCAAGAACCGCGTCGACACGTCGACGCATCAAGAATTCATTGAAGATTCGTGCGCGTTGTTCGTCACCGCCATTTAGGTTGTAAACGGTAAGGTCATAGCCAGCAGTTACCAGTGCCGATTCTGCACTTTCGAGAAATGCCCCGAAGAACCAACGGTCGATATAGGGCATGATCACCCCGATGTTTCTATTGCGACCTGTGGCCAACGTGTAGGCGCTTGAAGATGCGATGTAGCCGAGTTCGTTGGCAGCGAGCTGGACCTTCGACTTTGAGCGTTCGCTAACGTGGCCCTTGCCTGAAAGCGCGCGAGAGACTGTTGCGATTGACACGCCTGCGAGTTTGGCAACTGCCTCAATTCCAGCCATGTGAATACTGTAAGCCAGGAATCGGGTGGCAAAGGCCTTGGGTTAGCCCTTCACCGCTGATGAGGCCACAGATTGAATGAAGAAACGCTGGAAAATCAGGAACACAACCATCACAGGTAGAACAAGCAGTACACCGAAAGCGAAAATGGTGCCCCACTCTTTCTGCTGTTGCTGGTAGAAGACGGTCATTGCTAGTGGCAGCGGTCGCACGTTTGGATCATCGATCATCATGAGCGGGAATAGGAAAGAGTTCCAGGCTGACAGAAAGCTCAGGATCGTTACAGATGCAAATACAGGTTTCGCCATTGGAACAATGACACGGAAAAAGACCCTAAACGGACCTGCGCCATCGATTCGCGCGGCTTCCTGAATTTCAGCTGGCAACCCAATGAAAAATGTGTAGAACAGATAAACCGAAAACGCATTTGCAATAAAAGGAATCGCTTGAACTTCAATGGTGTTTCGGTAACCGTTTAGTAAGTCAAACAGCGGGACTGCAATCGCCTCGAATGGCAGGATTACAAGCAGCACCACAAACGTGAGAATCGCGTTGCGGCCAACCCACTTAAGCCGCGCAAGGGAATAGGCCATCATCGAATTGATGACAAGGCCACCGGCTACAACAATCACCGTTACAGCGACAGAAGTCGCATAGAAACGCCAAAAGTAACCCGTTGCGTCAGAATCGAACGTGGCAAAAACTCTCGCGAAGTTATTGAAACTCAGGTGCTCAGGAATGAATCCCTTGAGACCAGTCAAAACTTCATTGTTCGGCTTTAGTGAGCCCACGGCCAGGTAGTAGATGGGTGAGAAAAAGAGCATGGTGACTATGGTCAGCGCCGAGTAAGACACAACTTTCTTTAAAGTTTTTCTGCGCCTTAAACTTACGTGCAATTTTGATGAATCCTGTGGTCGTAAAGATTTCATGATTACTTGATTTCCTTTTCTTGACGAAGCAGAAGTCGCTGAAGAACGGTGAGAATCACGATTATCACGACAAACACCACAGTCATGGCAGCACCCTTGCCGACGTTGTCATCAACCCAGGCCGCGGTCACAGACTGGAACATGACGGTGCTCGTTGAATCAAGCGGACCGCCGCTGGTGAGAATGAACACTTGATCGAATAACCGCAGAGAAAAAATCGTGGTCACAATGACAACAAAAACAAGAGTGTTACGTAACCCAGGGAAGGTAACGTTCCAAAAAGCTTGCCAGGCACCGGCTTTATCAATCTTTGCCGCTTCGTAGAGTTCGAGCGGGATTTCTTGCAGACCGGCAAGAATAATCACCATTTGGAAACCAACACCAGCCCAAATCGACATCACTGCGATGGCAATCAAAGCGATTTTTGGGTCGCCTAGCCAATCGACGCCGGCGAAGTGGTTTCCAAAGATCGACTGAAGAATCGAATTAAAGATTCCCGAACTGTCGCGTGAATAGAACAGGGTCCAAATAACTGCCACCAGTGACATCGGAAACACGACGGGCAGAAAGAAGAAGCTTCTAAAGAATGCAATTCCTTTGAGTTTTTGGTTGAGCATCAGCGCAAGAAGAACCGCTAAGCCGGTTTGGCACGGGACTACCATCAGCGCGAAAAAGAAATTGTTTCCGAGGCTCTTCCAGAAGATCGGGCTTGTATCTGGATCTATCAGGATGCGGCGGTATTGCTCGAGGCCCATCCAGATTGGTGGGTTTTCGCTCGCGGCGTGAACGTTATAGAAACTGAGAACGAATGCAGCGACAAATGGAATCAGAACGAAGACAAGCAAGAGGACGAACCCAGGTAACGCGAACAATATGCCCGCGAAGTTGTCTTGACCAAGCTTTTTACGCTTGCGCGGTTTACTTGTGACTTCTGACATTTTAGGTAATCCCTTCGAAGTAGTCCTAATGATAGAGATTTGGGTGTGGGGGCGAACCCCCACACCCAAATCGTTATTCAACTACATGTGTTAGTGCAGATTTTTACTTCTTGTAACCGTTGTTGTCGGCGTAGTCCTGGTCGATTGCCTTTGCGGCCTTGGTCAACTCGGTCTGTGGGTCAGCGCCATCCCAGATGTTCTGGACTGCCTTCGAGAAGGTCGTGTTGATCACAGGCCATGCTGGGGTGATGGTGCGAGGAACAGTTACACATGACGTGGTGATCTTGCCACTGCCACAAGAGACGCTTAGCTGGTCCTTGTATAGCTGTAGTAGTCCACCGGTTGCGTAGTCAGCCGAGGCGGCAAGTGCAGACTTGGTTGCTGGAACCGCACCGTTCTGGTTGGTCAAGTTGTTGATCCAGGTGTCCTGAGTAATGAACTGCAAGAACTTCGCTGCTGCAGCTGCCTTGGTGCTCTTTGCACCAATAGCCCAGCTGTGCGAACCCTGACCCGACTTGCTACCCATACCGAAGTTCGGAAGTGGGATCAAGACAGCGTCTGAACCAAGTGCTGACTTGATAGCAGGAGCTGCCCAGTGGCCAACCCATGCTAGGCCTACGCGCTTAGCGGTGAATGCTGAGTCATCAGCCGATGGGTCGGTGTACTGCTTCCATGACGCGAAGGTCTTGAAAGCTGCAGCTACCTTGGCGTTGTCCATGTTGCCTACAGCCTTGCCGTTTGCAACGAGCTGGTAGCCAGCGGAGTTAACGATCGGGCTGAAAGCGTAACCAGCCCAGCCGCCGCCGATACCGTAGTTTTCCTTCATGTCGATAGCCTTGCCACCGGTAGCCTTCGCTGCAAGAGCCTTAAGCACCTGAGTGAAACGGTCAGCGGTCCAAGCGCTCTTCCATGAGGTAGGAACGTCACTGACGCCAGCTGCCTTAAGCATCGACTTGTTACCCCAAAGGGTGAGTCCAGAATCGTACTGTGAGACAGCGTAGGTGTGGCCATCTGAGTTCTTGTTCTCTGCCTGAATCGAAGCAAGCTGGTTGCTGAAGAACGACTTAGGGAACAAGGTGTCGAGCTTGGCTAGCTTGTTGTTGTAAACAAGCGCTGCCTGGGTCTCGCCATCGAACTCGAAGGCATCAGGCAGCTTTGCTGCGGTGGTGGTCTTAAGCGCTGTGCCCATGTCAGGAACAAACTTCAAGGTGACCTTTACACCTTTGCCTGCGGCGTTAAACGCAGCTACTTCCTGCTTTGCGGCGTTTACTTCGCCAGTCTGGCCCTGCATGGCCCAGACAGTGATGTTGACGGTTGCAGCCTGTGCAGGTGCACCGACAAGACCGGTTAGTGCCAGGGCAGCCGTAGCGCCCAAGGCGAGGAGCGAGGTGCTCTTCTTCATTGATCTCTCCTTGATAGTTGATAGGCCATGCGGCCAAACCTGAAAATATAGAACTCACAATTCCAAGGTCAATGACCAGATTAGAGATGAAACTGAAAGCGTTTACTCAATTTTGGTAACGATTGATTAACGACCAGAAAAAGCGCGATTTCTGCTGGAAACAAGGGCTGTAGGGATTACGCCTGTTTGAAAATATTTCCAATTCTTTGCACTTCAAATCGCAAATATTGAAAAAACTGTAAGCGATTTACAGACAAGTATCCAAATTTACATGTGACCTGATACGCCACGACAAGATTCGGCAAGGGATCGAGTCGTTGCACCAGCCACATCGATACATTCTTTCGACCGCAATGAACTGGGCCTTGAATGCTTTGCGCCGAGGCAATTCGATTTGTAACTAGAAGACTTAACGAAAGTCACGATGGCCAGTTCAAACGGGTTTTACGAATAGCTTTAGCGGAACTGCCCGGGGCAGAAGCTGTTTTTGGCTACCAGATAATTCCTCTCGCAACCGCTTCAAGTAGCTTTTCCTTATTGATGCTCGTGGAAACCACTTCCGTCTTGACCAGTCAAAGTTGTCTGATTGAGGACTTTTTCTTGGATGCATCCCAGCTATGGCCCAAAAAGCAAAAACCCGCTCGTGGAGGAGCGGGTTTTCGTGGCTAGTGAGGGATTCGAACCCCCGAAGGCTGAGCCGGCTGATTTACAGTCAGATCCCTTTGGCCGCTTGGGTAACTAGCCGTGGCCTGCAGTGCAGACAACCTCACTAGATTACCCGAAAGAACGGCTCTCGCCAACCTTGGGTTAGTGAAGGCGCAGCCAAACCGTTTCGTTTGGCGAAATCGCCTCGGCGGTTCGGGTGCTCTCGGCGTTGGTGTCGTCGAGGTGCGCAATCGAGCGCAGCACGATTTCGCCGGCAGGCATGTGCACTGCGGTGTCACCAAAGTTGTGAATCACGAGGATGTCGCGGTTGCGATAACCCAAAACGCTGTCGGGAGTGAATTGCGGCAACCACGCAAATGAACCTGAGCCAAGCTCAAG
>JBJTNB010000098.1:0-6181 GCA_046073845.1 Micrococcales bacterium
CAGAGTCTCTGCTTTGATCGATGCAAATTCGTGAGTTTCAGATGCCTTCATTAGCTCGAGTACGCGCTGTTCTCTTCGACGTATTCGTGAGTCAAGTCATTGGTGAAGACCGTCGCTTCGATGTCGCCAGCGTTGAGGCCGATCTCAATTGACACTTCACGAGGAGTTAGGTCGACGAGGTCGCGGGATTGGTCTGGCATGCCCTTACGCGAAACCGAGACGCCGTTGATTGCGACATCAATGTCGTAAGGATCGAACGCAGCATCGGTAACACCTACTGCAGCAAGGATTCGCCCCCAGTTTGGGTCGTTGCCATAAATCGCGGCTTTGAACAAATTGTTGCGAGCAACACTTCGGCCGACCTTAACCGCATCTTCTTCGTTTGCTGCGCCATGAACTCGAATAGAAATGTCGTGACTTGAACCCTCAGCATCGCGAAGAAGTTGAGCCGCGAGTTTGCGTGACACTTCGTAAACGCCTTCGGCAAGCTCTGCAGCAGTCGGTGTAACCCCCGATGCGCCGGATGCCATGAGCGTAACTTGGTCGTTAGTTGACATGCACCCGTCGGAGTCGAGGCGGTCAAAAGTGACGCGCGTGGCTGCGCGCAGCGCGGCGTCGAGCTCTTCGCTGGTCGCGACGGCATCCGTGGTGATGACAACAAGCATCGTGGCCAGGCCTGGCGCTAGCATGCCGGCGCCTTTGGCCATGCCGCCAACGCGCCAACCACTGCCCTGATACTCGGCCGTCTTAGAAACGGAATCGGTGGTCATGATTGCCTCTGCGGCAACCTGCCCGCCATCACTGGCCAATTCAGCAATGGCCATGGTTACGCCGGCCAAGACCTTCGCGCGATCGAGTTGATCGCCAATCAACCCCGTCGAACAGACCAAAACATCGCCAGCGGAAATTTCGAGCCCGGAAGCCACTGCCTCAGCAGTCGCGTGCGTGGTTTGAAAACCTTCTGGGCCTGTGTAGCAATTCGCACCTCCGGAGTTCAAGACAATTGCCGAAATCTCGCCGTCGGTAATCGCCTGCTTGCTCCAAAGAATCGGATTGGCCTGGCAACGGTTAGAGGTGAAAACAGCGGCAACCGAATTAAGCGGCCCTAGGTTCTGCACGAGCGCAAGGTCACGATTGCCTGATTTCTTTAGACCCGCACGAACTCCGGAGGCGTTGAAACCAGTTGCAAAAGTTACAGACATTAGTTCAATCCAATTTCAGTTAGACCGGTTTGTTCTTGAAGGCCGAGAGCAATGTTCATCGACTGGATAGCTGCACCGGCTGTTCCTTTGACCAGGTTGTCGATTGCACAGATCGAAACCAAGCGACCAGCATGCTCGTCGATGGCAATTCCAATCGATGCCTTGTTCAAACCAATGGTGTCTGCGGTGCTTGGGAACTGACCTGGCTCGAGAACCTCAACGAAGAACTCTTCGTCGTAGGCATCGGTGAACGCTTCACGAAGTTGCTCGAGTGTGGCACCTGCTGCGAGTTTGGCAGTATTGACAGAGAGGATGCCGCGTTCGAGAGATGAGAGGACCGGCGTGAACGAAATCTGAATTCGCTGATCAGCCGATTTCGAGAGGTTCTGTTCAATCTCTGGTGTGTGACGGTGGATGCCGCCGACCTGATAGGCGTTAGCCGAACCGGTTGGTTCGAGTTCGAAAAGTTTCTCGGTTGCCCCGCGACCCGCACCCGAGGTGCCAACTGTTAGAACGCTCACGAGGTCGTCTACTTCGACGAGTCCCGCTGCCAATGCCGGAGCGAGCCCCAAGGTGATCGCCGTGACGTTGCAGCCTGGCACGGCAATGCGCTTGACGCCGACAAGCTCAGCGCGCTGCTTGCTCTTGCCGCCAGCGGTCAGCAGCTCAGGCATGCCGTATGCCCAGGTGCCAGCGTGCTCTCCGCCGTAAAACTTGACCCAATCGGCTTGGCTCTCGAGACGAAAATCGGCGGCACAGTCGATAACCAGGATGTCGGCAGGGAGCTGCTTAGCCAATGCGGCGCTCATAGCGTGCGGCAGGGCCAAGAATACGATGTCGTGCCCCGCCAAAATCTCGGCCTCGGTTGGTTCAAAGACTAAGTGAGCGAAATCAGTTGCTGCTGGATGGACATCTGAAACTCGCTGACCAACCATGCTGCTGCCGGTAACCGTCTTGAGCTGCAACTCTGGGTGCCTGGCAATCAGGCGCAGCAGTTCGCCGCCCGCGTTTCCGCTGGCTCCTGCTACTGCCACCGTGTAAGCCATTTGCCCTTTTCTAGTTAGCGGTGTTAGGCACGCAATTGCGCGCCGAATTTCTCAACGACAACCGCAACCGCAGCATCGCGAACTTCAGTTGCCTCAGCCTGCGTAAGCGTGCGATCTTCGGCCCTGAAACGAAGTGCGAAAGTAAGTGACTTCTTACCTTCATCAAGATTCTGACCGCGGTAATCGTCGGTCAGTTCGATTCGCTCAAGCAGTGAGCCCGCAGCGCTGCGAAGGGTGCTCAACACATTCTCAGCCGGCACCTGGATTGCGACAACCAGAGAAACATCTTGCGTTGCCGCAGGCATGATTCCCACAGCTGAAGCCTGGATTACGTCTGGGGCAAGCGCGTAGAGAGCTGTTAGGTCGATTTCGAGTGCGGCAACGCGACGAGGCAAATCGTTGGCTGCTGTTAGCGCAGGATCTAGTTCACCGACGACACCAACCCGAACATCGCCAACCATTACCTCGGCACAGCGGCCAGGGTGGAAGCCGATGCGTTCAGACTGAACGAATGAGACTTTCGCACCGACCGCGGCGGCGGCGATGATAGCTGCGGCGATTGCATCCTGGTAAGTAGCAGGCTGTGACTTCTGCCCCACCTGTTCGGCAACGCGATTGCCAGTAAACACAACAGCAAGGTGATGAGGCTGCGCAGGAATCACACCGTTTAGATCGGCAAGTTCACTCGCCTTCGGACGCTCATTGCCGACCGGCAAGAAACTAGTGGCTGTGACTGCCGAATTCGGGATGAAGACAGAACCCTCTTCGAAGATGGCTAGGTCAGTGAGGCCGCGCGAAAGGTTGCGCTTTGCTGCGTCGATCAGGCCAGGCAAAAGGCTCAGGCGCATTTGACCGAAGTCTGACTGGAGTGCATTGGCCAAGCTCACCGCCGCCTGCGATTCAGGGTTGAACATCTGGTTCTGCGCAGCGCTAACGAACGGGTAGGTCAGTACTTCGGTGTGGCCCGAGCCGACCAAGGCCGAAAGCACCTGACGACGGCGCTTCTGGTTTAGGGTCAGGCCGCGGCCCGGAGGGGCAACCGGCAGGCGTGCAGGAATCTTGTCGTAGCCGCCAATTCGGGCGATCTCTTCGGCGAGGTCTGCTTTGCCTGTGATGTCTGGGCGCCAACTTGGGCGAAGCACTTCGAGGCCACCATCGACATCAGCGACAACACATCCGATTTCGCGAAGCACTCGTGCTTCTTCGGCTGCACCGAAGTCGAAGCCAACCAGGGTTGCAACGAATCCGTTCGGCAAGAAAATCGGAGCAATTGCGTCGAGCTGCTTGAACTCATTACCGAGCGAGCCAGCTTCACCGCCGGCGTGCACTTCGAGAAGCTGGACCACTCGAGCAGCTGCGTTGTCGGCCATCATTGGGTCAACTCCGCGCTCAAAACGCTTGGACGCCTCTGAAGGAAGTTTGTGTCGACGGGCACTGCGGGCAATTGACACTGGGTCGAAATTTGCCGCCTCGATTAAAACATTCTTGGTCGTTGCAGTGACCTCGGTGCGCTCGCCACCCATCACGCCAGCGATGCCGATCGGACCGGCATCGTCTGCGATGAGCAGGTCTTCAACATCTAGCTTGCGCTCTTGGCCATCGAGAGTCTTGATGGTTTCGCCTGGCTTTGCACGACGAACAGTAATGCCACCGACTAATTTGTCGAGGTCATATGCGTGAAGTGGTTGACCGAGTTCGAGCATGACGTAGTTGGTGATGTCGACCGCGAGTGAAATCGAACGCATGCCCGCGAGCTTTAGTCGCGTTTGCATCCACTGTGGACTAGGGCGCGTGGCATCAATGTTCATCACTGAGCGAAGAACCATGCGTTGCATTCCTTGACGACCACGAATCGGCGACTCGTCGATCACATTGAGCGTGTATCCGTGCCCGTTATCGAGATGGGCGTTGCCCTTAGGGTCGCGGAAGGCAGCACCAGTTGCATGAGCGTATTCGCGAGCGATTCCGCGAATTGAGAAACAGTAACCGCGGTCAGGAGTTACGTTTACATCGGCAGCCGAGTCGTCGAGGTGAAGAAGTTCAATTGCATCGGTTCCGACCTTTGGGTCGAGACCAAGCTCATTGAGACGAATGATCCCGGAGTGATCGTCGCCAAGCCCGAGCTCACGAGCAGACGCCATCATTCCGTCAGAGGTGTGACCGTAGGTCGAGCGGGCTGCGATGCGGAAATCGCCAGGTAGTACAGCACCAGGGAGACAGACGACGACTTTATCGCCAACGACGAAGTTGCTTGCGCCGCAGACAATGCCTCGAACGTCTGCCCCACCATCGGCAGCAATTGCACCTTCTGGTGCCACTCGTACCTGACACCAGTTGATGGTTTTGCCGTTTGATTGGGGCTCTGGCGTGAACTCAAGAACCTGACCGACTACTAGTGGCCCGGTGACCTCGAAACCGAAAACGCCTTCTTCTTCAAGACCCACCTTGACCAGTTCGGCCATAACTGCATCAGGCGTTGCATCACCAGGCAGATCTACATACTCTGCCAACCAACTCAATGGAACGCGCATTAGAGGTTCACTCCGAACTGCTGTGAGAAACGAACATCGGCTTCGACCATGTCGTGCATGTCTTTGACATCGTTACGGAACATCAAGGTGCGCTCGATGCCCATACCAAACGCGAAGCCCTGATATTGCTCTGGATCGATACCTGCAGCGCGAAGCACGTTCGGGTTGACCATGCCGCAGCCGCCCCATTCGACCCAACGAGCGCCACCCTTGGCGCCGGGATGCCAGACGTCGAGTTCTGCCGAAGGTTCGGTGAACGGAAAGAATGATGGTCGAAGACGAATTTGAGCTTCAGGCCCGAACATGCTGCGAGCGAAATGCTCGAGTGTGCCGCGAAGGTCTGCCATGGTCAGACCCTTGTCGATAGCTAGGCCTTCGACTTGGTGAAAAACGGGAGTGTGAGTGGCATCGAGCTCGTCGGTGCGGAACACGCGTCCTGGGCAAAGCACGTAAACCGGCAAGTCGCGCTCGAGAAGCGAGCGAACCTGCACTGGCGAAGTGTGAGTTCTCAGCACAAGGTGCGATTCGACTGGGTCGACGAAGAATGTGTCTTGCATTGCGCGAGCCGGGTGATCTGCGTCGAAGTTCAAGGCATCGAAGTTGAACCACTCGTGCTCAAGCTCTGGGCCTTCGGCGATCTCCCAGCCCATGCCAATGAAGATATCCGAGATGTTGTCTTGCAGAAGTGAAAGCGGGTGACGAGCGCCAAGAGAAATTCGGGTTGCCACTGCCGTCATGTCGACTGTTTCGGCTGCGAGTTTGGCTCGTTCTTCTGCTGCTGCGAACTGGGCCTCTGCTGCTGCGTAGGCGGCATTTATTTCACCGCGAGCCTTGCCGATTAGGGCACCGGCTTCAGCCTTGAATTCAGGGGCGAGGTCTTTCAACCCAGCGTTTAGCTTGTGAATTTGGGATTGGTCGCCAACCGCTGAACCACGGATGGCCTTTAGCGCGGCGAGGTCGCCAGCCGCAGAAATTTGAGCCAGGGCAGCCGAAACTACCTCGGCAACGGCCGACGCATTGATTGGATTAGCAGACATTGGCTCTAGTTTAGCCAGCGTGGTTCTGCGCGAAGGCAGAGGCGTAGAGACAAATACTCGCCGCGGTCGCCACATTCAGGCTTTCTGCATCGCCATAAATAGGTACGGCAACTTCTTTGTCGACAGCCTCAAGCGTGGCTGGTTCAAAACCCCAAGCTTCGTTACCTAGCACCCAAGCGGTTGGCCTTGCCAATTCCCCTTGCGGCAACGGAAGAGCTTGACCTCCGCCGTTGGCAGCGAAAACTTAGGAGCATAAGAAATGGCAAGAGTAAAGAACGCGGTTAACGCCGCGAAGAAGCGTCGCGTCGTTCTCGAGCGCGCATCGGGCTACCGCGGACAGCGTTCGCGTCTGTACCGTATGGCAA
>JBJTNB010000099.1:0-8901 GCA_046073845.1 Micrococcales bacterium
AGAGCGATTACCTTACCCACCCGGTTTTCAACTCGCACCATAGCGAAACCGCGATGCTGCGTTACCTAAAGCGCCTTGCAGATTACGACTATGCCCTCGACCGCGGAATGATTCCGCTTGGTTCGTGCACCATGAAGCTAAACGCGACCAGCGAAATGGAGGCAGTGACCTGGCCTGAATTTGGCGCACTGCACCCGTTTGCTCCGCGCGAAGATGTTGCCGGTTACCTCGAGTTGATTTCTACTCTCGAGAAGTGGCTCTGCGACCTAACCGGTTACGACGCAATCTCGTTGCAGCCGAACGCCGGTAGCCAGGGTGAACTCGCTGGCCTGATGGCGATTCGCGGTTACCACCTGAGCCGCGGTGACAAGCAACGCGACATCTGCCTGATCCCTTCGAGTGCCCACGGCACTAACGCAGCAAGCGCCGTGCTCGCTGGCATGAAGGTCGTCGTGGTTGCGTGCGACGAAAACGGAAACGTCGACGTTGCCGACCTGCAAGCCAAGATCGACGAATCTGGCGACAAGCTTTCAGCCCTGATGATCACCTACCCTTCAACCCACGGTGTTTACGAAGAGGCCGTAGTCGAGATTTGCGAGCGCGTTCACGCCGCTGGCGGTCAGGTCTACATCGATGGCGCCAACACCAACGCCGTCATCGGTTTCGCTAAGTTCGGCAAATTCGGTGGCGACGTAAGCCACTTGAACCTGCACAAGACCTTCGCGATTCCTCACGGTGGCGGTGGCCCAGGCGTAGGCCCGGTTGCCGCTCGCTCACACCTGGCCCCGTTCTTGCCTGGTCACGCCATGGCACAGACCGAACTACCTGCCTACGGCCCGATCTCGGCTGCGCCTTATGGCTCGGCGAGCGTGCTACCTATTTCATGGGCATACATTCGCATGATGGGAGCAGACGGCCTTCGCGATGCAACCGCCTCGGCAGTACTCGCCGCGAACTACGTTGCCAAGCGCCTCGACGGTCACTACCCAGTGCTCTACACCGGTGCCGCCAACTTGGTTGCTCACGAGTGCATCATCGACATTCGCCCGATTCAGAAAGAAACCGGTATCTCTGTCGATGACATCGCCAAGCGCCTAATCGACTACGGCTTCCATGCGCCAACCATGTCATTCCCGGTTGCCGGCACACTGATGATCGAACCAACCGAAAGCGAACCTCTCGACGAGCTCGACCGTTTTGTTGATGCGATGATCGCCATCCGTGAAGAATCGCGCTCAGTTGCGGCATCCATGTGGCCCGCCGATGACAACCCGTTGGTCAACGCTCCGCACACCGCAAAAATGATTGCCGGCGAATGGAACCACCCATACGACCGCGAGCTTGCCGTGTTCCCGCGTGCTGGTCAGCACCGCAACAAGTACTGGCCAATCGTGCGCAGAATTGACTCGGTCTATGGCGACCGCAATCTGTTCTGCTCGTGCCCGCCAACCGAGTCGTTTGCATAAACCGAATTAGCATTACCTTGCGCACCACCCCGCGCGAAACCGAATACCGAACCACAAGTTCGGCAGAAAGCAGCAGCAAATGTCGCAATGGCGCGATGAGTTTGTGGCAATCGCAAATCGCGATGCCCTGGTAGCCGACAGCATCAAGCAGGTTGAGAGCTGGATCTCAGCTGCCAAGAAACTGCCAGCCTCGAAGTCGGCCTCACTGCTTGCCTCGGTACTTCGCGACCCACTGGGTTTGAACTTTGCGGTGGGTTTTGTTGATGGCGTGGTTCGCCCAGAAAGTTTGCGAATCTCGGCCCGCAATCTTGCGGCACTTCGCACGTCGGTTCCGAAACTCTTACCAGCATGGATGCGCGTACTGATTCCGCTTGGCGCACTGGTCGCGCCAATCGCGCCGTGGCCGGTTGTGCCAATTGCACGTGGCGTACTTCGCAACATGGTCAGTCACCTGATCATCGATGCCACCGATGCCAGCCTCGACAAAGCCCTTGGTCGAATCAAGTCAAAGGGATTCGCGCTGAACGTGAACTTGCTCGGCGAGGCCGTGCTCGGACAGCACGAAGCCGACAAACGCCTGGCGGGTTCGAAGCGTCTACTTGCCCACCCAGCTGTCGACTACGTGTCGATGAAGGTCTCGGCGGCAATCACCCCGCACAACCCGTGGGCATTCGAACAGGCCGTTGACCACATTGTTGAGCGCCTGACCCCGCTGTTTCAGCAGGCCGCAGCCAGCAACCCGCCAAAGTTCATCAACCTCGACATGGAGGAATACAAGGACCTAGGGCTGACCATCGAGGTGTTCAAGCGCATCCTGGGTCGTGAAGATTTGCTGAACCTTCGCGCCGGAATCGTGCTGCAGGCATACCTGCCAGACGCGCCCTCGCGTATGCACGAACTGCAGCTTTGGGCTCGCGACCGTCGTGCTCGTGGCGGCGCACCGATCAAGGTGCGCATCGTAAAGGGTGCAAACCTTCCGATGGAGACCGTCGATGCCGAGCTGCACGACTGGCCACTGGCAGTCGTCGAATCAAAGCAGGCGGCCGATGCGAACTACAAGCGTGTAGTGAATTATGCGTTGACCACCGAGCACCTTGCCAACGTTGAGGTCGGCATTGCCGGTCACAACCTATTCGACATTGCATTCGCTCACCTGCTAATGAAGCAACGTGGCATTAGTGCCGGCGTAACTTTCGAGATGCTTCTCGGCATGGCCGAGGCTCAGGCGCTCACTGTCGCCAAAGATGTCGGCCAGATTTTGCTCTACACGCCGGTTGTCGCACCAACCGAATTCGATGTGGCGATCGCCTACCTGATTCGTCGCCTCGAAGAATCTGCCAACCCTGAGAACTTCATGTCTGCAGTTTTCGAATTGGCAAACGAGCGTGCACTGTTCGAACGCGAAGCAGAGCGCTTTACCAAAGCGGTTGACGACATCGACAAAAACTTTGGCGACACCAATCGCGTGCAAGATCGCACCGCATTGCCCGCCGCATCTCACAATTCAGACCTGCAAACTTCGTTCGTCAATTCGGTCGACAGCGACCCTGCAATCACCGCAAACAAAAAGTGGGCGGCTGCCCTTTACAACACGGATGCATTCACCGCGCTCGGTGTTGCCGGCACCGACGCGATGCGCGTGACCGACGCAGGTGTGCTTGAGTCGCGCATCCAAGCTGCAAAGTCAGCAGCAAAATCTTGGCAGTCGCTTACGCCTACTTCCCGCGCCGATTATCTGGGCAAGGCAGCCAACGCACTCGAAATAAACCGCGGTCGCCTGATTCAGGTGATGATGGCCGAGGCCGGCAAGTCAATCGACCAGGCCGACCCAGAGGTCAGCGAGGCCGTCGACTTTGCCAACTATTACGCCGCTCAGGCGCTTGAACTGGCCGATTTGGACGGTGCCAAGCATGTTGCCGACGACCTGGTTTTGGTCACACCACCATGGAACTTCCCGATCGCTATCCCTGCAGGTTCGACCCTGGCCGCACTGGCTGCCGGTTCTGCCGTGGTCATCAAGCCCGCCCCACAGGTCAGTCGCTGTGGCGCCCTGCTCGTTGAAATCCTGAACTCGGCGCTGCCTGCTGGGGTGCTCACCGGCATCCAGGTTGAAGAAAACGAGCTTGGCCGTGCCCTCATTTCGCACCCTGCCTTCGACCACCTGGTGCTCACCGGCGCGTTCGACACCGCCAAGTTGTTCCGCGAGTTCAACCCGAGCCTTCGCCTGATTGGCGAGACCAGCGGCAAGAACGCGATCATTGTCACCGAATACGCCGACCTCGACTTGGCAGCGCGCGACGTAGTGAACTCGGCATTCGGTCACGCGGGTCAAAAGTGTTCGGCGGCTTCGCTCGTGATTTTGGTTGGCAGCGTCGCTAGCTCGAAGCGATTCGAAAACCAACTGCTCGATGCCACTCGCGGCATGGTCGTTGATTACGCGACAAACCCACTCGCGCAAATGGGCCCACTGATCGAGTCACCTTCGCCAAAGCTTTTGCACGGCCTTACCAAACTCGATGCCGGCGAAACCTGGATGCTCGAGCCACGCAAACTCGATGAATCCGGTCGACTTTGGTCACCGGGCATCCGTGCTGTTGTGAAGCCAGGTGCAACCAGCCACCTGACCGAGTACTTCGGCCCAGTACTTTCGATAATGCACGCGCGCAATCTCGATGAAGCAATCGAACTGCAAAACGCAACCGACTATGGATTGACCGCGGGCCTGCACTCGCTCGATGCCGACGAAATTAACACTTGGACCGCGAAGGTTCAAGCCGGCAATCTCTATGTGAACCGTGGCATCACCGGTGCAATCGTGCAGCGTCAACCGTTTGGCGGCTGGAAGAAGTCTGCGGTCGGCGCAACCGCAAAGGCCGGCGGTCCGAACTATCTGTTCTGCTTCGGCAGTTTCGAATCGGCACCGCTACCACACGAGAACCCGCGTGAACTTTCTCCAATGGTTGAACAACTGCTCGTGGCAATCGAACCGCTAGTTGGCACAAACGACTTTGCGGCACTGACTCGCGCAGCAAACGACGACGCCAAGCACCTGACCGAAACCTTCGGTCAAACAACCGACGTCACCGGCCTAAGCGTCGAGCGCAACCTGTTCCGCTATGCCAAGGCCGACTGCCTGATTCGCATCGACAACAACACAGATGGCTTTGCCCGATACCGCGAACTTCTCGCAGCAGCCGCAACCGGCGCTAACATCAGCATCGAAAGCCTGCGCGGTAACGAGTCGCAGCTGGTGGGCATCCTTGGTACGCAACTGATCCTTGAGCCAGAAACTGCAGCAATTGCCCGCCTTTCGGCCAAGGGAACCAATCGAATCTGGGCTCCGCAGATTGCGGCAGCGGGCATCGCGGTTGAGATCGCCCACTATCGAAACGCACCTGTCGCGTCTGGCCGAATCACCTTGCTCAAGCACTTCAAAGAGCAGGCGATCGCGCTGACCAATCACCGATTTGGCAATCCACTGAAATACACCCTGAACATCTAGGAGACCTTCGGTAAATTAGAGGGCATGTCTAAAGTTCTCGCATCGCTTCCGGTCGGCCAAAAGGTCGGCATCGCCTTCTCTGGAGGTCTCGACACCTCTGTAGCAGTCGCCTGGATGCGCGAGAAGGGCGCAATCCCGTTCGCATACACGGCCAACCTTGGCCAGTACGACGAAGACGACATCGACTCGATCCCGGCTCGCGCCAAGGAATACGGCGCCGAGGCCGGTCGCCTGGTTGACTGCCGTCAGTCGCTAGTCGAAGAGGCACTAGCGGCCATCGCCTGTGGCGCGTTCCACATTCGCACCGGCGGCAAGACTTACTTCAACACCACCCCACTCGGCCGCGTTGTTACCGGCACGCTGCTAGTTCGCGCCATGCGCGAAGACGGCGTCGAGATCTGGGGCGACGGCTCAACCTACAAGGGCAACGACATCGAGCGTTTCTACCGTTACGGTCTGCTCGCCAACCCGAACCTTCGCGTTTACAAGCCTTGGCTCGACGAAGACTTCGTGAACGAACTCGGTGGCCGCCACGAGATGAGCGAGTGGCTCACCGCGCGCAATTTGCCTTACCGCGCTTCGAAAGAAAAGGCTTACTCTACCGATGCCAACATGCTCGGTGCAACTCACGAAGCCAAGAGTCTCGAGCACCTCGACACCTCATACGAAATCGTCGAGCCAATCATGGGCGTCAAGTTCTGGGATCCATCTGTAGAAATCAAAACCGAAGACGTCACCGTCACCTTCTCGCAGGGCCGCCCGGTGGCAATCAACGGCGAAAACTTCACCGATGCAGTAGCCCTGATGTACAAAGCCAACGAAATCGGTGGCCGCCACGGATTGGGCATGAGCGACCAAATCGAAAACCGCATCATCGAGGCAAAGAGCCGCGGAATCTATGAAGCCCCTGGCATGGCGTTGCTCTCGATTGCATACGAGCGTTTGGTCAGTGCGATTCACAACGAAGACACCCTCGCCAATTACCAAATCGAAGGCCGCCGCATGGGCCGCCTGCTTTACGAAGGTCGCTGGCTTGACCCACAGACCCTGATGCTTCGTGAGTCGCTCACCAAGTGGGTTGCCTCGGCGGTCAACGGCTCGGTCACTCTGCGCCTGCGTCGCGGCGATGACTACACGATTCTCGACACCCGCGGCGAGGGCTTCTCCTACCACCCAGAGAAGCTTTCGATGGAGCGCACCGAGGATGCAGCGTTCGGCCCAGCCGACCGCATCGGCCAGCTCACCATGCGCAACCTCGACATCATGGACACCCGCCAGAAGCTCGATCTCTACCGCAAGCAGGGGCAGATCGAGGGCGGTCAGTTCGAGCTCGCCTAAACACCAACTGGTTCGGGGGAACAAATGGCAATCTTTGGCAGACTGAAGGCACTCTTCGCTCACAATGACGAGACGGTAAAGCTGACTCAACACGAGCGCGAAGCACTCGCCCGAGAAAACGCCGAGGCAACTGGCATGCCACAGAGTTTCGAAACCAGCGAGGATTCCGTTTACCAGCAACAGAAACTCGCGAACAACGGTGCAACGGGCAGTATGGTCGGCGCGCAGTACAGCAGCGAACTAAACAGAGTCGCCGAGGCGGCTAAGGCATCTGAAGTAATCAACCAGCAAAGGGCACGAAGCGACTCGAATTAGTCTTGTCGCATGAATGACTTTCGCGCATCAATCGGCGACATCGGCTTTGGCTCGATGTTCGCTCAGTTCCGTGGCATTGCCGTAGACAACGAGGCAGGCTATGCCCAGGTAATCGACGCACTTCACCTCGCCATGGATGAAGGCGTGCGACTATTCGACACCGCCGATATCTATGCCAGCTCTTGGAATCGCTTCGGCGAAAACGAACTCATGATCGCCGATGCCCTGCGCACTTGGCACGGTACATCAGAGCAAAAGTCAAGGATTGTTATCGCGACCAAGGCCGGCATTACTCGCAAGCCTGGCGAAGTTTGGGGCCGCAATGCGACGGTCGATTACTTATTGCGCGCGGCAGAAGCGAGTGCGGGCAGGCTCGGCGTGGGCATCCTGGATTTGTGGCAGCACCACCGCCTCGACCCTTCGATTGGTTTCGAAGAGCAAGTTGGCAACCTCGATGCACTACGCCAGCGCGGAATCGTGAAGCACATTGGTGTGAGCAATTATTCGGCCAAGCAACTGCGAATCGCACTTGGCATTCTTGGCACGCCAGCCGAAGGCGGTATCGTTTCGATTCAGAACCAGCTGAGCCCGGCTTACCGCCAAGAAATGGATGTGCTCAAAGTCTGCGACGAATTCGGAGTGGTTTACCTACCATGGTCGCCATCGAAAGGTGTTGCGCAAGTTGCGAACATTTTGACTCCGATTGCAGAAGCACACGGATGCTCGAACCACCAAGTTGCGATGGCGTGGTTGCGCATGCTCAGCCCGAACATCGTTCCGATTCCTGGTGTTACTCGACGTGAAACCGTACTCGACAACCTTGTCGGGCTGAAAGTGAATTTGACGCCAGAGGAGTTCGCGCTGATCAGTTTCACCCTGCCCGAGTCGATGCCACTCGACTCAGAGCTCATCGAGCCATCGAAAGACCCGCTGATTCGCCATCGTTAGCTCTTAGGTAAACCTTAGATTTCCACTTTCCGAAAGTCGTTTGGACACAAACGAACAGGCGTATAGTCAGCCTTAACCCCTTGGAATGGAGTGGAAATGAAAGTCAACGGAAAAGTCGTTGTAGTCACTGGAGCCGGAAACGGCATGGGTCGCGAAATCACCCTTGAACTGGTTCGCCGCGGAGCCAAAGTCGCGGCAGTCGACATGCGCCAAGAGTTCCTAGACGAAACCAAAAAGCTCGCCACCGCACTCGGCGGCACCGTCGAGATTTTCGTGATCGACGTGACAGATGCATCCAAGGTGGCAGCACTGCCGGCGCAAGTTGAAAAAGCCCTTGGCGCAACCGACATCGTTATGAACAACGCCGGAATTATTCAGCCGTTCGTGAAGATCAACGAACTCGACATGACTTCGGCGCAGCACGTGATGAACGTGAACTTCTACGGCCCGCTTCAGATGGTTAAGGCATTCCTGCCCGGGCTACTCACTCGCCCAGAGGCGCACATCTTGAACGTCTCATCGATGGGTGCATACGCACCGGTTCCTGGCCAGAGTGTTTATGGCGCGTCGAAGGCCGCCGTCAAGTTGTTCACCGAAGGGCTTCGCTCGGAGCTCATGAACACCAAGGTGGGTGTAACGATTGTGTTCCCTGGTGCTATCGAAACCAACATTGCCGGCAACTCGGGCCTTCACATGCAGGCACCTGAAGGAATGAAAGTTCCTAAGACCACTCCTGCCCCGGTCGCAGCCAAGGCAATGGTCGATGCAATCGAAGACAACAAGCCACGTATCTGCATTGGCTCGGACGCCAAGCTCATGGATCGCCTATCGCGCTTGAACCCAGTGTTCGCAGCGAACCTGATCTATAAGCAAATGGCAAGCCTGCTCAAGTAACAAATTAGGAAATCATGAAACTCGTCGTAATTGGCGGAGTCGCCGCTGGCGCCTCGACTGCCGCTCGTGCTCGTCGTCTCAACGAAGATGCCGAAATCATCGTGCTCGAAAAGAGCCACCACATCTCTTTCGCTAACTGTGGCCTGCCGTACCACATCGGTGAGGTCATCACGGATCGCGACCGCTTGCTGCTTCAGACCCCTGAGAGCCTTCGCGAGTCGTTGAACCTCGACGTTCGAATTGCCAGTGAAGTCGTGAAGATTGACCGCAAGAAGAAGGTCGTGACGGTCCGCAACCTCGACACCGGCAAGACTTACGACGAGAAGTACGACAAGCTCGCGCTTTGCATGGGAGCCGAAGCCTTGATGCCGCCAGTGCCTGGCATCGACAGCAAAAACGTTCACGTGCTTCGTCGCATCGGCGACATGGATGCCATCA
>JBJTNB010000100.1:0-2267 GCA_046073845.1 Micrococcales bacterium
GATTTGTGGTCTTTCTGGCGGTGTGGACTCGGCAGTGGCCGCTGCTCTGGTTCACAAGGCCGTCGGCGACCAGCTGGTCTGCGTGTTCGTGAACCACGGGCTTCTTCGACAGGATGAAGCCGAGCAGGTTGAACGCGATTATGTTGCTGCCACCGGAATTCGCTTGGTGACGGTCAACGTCGAAGAGAAGTTCTTGAACGCCCTAGCTGGTGTGAGCGACCCTGAGACCAAGCGCAAGATCATTGGCCGCGAGTTCATCCGAACCTTCGAAGAAGCGCAGGCTGCGCTTTACGAAGAGTCGAAGGCCGACAACCGCCCGATCAAGTTCTTGGTTCAGGGCACGCTTTACCCAGATGTCGTCGAATCTGGTGGCGGCGCAACCGCCGGCATCAAGAGCCACCACAACGTTGGCGGTTTGCCTGACGACATCGAGTTCGAGCTAGTTGAGCCGCTTCGCACCCTGTTCAAGGATGAAGTGCGCGCGATCGGTGCCGAGCTTGGTTTGCCGGCCGAGATCGTTCAGCGACAGCCTTTCCCAGGGCCAGGCCTTGGTATTCGCATCGTCGGTGCCGTAAACAAAGAGCGCCTCGACCTGCTTCGCAAGGCCGATGCAATCGTTCGTGAAGAACTTTCGGCAGCGGGCCTCGACGGCGAAATCTGGCAGTGCCCAGTGGTCTTGCTTGCCGATGTTCGCAGCGTTGGCGTTCAGGGCGATGGCCGTTCCTACGGTCACCCGATCGTGCTACGGCCGGTTTCATCCGAAGATGCAATGACCGCCGACTGGACTCGCTTGCCTTACGAATTGCTAGCCAAGATTTCTAACCGCATCACCAACGAGGTAACCGGTGTCAACCGCGTCGTGCTCGATGTGACTTCGAAGCCACCCGGCACCATCGAGTGGGAGTAAACCTGTCGGAGGCCACTCCTAGGATTACTTGGTTATGTCTGAACTTCTTTTTGGCGACAACTTCGGCGGGCAGGCCGGCGGCGACCACCTGCTCGAGGGGCTAAACCCGCAGCAGCGCGCGGCTGTAGAGCACCGCGGCCCAGCCCTGTTGATTGTGGCCGGAGCTGGTTCGGGCAAGACCCGAGTGCTAACTCACCGCATCGCCCACCTGCTTGCCAATAAAGAGGCTTGGCCTTCTCAGATTCTGGCCATCACATTTACCAACAAGGCCGCCGCCGAAATGCGCGAGCGCGTCAAGCACCTGCTCGGCGAAAGCGCCGACGGCATGTGGATCAAAACTTTTCACTCGGCTTGTGTGGCGATTCTTCGCCGAGAAAGCGAACGCCTCGGTCACGACAAGAACTTCACCATTTACGACAGTGGTGACTCGCGTGCAATTCTCAAGCGACTCATCAAAGACTCTGGTGCCGACGTTCATGGTCTGACTCCGTCGGCATTGGCATCGGTTATTTCGAATTCGAAGAACGAACTCGGCGACGCCGACAGCTTCATGCGCAACTCAGATGCAAACGATCCGAAGGCGCGTTCGATCGCCGAGCTCTACCGTCAGTATCAGGCTGAGCTTCGTCGCAACAACGCATTCGACTTCGACGACCTGATCGCCGAGACCGTTTATTTGTTCCGCGCGTTTCCTGATGTTGCCGCGATTTACCGTCGCAAGTTCCGTCACATCTTGGTCGACGAATACCAAGACACCAATCACGCGCAATACTCACTGATTCACGAACTCACACGCCCGATTGCGGCCGGCATCGATGGCCCTGGTCTCGATGGCGCCAGCCTCACCGTGGTGGGCGACAGCGACCAGTCGATCTATGCGTTCCGTGGTGCCGACATTCGCAACATCGCAGAATTCGAAAAAGACTTCGCCGGTGCCAAGACGATTCTGCTCGAGCAGAACTATCGCTCAACTCAAAACATTCTGAGCGCGGCCAACGCGGTGATCGGCAACAACTTCGACCGCCCAAACAAAAACCTCTGGACAGACAGCGGCGACGGCGAAAAGATCGTTGGCTACACCGGCTACTCGGCCCACGACGAGGCCCAGTTCATCGCCGATGAGATTGGCGACCTGCACCGGGGTGGCACTAACTACCGCGACATTGCTGTGTTCTACCGCACCAACGCCCAGACCCGTGCCCTTGAAGAAATCTTCATTCGCTCAGGCCTGCCATACCGCGTGGTCGGCGGCACCAAGTTCTATGAGCGCCAAGAAATCAAGGATGCCTTCGGCTACCTGGTGGCAATCGCCAACGCGCGCGACGATCTCGCAACCAGACGAATCCTCAATGTTCCTAAG
>JBJTNB010000101.1:0-6330 GCA_046073845.1 Micrococcales bacterium
AGTCCACCGGCCGTTTCACCAACGCCGAGGATGCCAAGAAGCACATTGAGGCCGGCGCCAAGAAGGTTCTAATCTCGGCTCCAGCAACCGGTGAAGACGCAACCTTTGTTATTGGTGTGAACGAGCACCTATACGACCCTGCTAACCACCACATCATCAGCAACGCTTCGTGCACCACCAACTGCTTGGCTCCACTGGCAAAGGTGTTCAACGACAACTTCGGCATCGAGAACGGTCTGATGACCACTGTTCACGCTTACACCGCTGACCAGAACCTCCAGGATGGCCCACACGGCGACCTTCGTCGTGCACGTGCGGCAGCGATCAACATCGTTCCTTCGTCGACCGGTGCAGCAAGGGCAATCGGCCTAGTTCTACCTGAACTAAAGGGCAAGCTAGACGGTTATGCACTTCGCGTTCCAGTACCAACCGGTTCGATCACCGACCTCACCTTGGTTTCAAAGGTTGACGTCACCATCGACGAGATCAAGGCTGCTTACAAGGCCGCTGCAGCTTCTGGCCCACTAAAAGGCATCTTGAAGTACACCGAAGACGAAATCGTTTCGAGCGACATCGTTACCGACCCACACTCATCGATTGTTGATGCAGGTCTTATCAAGGTCATCGGCCGCACCGTGAAGATTTCTTCGTGGTACGACAACGAGTGGGGTTACTCGAACCGCCTCGTAGACCTAACCGAGCTCGTCGCAAGCAAGCTCTAAGTCATGCGTCACCTCGCCGACCTGCCTAACCTTGATGGCAAGCGGGTAGTAATCCGCTGCGACTTCAACGTTCCACTCGATGGCGACCGCATCACTGATGACGGCCGAATCGTGGCATCGGTGCCAACAATTAAGTACTTGGTCGACCAGGGTGCGAAGGTCGTTGTGATCTCGCACCTGGGTCGCCCAGAGGGCGCTCCAGAGCCTAAGTACTCGTTGGCTCCTGCCGCCAAGCGATTGGGTGAGTTGTTGCACCAAGAGGTCTTCTTCGCCACCGACACTGTCGGCAGCGAGGCAACCGGCGCGGTGAAAGCCATGGCTCGCGGGGCAGTTGTTGTGCTCGAGAACCTGCGCTTCAACCCAGGCGAAACCAGCAAAGATGCCGGTGAGCGTGAAGCGTTTGCAGCAAAGCTTGCTGAGTTCGGCGACTTCTTTGTGAGTGATGGCTTCGGTGTTGTTCACCGCAAACAGGCAAGCGTCTACGAGTTGGCCAAGGCACTGCCTTCCGCTGCCGGCTTGTTGATTGAAAAAGAGGTCGAGGTACTAAATCGCCTGACCGAAACCCCAGAGCGCCCATACGCGGTGGTTCTCGGCGGTTCTAAGGTCAGCGACAAGCTCGGCGTAATCGACCATCTGCTACCTCGAGTAAACAAACTTCTCATCGGTGGCGGAATGGTTTTCACCTTCTTGGCAGCGCAGGGTCACGCAGTGGCAGCTTCGCTACTCGAGAAAGACCAGATTGAGACTTGTCAGAACTACCTGCGCCGCGCAACCGAGCTCGGTGTTGAAGTGGTACTTCCAACCGACATCGTGGTAGCAAGCAAGTTTGGCGCAGACGCAGAAGTTGCAATCACCGCGGCAGACGCAATCGAGTCATCGCCGTTCGGCGCAACCGGTCTCGGTCTAGACATCGGCCCTGATTCGGCAGCCAACTTCGCACGCGAAATTGCAGCTTCGAAGACCGTGTTCTGGAATGGCCCAATGGGAGTATTCGAGATCGACAAGTTTGCCGCCGGTACTCGCGCCGTTGCTCAGGCACTCACCGAAGTTGCCGGCCTTTCGGTCGTTGGTGGCGGCGACTCTGCAGCAGCGGTTCGCACCCTCGGGTTCAACGACGAGCAGTTCGGTCACATTTCAACCGGTGGCGGCGCAAGCCTTGAGTTCTTAGAAGGCAAGAGCCTTCCTGGTCTCGAAGTTCTCGCGTAAAGCATTCAATAGCAAGCACTAAGGACAACCGTGAGCAGAATCCCATTCATCGCAGGCAACTGGAAGATGAATCTCGACCACCAGCAGGCGATTGCCCTTTCGCAAAAATTGCACTGGACCTTGCGCGACGCCAACCACAACTACGCCGAGTGCCAGGTTGCGATTTTCCCTCCGTTCACCGACCTGCGAACCGTGCAGACCTTGGCCGAGAGCGAAAAGTTCGACATTCAACTTGGCGCGCAAGACCTTTCGCAGCACGACTCTGGTGCATACACCGGTGAGGTCAGCGGCGCTTTTCTGAAGAAGCTCGACATGAAGTATGTGCTGATTGGCCACTCAGAGCGTCGTCAGTACCACCACGAGGATGACGCAATCGTTCGCGACAAGGTCGCGGCGGCGTTCCGCCACAAGCTCATCCCTGTGATCTGCGTGGGCGAGACCCTCGAGGAACTCGAGTCTGAGGGCGCTTCGGCTGTGCCGGTTCGCCAGACCAAGGCGGCTCTAGCCGGTCACGAGAATGTCGACGAGTTCATCATCGCCTACGAGCCGGTTTGGGCTATCGGCACCGGCAAGGTGGCTTCACCTGAGGACGCAGCGGCAGTCTGTGCCAAGATCCGCGAGACACTAGGCGAGTTGCTTGGCGAAGAGCGTGCCCAGGCCACCCGCATTCTTTATGGCGGCAGCGTCAAGTCGGCGAATGTTGCCGGCTACCTGCGAAGCCCTGAGGTCGATGGAGTTCTGGTTGGCGGTGCGAGCCTGGATGCCACGGAATTCAGCGGAATCGCCCGTTTCCAGAAGCACATCGGCGTATGATTTTCTAGATTGAAAAAAAGGACACCATGGAAGCCCTAAAGATTGCCCTGCAGGTTCTGCTGGCTATTACCAGCCTGCTATTGACCCTGCTCATCTTGCTTCACAAGGGTCGCGGTGGCGGCTTGAGCGACATGTTCGGTGGTGGCGTAACCAGCTCTATGAACAGCTCAGGTGTTGCCGAGCGCAACCTGAACCGCATCACCATCATCCTTGGCTTAGTCTGGGTTGTCACAATCATCACCCTAGGCCTCTTCACTAGGTTCCAGATCTAACTCTCATGGCTAGCACCGGGGGTTCAGCGATTCGTGGTTCGCGCGTTGGCGCGGGCCCAATGGGTGAAGAAGACAAAGGTTTCAAACACGACCGCGTAGTTCGCAACTATTTCTGCGCCATGGGTCACAAGCAGTCTCCAGCTTTCGCAGCGGGTATCGAAGAAGAAGAGATTCCCGTTGAAATCGACTGCCCAAACTGCGGTCTACCTGCGGGGCAAGACTCTAAGAACCCTCCGCAGATTGCAAAGCACGAGCCATACAAGACTCACCTCGCTTATGTGAAAGAACGTCGCACCGAAGCAGAAGCCAAGCAGCTGCTCGAAGAGGCGGTCGTTTCGATTCGCGCTAAGCGTTCGGCGGCAGCACAGGCGGCCCAGGCCGCAGATCGCGCTGAAAAAGCAGCGGCTAAAAAGAAGAAGTAACTACTTCTTAACAACCCCAAGTTAGGTTGCCCGCGGTGGCGTCTACAAACCAAAGAGTTTTGATTGCACCGTGAACTCGACCAGCAGGAAGCTCGGTTGGGTTATCTGAAAACACTGAAGACACAGCGGGCGCCTTATCTGAACCGGCAACCACGAACCACAGTTCATCGATCTTGCAAATTGCTTCGTAGGTGAAACTCAGTCGCTGCGGTGGCGGCTTCGGTGAATCATGCTCGGCAATAACTAACGCGCCGGTAGCGGGCGTCGGCTTGCCAGGGAACAGGCTGCAGATGTGACCGTCTGGACCCATGCCAACCAGAGCAAAATCGAAGTGTGTCTGGCGAATCGCCAACTCTGCCTCGAATAGGCGAGCCGCCTCGTCTAGGCTCAGCGAGCCATCAGCAGCCGGAAACTCATGGATGTTCGCCTCTGGAATGTTGATCCGCGACAGCAGAGCAGAACGGGCCTGGACGGCGTTTCGGTCGTCTGAGTCGGCAGCCACAAAGCGCTCATCGCCCCACCAGACGTGCACACGCGACCAATCGAGCAAGTGAGCATCTTCGCGGGCGGCAATGGCACGCAGGGTAGCGATGCCAATGGTGCCGCCGGTTAGCTGAATCTGGGCGAGTGGCTTTGCCGCCAAGACATCGGCCACTTTAGTGACGAACGCCTCGGCGACGGTGTCTGCCAGGCTGGCGGCATCCTTGAAGCGGTTGACGATCGTGTTCAATTACTTGGCGCTCGCCTTAAAACCCTTGGTAATTACCTTGCCGAAAACATCGTCTGGGTCTAGACGACGCAGATCTTCGCTTAGGCAATCGCGCAGGCTGCGACGAGGCAACGAAATTTCGCGAGTCGGCTGAGTTGGCTGAATCAAAGTTGCAACGTCAGGAACCTGACGAACGATCTCGATGTCGCCAGAATTGCGAATCAGTTTTACGCCACGAATGCCGTGCACTGCTTTGCCGCGGTTGGTGCGAATTTGCTTTACCTTCACTTTGAGCTTCATTTCGAGCCAGGCTGCAAGCAGGTCGGTCGAAGGTGAGTCGCTAGCGCCGGTCACCTCAACAGCAATCACCGAGTCGTACGGTGGCTGGTCGAGAATCGCGGCAAGCTGAGCGCGCCAAAGAGTTAGGCGAGTCCAGGCGAAGTCGCTGTCGCCAGGTGAGTAGGTTTTTGCCAACTTACGCAAGAACGCGTGCGGGTCATTTTGCGAAGCCGCGTCGGTAATGCGACGAGTTGCAATCTTTCCGATTGCCGAAGCGCCAACGTTCTCAGGTGCGCCATCAGGCCACCAGGCAACCACAGGGGCGTCTGGCAAAAGCAAACCGGTCACTAGACCTTCTGGGTGATCGCCAGCCTCGCCGTGACCACGCAGAATGATTACCTCGGATGCACCAGCATCGCCACCAACGCGAATCTGTGCGTCGAGCTTGGCGGCCTTTTTGGTTTTGGTCTTGCTGTCGTCTTCGGCAAGCACGATGATGCGACACGGGTGCTCGCGCGAGGCTTCGTTGGCGGCCTTAACAGCCGACTCAATGCCAGAGAACTTGGTCTGGATGATCAGGGTGAGCACGCGACCAAGTGCGACTACGCCGCCTTCTTCGCGAATCTCGACAAGGGCTTTAGAAACCTTGCTGACTGTGGTATTCGGCAGGTCTCTAATCACGGGATTCTCCAAGCTCGTCCGTCAAGTTTCATCATGGCGTCTGCACTTGCAGGGCCCCAGCTGCCAGGTGCGTACTGCTGCGGCTTGCCCTTCTTGGCCCAGAACTCTTCGATCGGGTCAAGGATCTTCCACGAGAGTTCGACCTCTTCGTGCCGCGGGAACAGCGGTGGGTCGCCGAGTAACACATCGAGGATCAAGCGCTCGTAGGCCTCTGGGCTGGCCTCGGTGAAGGCGTGGCCGTAACCGAAGTCCATGGTGACATCGCGAACCTGCATGCCCACGCCAGGAACCTTCGAACCAAAGCGAATGGTCACACCTTCATCGGGCTGCACTCGAATCACTAGTGCGTTTTGACCGAGGGCAGAAGTCTGCGACTCAGCGAATAGTTGCTGCGGTGCACGTTTGAAAACCACAGCAATTTCGGTAACGCGGCGGCCAAGGCGTTTGCCGGCTCGCAGGTAGAACGGAACACCGGCCCAGCGACGAGTGTTGACGTTCAATCTCATGGCGGCGTAGGTTTCGGTGACAGACTTCGGGTTCATGCCATCCTCGTTCAAGAAGCCAAGCACCTCTTCGCCGCCCTGCCAACCACCGGCGTACTGACCGCGAGCGGTGTACTTGCCGAGGTCATCTGGTAGCGAAACCGCCGAAAGCACCTTCTCTTTTTCTGCACGCAGGTCTGCAGCGTCGAACGAGACCGGCTCTTCCATAGCAGTTAGCGCCAACAGCTGAAGCAAGTGGTTCTGAATTACGTCTCGAGCGGCACCGATGCCATCGTAGTAACCCGCACGACCGCCAACACCGATGTCTTCGGCCATGGTGATCTGCACGTGGTCGATGTAGTTCGCGTTCCAAAGTGGCTCAAACATCTGGTTGGCGAAACGCAAAGCCAGGATGTTCTGAACAGTCTCTTTGCCGAGATAGTGGTCAATGCGGAATACCGAGTCAGCAGGGAACACACTCTCGACCACGTTGTTCAATTCGCGAGCCGATGCCAGGTCGTGACCGAAAGGCTTCTCGATAACTACTCGACGGAACTCATCTGGCTTTGGCTGAGCAAGACCGCTACGAGAAAGCTGCTGGCAAACCTGCTCAAAAGCCTTTGGAGGAATCGACAGGTAGAACGCGTGGTTTCCCATGGTTCCGCGCTCGGCGTCGAGTTCCTTGATGGTCTCGCCCAGTCGATCGAAGGCATCGTTGTCGTCGAAGTCACCCGAGACGAATCG
>JBJTNB010000102.1:0-13829 GCA_046073845.1 Micrococcales bacterium
CCTGCCGACCATGCCGGCGCAGAGCGCGACCGCAACGACTCGCTGTCGGCTCTTCTCGCCATCGTCGATGAGATGCCAGAGGGTTCGACCATCGCTCAGTTTGCTGCCGGCTCAGTGATCGCGTAACCGATCGGCAAATAACCTTCAACTACGCCAAGCAGGTACACGACAGACCATTCGAGCCCCTTGGCCGCGTGAATGGTCGATAGCGTGACCGACGAGGTCAGCGGTTCATGTTGCGAGCGTCGGCGTTCATCGAGCTCGGCAGCAAACTGAGCGATGGTCGAACCCTCTGGCATCTCATCGACGATGGCGAGAAGAGCCGACAGCGAGTCGTTGCGGTCGCGCTCTGCGCCGGCATGGTCGGCAGGTCGGGGGCTCCAGCCAACGCTGCGACAGACATCCGAGACGATCTCGAACAACTGTTTACTCGGATGCCCGCCGGTCGCCGCCTCGGCACGAATGGCCGTCATTGCCCTTTGAATCTCGGGGCGGTTGAAGAATCTGTCGCCACCTCGAAGTTGGTGGCCAATCTGAGCCTGAGTCAGCGCGGCCTCAAGCGCTTCAGACTGACCGTTCACTCGATAGAGCACGGCGATCTCGTGAGGTTTCACGCCGGCTCGAATGTCGCTGGCAATCGATTCGGCTATCCATGCCGCTTCTTCGACATTCGTTGCAAAGACCTGCTGAGTTACTGGGCCACCTTGCTCGCCAATTGCAACCAGCGGTTCAATAAGGCTGCCCTCGCGCACCACGCGATTGGCTATCTCAATGATGCTCTTGGTACTTCTGTAGTTCGTGGTGAGTTGCAAAACCTTGGCATCTTCGTAGCGCGATTCAAAGTTGCGCAAGAAGTCACTGGTCGCACCAGTAAATGAATAGATGGTTTGGTTTGGGTCGCCAACAACACAGAGGTCGTTTCGGTCGCCAAGCCAAACATCGAGCAGCGCGTGTTGCAGGGGCGAAATGTCTTGATACTCGTCGACTGTGAAAAACCGGTACTGCTGTCGCACGTGATCGAGAGCTGCGGGTTCTGCGCGAAGTAAACCGATGGTTAGTAGCAGCACGTCTTCCCAGTCGAGGCGCTGCAGACGAATTTTGTCTTCTTCATACGCTTCTTGGATGGCGATCACCGCAGCCGAATCCAGACCCGCAACCATGGATCGGTTTGCTGCGCGCTCAGCGTATTGCTCGATGCTCAGCATCGAATACTTGCGCCACTCGATTTCGGCTGCAATTTCTTTGAGCCCGACCAGATCGAAGTTGTGACCAAGGCGCTTTGCCGCATCGCCGATGATGCGCAACTTCGAATCGAGCACCTGAGGTGCCGGCACTCCGGCATACTGCGGCCAGAAGTATTCGAGCTGAGAAAGCGCGGCGGCGTGAAAAGTCTTGACCTGAACCCCGGCCGCACCTAGGTCGCGCAGTCGCTGCCGCAACTCGCCTGCCGCGCGATTCGTGTAAGTGAGCGCCAGCACTCGGCTTGCCGTGTAGTACCCGCGAGCGATTCCGTAAGCGATTCGGTGGGTGATTGTGCGGGTCTTTCCGCTGCCGGCACCCGCCAAGATGCAGGTCGGACCAATCAGGCTCTCGGCTGCCGCACGCTGCTCTTCGTCAAGTTTTTCGAGCAGGTCTTCGGCGGCTGGCAATTGGTTCATGCCGGTGTCTCAGAAGAATCACGCAACGGTTCGCCCAGCCAGTGTTCGATCATCGCTCGAGAAATTGTCACCTTGCCAGGCAAGAGCATGTGCGGTGATTCGACTCGCAGTTCATCGCGCGAGAACCAACGCAATTTTGCAATTTCTATTCCGTCTGGCCGCAGCTGCTGCCCACCGCGAGCGCGCGCCGAGAATCCGAGCATCAATGAATAAGGAAAGGGCCAGGGCTGCGAACCCAGAAACTCGAGTTCAGTAACAACCAGCCCGGCTTCTTCAAACATTTCACGCTTGACCGCATCGTCAAGAGTTTCTCCGGCATCGACGAACCCTGCCAAAATCGACCAACGGTTTTGCTCCCAGGCGCCTTGAGATCCAAGCAGGATTCGATCTTCGTCATCGGTTATCGCGACGATGATGGCGGGGTCATTTCGCGGAAAGACCTCTTTGCCGCATTTGCCACAGGTGCGAGACCAACCGGCGGCTGAAATATCTGATGGGCTGCCGCACACCGAACAGAACTCATGACCTCGATGCCAGTTTGCTAACGCGAGCGCCTGGGTTACGAGCCCGGCATCGCGATCGCTCAACCCCTGCCCGCTTCGGCGAAGGTGAATCCAGTCGCTTGATTCGGCGTGCTTGGTCTTTTCCAGCCGGCTGCGCTGAGCATCGGTCAGGTCGAATAGGAACACGGGGCTACCCTCGGCTACTCCAGCCTCGGCGCTCAAAGTCTTGCCAAGGAAAGCTAGCGGAGTGCCCAGGTCGACATCGGTGAGCCCCTGCACCCTGACCAGGCGTAGGCCAGCACTCTGCGAATCGGCTAGAACCATGTCTGCCGAGAGCAACAGTGCGCAGGCCTCTGGCGAACTAACCAAAGCTGAGATTTGAGTTGCATCAGAGCGAATTTCAGAGTTTCGATCGATTGCCGCCCTGGCCAGCGGAAGATTTATTGGCGTTTGCATAGCGCCCCTTCCGTGCGTGGCAGAACTGCTAACTGCTGATTGTTGTCTAGCCTTGTGGCATGGGCAAATCTCCCCTAATTTTAGCCGCGCTAGCCGCAGACGCCGTTCGCAATTTAAAGATCGTGCATGCCGCTGGGCATAGCAACGATGGTGAGGGGCGCTACGACTCGGCCATTCTGACCGACGACCAAGGCGCTCACTACATCGCCCGCATTCCGACCAGCCCATCGGCTGGCACAGACCTCGAAGTCGAGATGCGCGTGCTTCGCACCCTCGGTGGCCTGGCTCACAAGCTTCCGTTTGAAATCCCAGTTGCCCTTGGCGAGACTCGCAGCAACTTGGGCGAAAGAGTTGTAGTTTTCAAACTCGTATACGGAAACCAGATCGACTCAACCCGTGTCGCGGCTAACGGCACGCTTGCCCACAGCATCGCTGCCGCTCTGGCTGCCATTCACTCGGTCAACCCAGATGTGGTTGTGGCCGGCGGCTTTAGTGCCTACAGCGTTGCCGAGAATCTTCGCCTTCGCGTTGCCGAGCTTGACCGTGCGGCCCAGACCGGCAAAGTTCCTGCAATCCTGCTTTCTCGCTGGGAGGCCGCACTCGAAGACTCGACGCTCTGGCGTTACCAGCCATCTGTCATCCATGGCGAACTATCGGGCCTGAACATTTTTGAAACCTCTGGCGAAGTCTCTGGCATTGTCGACTGGTATCGCCTTGAGCTCAACGACCCAGCGATGGACCTCAGCTGGCTCGTGCCAGACGTCGACCATGAGCTTCTAGATGCGGTCGTGTTCAACTATCAGCTAGCCCGCAACACCGGCGACACCCGCATCGCTCAACGCGCGGTTTTCTATGCCGAGTTCGCTCACCTTCAGTACTTGTTGCACGGTGTGACCATGCGCGACGAGAACGCCGTTGACGCCGCGCTGTTCACCCTGAACGGGCTCGCCGAACAAGCCCAGGATGGCCTACTTGCGCCACTAACTGACGCCCAGGCCCAGGCCCTGCTCACCCCGGTCGCAGACGTGATCGACTTCACCGAACGCACCACCGGCAGCATGCCGATCATTAGCGACTCGGCTGTTCCGTCGTTCTTGACCGAAGAGCAGCCGACAGCTTTTGCACCTTCTGCTACCGAAACCGTGAGCACCGACACCGACCAGATGTATTTCACCGGTGGCGATAACTACGACGACGACTCGACCGCACCGATCGATCGCCCGTAGCTAGTCGGCTTTCTTTTCGTTCAACTTTTGTAATTCGTTCTGCCAGTCGGAAACTCGATCAAGAACCGCCTGCCATTCAGCGAGAATCTCTTCGCGACTAAACAACTTGCTCGGCGTGAGAGTGACACCTTCACCCACGAAGAAGAACGTTGCCTTGATCTTCTCGAGTGGAATTCCGGTGAATGCCGAATATGCGAATCGGTATAGCGAGAGCTGAAGCGAACGTTTGCGCTCGTCTTCTGAACCAGGCTTTGGTGGTTTGTTGGTTTTCCAGTCAACGATTTCGATGCCATCTCCATCTTGATAGACCGCATCCATCTTGCAGATGAACGTGTTACCGCCAATGGTGACCTGAATCTCTTGCTCGAGCGCCAGCGGCTGCATGGCTTTAAAGCGAGAGGCCTCGAAGTTTTTCTGCAGGTGCTCAACTTCGTAGTAGTCGTCTTCGTCTTCGAGTTCGTAGAGCTCGGCCTCGGCGTCGCTGCTGCGAATTGGTGAATTGGTGCGCTCGACCCATCCGTGGAATAGGTTGCCAAGTCGCGAGGCACTGTACGGCTCGCTTGGAACTGGTCGCAGGTATGCCCCAGCAACGTATTCGAGCTCACCCAAGAAGGCCTTGAAATTCGAGGCAGGGATGCGCACCGGAAAATCGACCGCAAGCACCGAACGCTTTCGTTCAGCATCTTCTTTTACCAGGATGTCGACCTGCTTAATCAGGTCTTGCAGGTCTTTGTCTTGCGCGTCGGGTGCCTCGCCGGGCTTTTGGGCTCGATAATCGGTCGCAGCCCGAATGATCGCCTCGCGCTGACCTTCTTTGAAAATCGGCTTTGGCCACTGTTCGGTCAGGCTCTCTTTGTCGTCTGGGTTGTCGGCATTGAGCTGCAGCGGCATCTGGTAGCTGGCGAACGGCTCAACGCCGGCAAGCGCGACTTCGTCGAGGTAAGGCGAGCGGGCCGCGGCGCTGGTTGCGCCTGGCTGCCAATACGAACCAGTTACCAGCAAATCGACCATCGGTCGGGTTACGGCCACGTAGGCAAGTCGGCGCTGTTCTTGCCCCTGCATCTCTTTGACTTCGTTTTTGAATCGCGTTACGGCTTTGTTGAAGTCTGTCTGAGTTGGGTAGGCATCGACGTCAAGGAGTGGCAATGAAGCGGCATCGCCTCGCATCGAATAGGGCAATGTGCGGTTGTTCACCCAGCCGGTGGCGTCTTTGGAATTCTTCGGAAGATCACCGCTGTTGAAGCTGGCAACTGCCACGTGGTGCCACTCGAGCCCCTTCGATGCGTGAATGGTCATGATCTGGATCGTGCCTGGTTTAGCGACAGGTGGTGCAGCATCAAGTCGTTCTTTGTCGTCGGCGTAGTCGAGATACTCGAGCAAGTCAGAGACCTTGGCATCTTCGGCATTAGCGGCATACGAGGTGACAACGTTCACGAACTCGTTGATGTTTAGTAGTGGGTTGGTTCGAAGCGGCTTGGCCAGAAGTTCAACATCGAGCCACAATTCGGCGACGATGGTTCGCACTAGCTCAGGTAGCGGCAAACCAATTCGCTTGCGCAAATTGGCAAACAGCTTTGCAGACTCGTGCATGCGCTTTCGACCAGCGGGTGACATCAGAGGTGTGCCAACGTGTTCCATCTTGCCGATGTCGACCGTTGTGCCGTCTGGATTGCGCCGATAAAAGTGATCGAGTGCATCGACGATAGATTCTTGAGATTCGTCGAGCTTTCCTTCGACGTCGCGGCGATCGTTCTCACCTTTGACTAGACGAGTGGCGTATTTGTGCAGCTCGTCGATGTCTTTTGCACCGATACCGAAGCGTGCGCCCATCAGAAGTCGAATAAGTTCGCTGCCGGCATCGGCACTGCTAATTACCTTCAAAGCACACCGAATGTCGGTGATCTCGGGCAAGGTCAACAAAGCCCCAAGGCCAACCACTTGAACGTTGAGCCCAATTGCCGTCATGGCCTTTTGATAAACCGGAATGTGCTTCTTCTTGGCAAGCAACAGTGCGCCCTTTGGTGCCTCGCCCTTGATTGGTTTGGCCATGCGCTCGGCAAACCAACCAGCGATGCCATCGGCCTCCTCTTGCAGGGTTTCGAACCATTCGGTTTGAACCGAGCCTTCTGGCTTGCTCGGCTGAACCTCAAGGTCTTCGCGAGCGACCGACTTGACCAGGGCGGCCTGCTCTGGCGACAAGTAACTGGCAGGAACATCGAGCGGGCGGGCAATCTCGTTGGCAACATCGAGAATCTGCTGCGGGTTTCGCCACGAGGTTGAAAGCTGGAACGGGTCGCGCTTATCGCCACCGAAATCTTTGCGGAACTCTGCAAGGTTGGCCTCGGATGCCCCACGCCATGCGTAGATCGATTGGTGTGGGTCGCCAACAGCCATGACCGACTTGCCATTGAACAATGACGAGAGCAACTTTGTTTGCAATACCGAGGTGTCTTGGTATTCATCGAGCAGCACCTGCGTGAAGCGCTCTTGTTCGCGAGCCTGTACTTGACCTTGCAGGTTTTCGACCGCTTCAAGTGCGAGGGCAACCTGATCGCTGAAGTCGATTCGACTTAACTTCTTCTTTTCGTCGATGAACGCCTGGGCAAGGGTCGCAATAATTTTCTTCTGCTCGAAATCGATTTCGAATTTGGCCATGTAACCATTTCGGCCAACGCTCGGGTCGCCGCCAGCCTTAGCCGGAATCGCCTTGAGAGATTCGATTACCGAGTCGATCTGCTTATCTACCTGAGCACCAGTTTTGCCGTGCTCATTCAATTCGGCGGCCATTTTTAACACGTAGTCAACGAGCGTGTTGACGCTGAATGCATTTTCGAGCAGTCGCGGGTCTAGTTCTTCGCCACGAGAAAGGATTAGCTCTCGCGCCAATTGAAATGCTGTGGCCTCGGTTAGCTGGATAGCATCGGCGTCGTAGCCGAGCTGCAAACCGAAGTCGCGAAACAGCGAGGTGGCGTATGAGTTGTAGGTGCTGATGGTCGGTGGGGTGAACTCGTGGCCGAGCCCTTCTGGCCAAACGCCAGGCACCGCCTTGCTCTTAGCGAGAGCGCGAAGGTTCTTGTTGATGCGGTTGGCCAGCTGCGCCGCAGCCTTACGGGTAAAGGTAAGGCCGAGAATTTGTTCGGGCAACGCAATGCCGTTAGCCACAAGGTAAGGCACGCGAAGCGACATGAGGTCGGTCTTACCACTGCCAGCGCCGGCCACGACCAAAGATGGACAATCGTGCGGGGCCTCGATGGCCTTGATCTGCTGCTCGTTTGGCTGGTAGCCCAACTCGAGCGCTTCAGCGATTTGAAGTGCGGTGAACTTAATCTCCATAGGTAACCTGCTCAATCAAGTGAATCTCGCACGATCCGAACGAATAATCGCTGCGGCAGTGCTCGCCCGCCTTTGCAACCAAGAACCCCTGTTGCATCAACATGCCCTGAATGGCCTCGGTAATTTCACCAACCATTTGTTCACGTGCTGTCAGGTCGACTTGTAACGATGCTTGTGGTTTCAAATCGGCTTGTTCGAGCAGCGGGTCGCCGACAGGGTCTTTCGCGCCAATTTCGATCAACTGTGCGCCTTCAAGAATTGGCTCGCTGATTGCCTCTGCAATTTTCGGAAAAGCGTTGTTGAGCACAGCCAACTGATAGGCGCCGAGCTGTTGGTGATTAGGCACGTCTTTTACCTTCACCGAATACTTGGATGTCTTGAGATCTGCCACGCGCAGCGATCCATCTTTCAAAACTTCGATTCGGTCGGCACGCCCTTTCACGTGAGCGCCACCAATCTCGAACTCGAACGACTCTTCTGCGTAGACCTTTTGGTTACCATCGGCCTCGTATTGATTCAGGTAGTTGTAAAGACGATTTACCATCAGGGTCACACGCTCGCGCTCGTGACGTTCTTGCCAGTTCGAGTCGAACTCAAGTTCTGGCCACTTCGACTCAACGACCTCGAAGTATCGGTCGCGATCTGGCGCGCCAGGTAGCTCAAGAATCTCGTGCATGAGGTCGCCAACGCGAGTCTTGAAACTGTAGCTGCTGCCACCATGAGCTTCGATGAACCAGTGCAAAGGGCATCGGGCGAAGCTCTCGAGTTCACTTGGCTTGATGACCAAGGCGTTTGAGTCTTTATTGCCAAGACCAAGCTCAGCCAGCGGCTCATCGGTGGTCGGCTTGGCCAAACCCCACCATTGGGCCGGGTCGGCACCAGGTGCTCCGGCTGCAGCCAGGCGAACGAGTTGAGCGGCAATCACCTGACGGCGCACCGGGTCGCCCTCGCGAACAAGTTCTTTGCGCAAACGCCCAGCCATGGCACGCATGGTGAGCGGGGTTTCGGTGAGTTCGCTGGCCTCAGGCACGTGCTGTGCCACCAACTCAAAGAACTGACTCGGTTGCTCTTCTTCTGTTGCGATGGCAGATAGGTAAAGGCGCTCACCCGTTGCGCCGATTGCCTTTGCCAACATGCGTAGCTCTCCTGGCATTTCATTTTGACTCTGACGCGCTTCGACCTTGTCGGCATTAGTGCGAACGAGTTCGTCGAGTGCGGTGGCTTTGAGTAACGATGACCGAGGGCGAAGGTTTGGCCAAATGCCCTCTTGCAAGTGTGCAATCGCAAGTACGCGATAGTGACGACCGATCAACCCGGATGGCGTTACCAGAGAAACACGGTGCTCGAGATTGGCACCAACACCAATTGAGTCTTCAGGTAAACGCAGAGCCAGTTGCTGACGAACAAACTCGATGGCTTCGCCCTTCGGGTTGCGTTCGACATAGCGAGCCGCAGCACCGAACAGTGCAACCACTGCATCGAGGTTGCGAGCAGTTTGCAAACCGACTTCTTCTACAACCATGGCCTGGTGGGGCCAAACCTTTTTCATTTGACTGCGTTGAAACGCCGCCCAAAGCAAATCTTGAATCGTGGTTTCAGGCTTGGCCGCAAGCTCACGCATGTCGAAGAACAGCGTGATGAACTTTGCTGCTTTTTTGATGATCGGAATGTCGAGCTCGTTCAACCATTCGCGATCGACAAACATCGCACAGATAAGTTCATGCGAGTTTCGGCTGCCACCGGCTTCGACCTCAACTAGACGAAGTGCACGGCGAAGTCGGCGAAGTGAGATGGTGTCGAAGTCACCAACAGGTGACTCGAGAAGTTAAACAGCCTTTGGGTATTCGATTTCTGAATCGCTGAGCACGGCCTCGATCAGGTGCAACAACGAAGCTGAAGCAAACTGGTCTTTGAGCGCAGCCTTTGCACCGAGAAGCCGAATCGGCACCGATTCGGCCGCCAGAGCAGCCTCTAGTTCTACGAGTTCGTCGGCCGAGCGTGCGACAACAGCCATGTCGCGCCAGGCCACACCCTGGTTCAAGTGCTCGTCGCGCAGGCGGCGAGCGAGCCACGCGTGTTCGTCGCCGCGAAGGGCGAAAGCCGCGGCCTCGATGCCCGCAACCCCTTCAGTTACGCTGATCGGCGCGCGTTGAGTGCCGGCAAGCGCCGCACCGATGCGCTCAGTTACTTTGCTGAGCGCTGCGGCAATGCCGTCTGAATGCGCGCCAGCCCTGGCCTCGATTGCGATCAACTTCGGCTCGACCTTCGCCATCGCTGCGAACTCGACCACGAGTCTGGTCATGGCCTCTGGGTCGCCAGAGCGGAACCCGAGGGTGGCCACATCGGGGTCGCCGAATAGAACGGCAGAAGCGCCGCGGGCACAAAGTGCACGCAGGAAGTTTGTAGTTGCGGGGGTGAGTTCTTGTGCATCGTCGACCAGCACGATTCGTATTTCGGCCAAAAGCGAGTCAGCTTTACCGTCTGTGATTAAGCGAGTTGCCTCGACCACAAGCGAAGTCGGGTCGAAGCGATGCAAGTTGTATTTCTCTGCGAGTTCGCGAAGGTAGACATCGTAAATCGAAGCGCCCCAGGCCCATACCTCTTCGCCGTGCTTTGCCGCAAGCGCCGCAAGCCCCTCGGCCGAAATGTCGTGTTCAATTGCGACAGAAATTAGTTCGCGAATCTCGGCACGAACACCTCGAAGGCGAAGCGACTGCTTGGTCAGCCCCTTCGGAAATGCAGGAGTCACCAACGCGCCATCGGCAACTTCACTGAGGATGTCTTCGATGATTGCATCTTGCTCTGAACCAGTAATCAGTTCGGGGAGTTTGGTCTTGTTCTGAAGCGCGTGTTCGCGAAGAATCGCGAAAGCTAACGAAGGAATAGTGCGAGCCATCGGGCCCGAACTGGCACCTTGAAAAGCCAGGGCCAACTCGTCGCGCAAAGTCGCCGCCGAAGTTCGGTTGCCGGCAAAAACCATGATCGAATCTGGGCCGTCTTGCTTGGCAAGCTCTAGGAATAGCGCTTTGAGCGCTGTGGTCTTGCCCGACTGAGGCGAACCAATTACACGAGCGAAGTCGCCGAAACCCAGCGCCTGAACGGCCCGCTGCCCAACCGAAAGCTGCACCTCGAGCATGTTGTCGGTAAGCCCGTGCGGGCGAAACACCGCCTTGACCGCATTTGGGTCAAGGTATGCAGGTTCTTTTTTCTTCCCCGATTTGCTCATTTGCCCACACTAAACCCCGCCTCCGACATTTCTGCCAAAAGCACGGATGCTCAGCCAGCAGCGAAACGTGAGGCTCGTTGTCTGAGCATCCTTGTAATCTAGGTGAGAAAGAAAGGCGAAAGCTTTATGGAAGTACGAATTGGCATCCGCGAGACTGCTCGCGAACTCACTTTCGAGTCGGCGCAGGCAGCAAGCGAAATCGAGCAGGCGGTCGCTTCGGCCCTAACCGGTTCGACCAAGGTGCTAACCCTTAGCGACAACAAGGGTCGCAAGTTCGTAGTACCGACTGACTCACTCGCCTACGTTGAGATTGGCGCTGAAGAATCGCGCCGGGTTGGATTCATCGCCTAATGGACATCGCATTCCTAGTTTTCTACGCGGCCCTTTTGGGTTTGGTTTCGCCATACGTTGGTCTCAAAGATGAGCGTTACGGCATTCTCGTTCCTGCAGGATTCGCCGCAGTAGTCGGTGGCGTTCTATGGGCGGGTCTTATTTGGACTGGCCTCAACGACAAGAACGCACTGCTCTGGATCATCGTCATGTTGGCGATGCCGCTTGCAGGGTGGGTTGGCACCAACCAGCTCGCACGCCTGCGTAGCTCAAAGTAAAACGAATACCGCGAGCGCGGTTTTAGGCCGTTAGCCCAAGCGCATCCATGCGCAATGAGTGGGCGGCAATCAATTCGCTAATCAGCGGCTCAACCTTCGAGTAGGCCGCCAGGTTCACTTCGCGCTCCTGCTCGAGAGTCAACTTCGTGCCCTTTGTGACGCCGGCAAGCTTGCGATTATCGAAAGTCGCACGCAGTTCGAGCAGCACATCGCCCATTAGGCGACGGCCCCAAAGAGCAAGACGCGAAGCCAACTGCGAGTTGTCTTTCATCGACTCGGTCAAAACCTTGACCGCATACTTCTCAAAGGTCTTGTCGGCCAGGGCCTTTTCAACAGCAGCACGCAAGTCGGCCGAAAGCCCGACGGCAAGCCGACGATAGAAATCGTTGAGCAATCCGTGCACCAAATAGATCTTGATGATGGTTTCGTACCAATCGTTGCCACTAAGGCGCGACTGCAAAGTTGTGATTCGCTCAACAAACGGATCCATCGCATCGGTAGGGTCGACACCTAGTGCCGACAATTGTTTAGCCAGCGCCCGGTACTGCTCAAAGCTCTTGGCGGCAGCCTCTGAGAGTTGAGCCTTGTAAGAGGTAGTTGGTGCGAACTTGAGTTCGTTAGTCAAGATCTCGAACTGCGAAAGCTGAAGATAGGTCAACTGACCGAGAAAACTCTTGGCATCTGGCGCGTATGGCTTGAGGTTCAACTTCGAGGTGTTGCGGGCGGCGCGCTCCTCGCGAGGAGGAAGTGCGAATCTGCTTGCCGCTTTCGGAAACAGGCGCTTGAGCCAGTCGAACATGGTCTCAAGAATACCCTTCGCTCCAAAAGCCGTCACGGCTAGACTGGTTCAGGCCGCAAATCTCGCGCATCGCGCTTTTGGCCAAGACAGCTGGGGCCTTCCCCGCTTTGTTATTCCTCTATTTAGGAGTCCTTTTGACTTTTCGCGACCTTGGAATCGACCAAGACATCGCCGACGCCCTGCAATCCAAGGGCATCACTGAGCCGTTCCCTATTCAAGAGCAGGCCATCCCGGTTGCTCTAACCGGCCAGGATGTAATCGGCCAGGCCAAGACCGGTACCGGTAAGACCTTCGGCTTCGGCCTTCCGCTGATTCAGAGCCTCGGCCAGAACCCAGAAAAGGGTGCTCAGGCACTCGTTGTGGTTCCGACTCGCGAGCTTTGCATCCAGGTGGCTGACGACCTCAAGCTCGCCACCTCGAATCGCGAGACCACCGTTGTTGCCATCTATGGCGGAAAGTCATACGAGGGTCAGGTTGCCGAGATCGAAGCCGGCGCGCAGATCATTGTTGGAACCCCTGGTCGCTTGATCGACCTCAGCAAGCAGAAGATGCTCGATTTGAGCAAGATCCGTTTCATGGTTCTCGACGAGGCCGACGAAATGCTCGACCTCGGCTTCTTGCCTGACGTTGAAAAACTTTTCGCTTACACACCGCAAGACCGTCAGACCATGTTGTTCAGTGCAACCATGCCTGGCGCGATCGTATCGATGGCACGTAAGTACCAGAACAAGCCAGTGCACATCCGTGCAAATGAACCTGACGAGGGTCACACCAAGGCAGACATCAAGCAGTTCTTCTACCGTGCGCACTCACTCGACAAGGATGAAGTTGTCGGCCGAATCCTTCAGGCTGAGGGTCGCGGTAAGACCGTAATTTTCTGCCGCACCAAGCGTCAGGCTTCGAAGGTCGCCGAAGAAATGGCAGACCGCGGATTCAACGCGACTGCGCTTCACGGTGACATGTCGCAAGAGGCTCGCGAAAAGTCGATGGCCGCTTTCCGTTCTGGCAAGAAAGACATTTTGGTTGCGACCGAAGTTGCAGCTCGAGGCATCGACGTTGACGACGTTACTCACGTGATTAACTACACCGTTCCTGAAGACGAGAAGGCGCTTCTTCACCGTGTCGGTCGTACCGGTCGCGCTGGTCGCACCGGCATCGCCGTGACCTTCATCGACTGGGAAGACATGGCTCGTTGGAAGCACATCAACGATGCGCTGCAGTTGAACACTCCAGACCCGATCGAGACCTACTCGTCGTCGGCTTGGTTGTTCACCGACCTCAACATTCCTGCTGGCACCAAGGGTCGCATTCCTGGTTCGAAGCCAAAGCCAAAGACCGAAAGCACGGATGCCCGTGGTGGCAACTCGCGCGGAGGACGCCCTGGTGGCAACCGCGGTTCGGGAAAGCCTCGCGAACAGCACGACAAGCAGAAGCCTGCTGGTGAGCACCCACGCCCAGCGCGGCAAAACCGCGAGCGTCGTCGCACTAACCGCGCCGCCGAGTAACTAGATAAAGGCCTTCGTGCCTGTGCCCTGCTCAAGAATGCGATCGAGCATTTCGCGCGAGGTGGTGTTTTCGCCAAGCACGTTGTGCTTACGATCGCCGTGATAGTCGCTCGAGCCGGTAAGAATCAGATCGAACTCGCCCGCTAAGTCGATTAGCCACTCACGGGCATGCTCTGGTACATCGCGGTGATAAACCTCGAAACCAGCCAACCCTGCCTCAATCATTTCGATGAAGTGTGCGCGAGGCATCTCAGCGCCTGGCTTTGGGCCTTTGCCGCGAGCCATCGGGTGAGCAATGATCGGCACACCCCCTGCCTGACGAATAAGTTCGATGGCGTCGAAGGTTTCGGGCACGTGCTCGTTCGGAACGTAATAGCGACTCTCGCCTGGTGCCCAAAGCGTTTCGAAAACTTGATCGGTGTGACCGAAGTGTCCGCGAGCAACCAACGCGGCAGCCACCGATGGCCTGCCCCAAGTGCCACCCTCTGTGAGCTGCCCTTCAACGTCGGCCCAGT
>JBJTNB010000103.1:0-6333 GCA_046073845.1 Micrococcales bacterium
ATTTAATGCAATATTAAAGTATTATAGATTACTTTTTTTAAGGTACTCAGCCTAAATTTTATAAGAAATTCGTTGATTAAATATAAAAATTAAAAGCATCAATTTAAGATAAATTTCATCAAAGTTATAAACAAGGAAATAATGTCACTTGCCGTAAATGCCAAGGTGAATGCGCAGTGTCAGGTCATCGTCAAATTCAAGAAAAAGTTGTTTACCGATCGCTCGCGCGCGCTTCAGAGTTTTGTTACTCAGCAGCTTCGCATCCGCGGTGAATCGGCCCTGCGGCGAATCGATAGTGAGTTTGTGACCGGCAAACAACTTGTTGAAATCGTTTGCCGTTCGATGAACGGTGTGCCCCTCGGGCATTCGCTAGAGAATCTCGCCGGTTTGTTCGTATGCGGCAATTTTGCCAATGCGACGAACGTGACGCTCATCGTTGCTAAACGGCTCGGCGATAAACCAACGAACCAACTGCAAAACTTCTTCGAGTGAGTGTTGGCGAGCGCCTACGGCAATCACGTTGGCGTTGTTGTGTTCGCGTGCCAACTTTGCGGTCGCCTCGTTCCAGGCCAGTGCGGCACGAATACCTTCGACCTTGTTAGCCGCAATCTGCTCGCCGTTACCCGAACCGCCGAGCACGATGCCGAGCGCAGGAATTTGTGCCTGCTCGTCGCGAATTACCGCCAGGGCGGCATTGATGCAAAAACTTGGGTAGTCATCTAGCGGGTCGTAGCTCTGTGGGCCGTGATCGAAAACCTCGTGCCCATCGCCACGAAGCTGCTCAATCAAGAAGTGACTGAGGTCGAGACCTGCGTGATCGGTGGCGATGTGAATGCGCATTTGGTTACTTCTTCTTTGGTCGAGGTGGAGCAACAAGATAAAGATAGGTCACCAGACCACCAGTGATGCTCGAAAGCCAAAGTAATCCGGCTAGGTAGTAGAAGGTAGCCATGGCAACAGGCGAAGCCGATGAACCCTCGGCTGCCGCAAAGTAAAGAGTGATGCCCGCAATAACGCTGGTGCTGATTGCAAGGTTGACCAGCATTCGGAATCGTCGGCTTAGACGGCGAATTAGCAGACCCACAACTGCCCAAAGCGTGAACATCGGCAACATGTAGATAAGGCCAACGCTGTAGACCATGCTAAAGGCCTGGTTCACACTTCCGGTCATGATCAGGTAGCTGATCAGGGTCATTAGAACCTGAACAGCCATAGTGCCGGCCGCTTCAGTTAACGGAGTTGGACGAAATCGCATGCCTATTAGGCTAATTCACGATTGCACAGAAGGAGCATCCCAGTGCCTGGAGAAAACTTAACCCGCCTCGAAGCCCAAGACCGCGCCCGAATCATCAAGGTTCACGGCTATGAGGTAGAGCTCGACCTAACCACTAGCGAACGAACTTTCGGCTCGAAGACGACCGTAACGTTCGCTTGCAACGAGCCTGGCGCTTCGACCTTCATTGACGCCATCACCGACAAGGTGCACAGCATTACCCTCAATGGCGAGCCGCTCGATGTTTCAAAGCACGCGGATGGCGTTCGCATCGAGCTACCTAACCTTCAGAGCGAAAACGAATTGGTCGTCGACGCAGACGCCCTTTACATGAACACCGGTGAAGGACTGCACCGCTTTGTCGACCCAGTCGACAACGAGGTCTACCTCTACTCACAGTTCGAGGTACCTGACTCGCGCCGCATGTTTGCTGTGTTCGAGCAGCCGGATCTCAAGGCGCGCTTCACTTTCATTGTGACCGCGCCAGACCGTTGGAAGGTTGTTTCAAACCAGCCGGCTCCAACCCCGCAGCACGCAGGAGAAGGCAAGGCAATCTGGCACTTTGAGCCAACCCCGGTGATCTCTTCTTATATCACCGCGCTTATTGCCGGCCCTTACACCGAGTCGCGCTCGCAGCTGACTTCGGCAAACGGTAAGGTCATTCCGCTTGGCGTGTTCTGCCGAGCATCGTTGGCCCCATTCATGGATGCCGACTACATCTTCGATAAGACCCGCGAAGGCTTCGAATTCTACGAGAAGCAGTTCGACGTGCCATACCCATTCGACAAGTACGACCAGTTGTTTGTGCCTGAGTTCAACGCGGGTGCGATGGAGAACGCCGGTGCCGTTACCTTCACCGAGACTTACGTGTTCCGTTCAAAGGTTGCCGATGCAACTCGTGAACGCCGCGTTGTCACGATTTTGCACGAACTAGCCCACATGTGGTTCGGCGACCTCGTAACCATGCGCTGGTGGAACGACCTATGGCTCAACGAGTCATTCGCCGAATACGCATCGACCTTGGCTACCGCCGAAGCCACCGAGTGGCACGGCGCCTGGACAACCTTCGCAGCCCTTGAGAAGTCATGGGCATACCGCCAAGACCAGTTGCCATCTACTCACCCAATCGTCGCCGAGATCAACGACCTCGAAGACGTTCAGGTGAACTTCGATGGCATCACCTACGCAAAGGGTGCTTCGGTCTTGAAGCAGCTGGTTGCCTGGGTTGGCCAAGAGCAGTTCATGGCCGGCGTTGGTGCTTATTTCAAGAAGCACGCTTACCAAAACACCGAACTTGTTGACTTGCTTCGCGAACTCGAAGAGCAGAGCGGTCGCGACCTTAAGAGCTGGGCAAAGAACTGGCTCGAGACTGCTGGTGTGAACACCCTGCGCTCTGAGTTCACCGTTGAAGACGGAAAGTTCGCTTCGTTCGCTGTCACTCAGACCGCCATCGCCGAGCACCCGACCATTCGCCCGCACCGCATGGCTATTGGTTTCTTCAACTTGGTTGATGGCGCGCTCAAGCGAGTTCACCGTCTAGAACTTGATGTTGATGGCGACCGCACCGAGGTGCCTTCTTTCGTTGGCATGGAGCAGCCTGACCTAATCTTGCTGAACGACGATGACCTCGCCTACGCAAAAATCCGCATGGATGAGCGCAGCTGGAACACCGCCGTAGACAACCTTTCGAAGTTCGACGACTCGCTCGCTCGCACCATCGTTTGGGGTGCCGCCTGGGACGCAACTCGCGATGGCGAAGTCAACCCACGCGAGTTCATCAAGTTGGTGCTGAACAACATCGCTAGCGAAACCGAGTCGACCACGATTCTCACTTTGCTTCGCCAGTTGATCACCACCGGAAACCTTTACGTTGCCGAGTCAAACCGCAAGGCCGCTTTGGTCGAGATCGGAGACGGTCTGCTCAAGTTGGCTCGCGAAGCAAAGGCCGGAAGTGACTTGCAACTTCAGTTGATCAAGTTCTTCCCGCAGTTTGCCTCGACCGAACCGCAGCTCGCCGCGCTTCGCGGATTGCTCGACGCAACCGAGACCCTAAACGGCCTCGAGATCGACGCCGACTTGCGTTGGGACTTGCTAACCGGGTTAGTTGTTGCAGGCCGCGCAGGCGACGCAGAGATCGCTGCCGAACTTGAACGCGACAACACTGCGAATGGTCAGAAGGCCGCCGCTGGTGCACGCGCCGCAATTCCGAACAGCGTTGCTAAGCATGCAGCATGGGATCTGCTGGTCGAAAGCAAAGAGCTATCGAACGCACTGGTCAACCAGGCCAGCCTCGGATTTGGTCGCGTGCATGACTCGTCGCTGCTCACCCCGTTTGTCGACAAGTACTTCGACAACGCGGTAGCAATCTGGAAGCGCCACACCTTCAAGATCGCCGAGTACCTGATGATCAACCTCTACCCAATCGCACTAGCCAACGAGGCACTCGTCGCCAAGACTCGCGCCGCGATTGCTAGCCCGGCCATCAAAGAGATTCCAGCGTTGCGCCGCATCCTGGTTGAAAACCTTGCTGCAGTTGAACGTGCCCTCGTGGCACAGGCTCGCGACCTGAAGGGCTAATCATGACTTGGCAGACGCTCGTTGACTTCTACACTCAGTGGCAATCTTTGATTCGCATCATTGCGATTGTGCTTGGTGCTGTTCTCATCCGAGCGATTCTGCTAGCTCTGGTTAAGCGCACCGTCAAGACGATTGAAAACGGCAAGTCTTCGAAGGTCGACAGCGCCGAAGAGCTGGCCCACTCACCGGTTGCCAAGGCTCGCATGCTGCAGCGCGCGAAGACCCTGGCATCGGTGCTGAGCAATCTGATCACCTGGACCTTGGTGCTGTTCGCGCTTGGTTCGATTCTTGGTGAACTCGGAATCGCCGTCGGTGCGATGGTTGCCTCGGCGGGCATCTTGGGTGCCGCTCTTGGTTTTGGTGCCCAGTCGCTGGTTCGAGATTTGCTTTCGGGTTTGTTCATCATTTTCGAAGATCAGTTCGGCGTTGGCGACTCGGTTGACCTTGGCGAGGTCAAAGGTTCGATCGAAAACGTTGGACTTCGCGTAACTCAGATTCGCGATGTGCACGGCGTGCTTTGGTACGTGCGCAATGGCGAAATCATTCGCGTTGGCAATCATTCACAAGGATGGTCGCGCATCGTTCTCGACGTGCCAATCGCTTACACCGCAAAGGTCGACAAGGCTCGCGAATTGATTTTGCTTGCAGCCACCGAGCTTTCGAAAGATTCGAAGTTCACCAAGAAAGTTATTGGCAAGCCAGAGGTTTGGGGCATCGAAAACATCGACGGCGACCAGATCGTGATTCGCCTTGTGCAAGAAGTTGGCCCAGAGCACCGCGATGTGATCACTCGCGAGTTGCGAGAGCGCATCAAGTCGAAGCTCGACGGTGCCAAGATTTCGCTTGCCAGCACTCAGATTTTCATTGGCAAGCCAAACAAGTAAATGTCTGACCAACACGACTCTCAGTTCGAAGACAAAGATCGCGTAGAGACAGTTCGCATCCGTGGTCTCGATGGTTCGCTAAATCTGGCTGGCAATTTCTATGACCAAGTCGGCGGCAAAGAGACCTTTCGCCGCCTGGTAGCCAAGTTTTACGAGGGCGTCGCGACCGACCCGGTTCTGCGCCCGATGTATCCAGAAGAAGACCTCGGCCCTGCGGCCGAACGCCTGCAGCTGTTTCTTGAGCAATACTGGGGCGGGCCAACCACCTATACCGAATTGCGCGGGCACCCTCGCCTGCGCATGCGCCACATGCCATTCAAGGTGAACCCTGAGGCACGTGAGCACTGGCTGGCCCACATGCGCACCGCTGTCGATTCGCTGGAGTTGGCGCCGCTGCAAGAGGCCGAACTTTGGGGCTATCTAGATCGCGCGGCTACCGCGATGCTCAACACTCTCGAAGAGTAATTTGCGTTAGATAACGCGCGATGCCTGACGGGCTAACACGTGACCAAAGTCTGTGCTTAGTCGAACCCAACGATCGGTCTCGTAAATCGAAACGGTCTCGCCCTCGGTCATAAAACCAAGACCGGCAAGCACGAACGCGGCACCGGTCGGCACTCGGGTGTGAGCCGTAATACCCCTGCCCCAAATCTCACCGCGGATGCGCGCCGCAATCGGCCCACCGACAGAAGTCGGCAAGGTGTCTTGTGCCTCTTTGATTCCTGCTCGTGCGATCTCGGTCAACTCTTGCTCTTTGATCGAGTCGGTTTCAACCCAACCACTTCGCGGTGCCGCGATCCCGGCCCATGCTGCGCGTTGACTACTTGGCGGAACCTCGACGACAAACGCAGTTGCACCGCTGTCGAACAAACGAGCCAGTCGATCGAGAATCGCCTGAATTGGAACCATCGTTTCGATCTCGGCATCCTCGGCTAGTTGGCTGGTTCGAAGACCGATGATGGTTGGCGATTCATCCATTAGGCCGACGGCAAAAATCGGAGCAACATACATTGCAAGCAATTTGCCAAACGCGCTGATCTTGACAAGACCTTCAGGGTCGAGGCGCTTTGCGCGCGTTAGATACGACTGCAAGTCGCGAGCAGACTGCTCGTCGACCAGCACAAACTGCGAGTTCACGACTAGTCGCGAGTCAAGCGGCGGTAAGTCGAGCGGTGAGGCTTTGCAGCTTCAGGACCGAGACGCGCAATTTTGTTTTCTTCGTAAGCCTCGAAGTTTCCTTCGAACCAATACCAGGTCGAAGGGTCTTCATCGGTGCCTTCATAAGCAAGGATGTGCGTTGCCACGCGGTCGAGGAACCAACGGTCGTGCGTGATCACCACGGCACAACCAGGGAACTCGAGCAGTGCGTTCTCAAGGCTCGACAGGGTTTCGACGTCGAGGTCGTTTGTCGGCTCGTCGAGAAGCAAGAGATTGCCACCCTGCTTGAGAGTCAGCGCGAGGTTCAAACGGTTGTCTCAGATGGCCTCGACTACATGATGGTCGGCCAGACCGAAGTTCCTGCTCGTGCCTATGTGGCGGCCTTCGGTTTCAAGGGCCCAGACCAGCAGAAGCTAGCTGGCGTGCTTTCGGGTGGTGAGC
>JBJTNB010000104.1:0-2067 GCA_046073845.1 Micrococcales bacterium
CTTCGCGTAACCCGTGGGACCTCGAGCGCATCCCAGGCGGTGCTGTCGTGTGGATCGTGACCTGCGATGACGTCTTGCAACATCGCGGTGTCGAGAACGTTACGCGCAACCGGGCCAACCTGGTCGAGCGATGAAGCAAGCGCGATCAAACCGTAACGCGAAACTGCGCCATAGGTTGGCTTGGTGCCGACGGTGCCGGTGACAGCAGCCGGAAAACGAATCGAACCTCCGGTGTCAGAACCAATTGCCAGCGGTGCCTGGAACGACGAAACGACCGAAGACGATCCACCGCCAGAACCGCCTGGGATGCGCTCGAGGTCCCACGGGTTACGCGAAGGACCGTATGCGCTGAACTCGGTTGACGAACCCATTGCGAATTCGTCGAGGTTCGTCTTACCAAGAATTGGCAAACCAGCTGCGCGCAACTTCGAAACCACGGTTGCGTCGTAAGGCGGAATCCAGCCTTCAAGAATTTTCGAACCAGAAGTGGTCGGGGCATCGGTGGTGGTCAGGTTATCTTTGACAGCGATTGGAACACCGGCAAGCACACCGAGCTTTTCGCCCGCTGCGCGCTGACGGTCAATCTCGGCAGCCGAAGCAAGCGCCGACTCTGGGTTTTGGTAAAGGTATGAGTGAACTGCGCCATCGACGGCAGCACTGCGGTCGAGGTGAGCCTTCGTGACCTCAACAGATGAAACTTCGCCCGAAGCGAGCAGAACAGCCAGCTGGGCTGCGGTTTTGCGGATTAGGTCGCTCATGGCTTACTCCTCATCCAAGATTGCGTTGACCTTGAAGCGGCCATCGGCGGCGTCTGGGGCACCCGAAAGTGCCTGCTCCTGGGTTAGCGACGGCTTGACCACGTCTTCGCGATAGACGTTCGCCATCGGAATCGGGTGGCTGGTGGCCGGGGTGTCGGCGTCGATCGCCTTGCTAACAGTGGCAACCGAGTCGGCAATCAACGAAAGCTGCGAGGCGAAGTGCTCGACCTCTTCGTCGGTCACCAGGATGCGGGCCAGGCCGGCCAAATGACGCACCAGGTCAGGGGTAATTTCAGACATTGGGCTCTCTCAAACGAGGGATGGTTTCTGCCCTAAGTCTACCCGAGGCCCTGTTTCAAGGGTATTTCAGGCCTGTGGCCGAGTGGTAAAACCTAGGCGTTTAGGCGGCGACTGAACTCTTCTTCGTTGATGACCTCGATGCCGAGCTCTTCGGCCTTGGCTAGTTTCGAGCCAGCGTTTTCGCCGGCCACCACGAACGAGGTCTTTTTCGACACCGAGGATGCCGCCTTGCCACCATTCGAGATGATCGCCTCTTCTATGCCCTCACGGGTGAACGCTTTGAGAGATCCGGTGGCAACAATGGTTAGACCGGCGAACTTGCCACCTGCTGCGGCTGCTGAACCCGGGCCGCCATGACCTTCGATTGCCAAATGCACACCTGATGCTCGCCACGCATCAATAACTTCGCGATGCCAGTCTTCTTTGTGCCACTCGATAATCGAGCGGGCCAAGGTCTCGCCAACGCCGTCGACTTCACTTAGTTGCTTTTCGTCGGCACTGAAGATTGCATCAAACGAACCGAAGTAATCACAAAGTGAACGAGCAGCTACCGGCCCAACATGACGAATACCAAGGGCAGTGAGAATGCGCCAAAGTGGGCGTGACTTTGCTTCTACAAGGTTGCGCAACAACTTGATTGCAGTTTCGGAAGGCGTGCCATCTTTTTTGCGGAAGAGGTCGTCGTTCAATTTTTCGAGAGTGAGTTCAAAAATCTGAGCTTCGCTAGACAGAATCGCGGGGTGCTCTGCAGAGCGAGTGAGTGCGTCGGCCGCTACTTCGCCGAGCGCTTCGATGTCGAGAACTCCACGCGAGCCGATGTACGCAATTCGCTCGCGAAGTTGAGCAGGGCAACTGCGCGGGTTACTGCAACGCAGATCGACATCGCCTTCGCTTTCAGGGCGAAGCGGCGCACCGCAATCTGGGCATTTTGTTGGCATCACAAAATCACGCTCGGTGCCATCGCGAAGGTCGATGACCGGGCCAAGAATTTCAGGAATCACATCGCCCG
>JBJTNB010000105.1:0-11416 GCA_046073845.1 Micrococcales bacterium
CCATTCAATCGCGTAAGTGTGGTAGCCCGCGCTGAGTGCCGCGTTGTTGTCGTAGACCGAGCCGCGCTGAGTGCCGTTGCCACCGAAGTAGCCTGGGCCATGAACTGTGCCGTAGGCCCGGTTCGGTTCAGACCCCTTGCCTTCTAGAATGTCGATTTCACCGCAGTCTGGCCAGGTGTTGCCACTGTTTAGCGAGGAGCCAAGCATCCAGAACGCTGGCCACATGCCCGATCCGGCTGCAGTCTTGATACGTGCCTCGATGCGACCGTATTTGAAGCCGAGTTTGCCCGCCGTGGTCACTTTTGCGCTGGTGAACTGGCAGTTGTCGCAACTATTGAGAATGGCCGAGGTATCAGGGATGCGCTTCGCCATGATCACCATGTTGCCCTTGCCGTCGGTTGCCATGTTTGCGGCCCCATCGGTGTAGTACTCGAGTTCGGCGTTGCCCCAGCCGAACCCGTTGCCGAGGTCGTGCTTGAAGTATTTCGTGCTGGCCGCGGTGCCCGCTTTGTCATTGAACTCTTGTGACCAGAGCAATTTGAGCTTTGATGTTGCCGCTACCGCTTGGCTTTCGCCAGAAGGTGCGACTCCGAAGACCAGCGCAAACATGCTTACGCCTGCAAAAAGGGCAAGGATTGAGCGGTTTTTACTCATGAAACGCCTTTCACGGTTACGAAAAGTTTACTTGTGAACCTGATCACACTTGTCACGCTTTGATAACGAAACGGCTAATTTACGGGCTTTAAGTTGCACCTGCCCACCGCTAGGTATTTACTCTAGTATGTGAAATCGGTTTCACGCATAACCGGTACCTAGGAGAACTAAATGTTGAAGATCTTCAAGAAGGCGCGCGTATTGTCTGCAGCCTTCGCTTTGGCGGCGCTAGGCGCCGTTTCGGTAGGCATTGCGCCTGCGCACTCTGAAGACGCCCCAGTCGCCATCACGGTCTGGTCGTTCGGCGACGTGATTCAGCGTGACCTCGTGAAGCAGTACCAGGCGCTGCACCCAAACGTGACCATCAACTACACCAAATACAACCTGGATGACGTAAATGGCACCAAGTTGATCACGCAGTGCTCTTCATACAAACTAACCCACCAGGCGGGCGGTCCTGACATCGTCGCTATCGAGGTTGCCTACTCGGGTAAGTGGCGCTCTAGCCCAACGTGTTTCCAAGACCTGCGCAAGATGCAAACATCTACTTCAAATGCCAGTGCCGGTGTGGCGGCCAATCGCTCAGGGGCCGACATGGCCAAGGACTACCTTCCATGGCGTTGGGCTCAGGGCGTTGGTTATGACGATTCGGTCATTGGTATTCCAACCGATGTTGGTGGCCTCGAAGTTGCCTACCGTTCAGACCTCTTCAAGAAGGCCGGCCTTCCATACCAGCGCGATGCCGTAAGCAAGCTGTGGCCAACTTGGGCGAAGTTTGTTGAGACTGGAAAAAAGTACATCACCAAGCTCACACCAACTCAACGCAAGGCAAACTTCTCGTTTATCGACGACGCAGGCAGCATTTACACAGCAATGTTGAATCAGGGAACAGCAAAGTACTACGAGAACAACAACACTGACGCAGGCAAGCTGGTTTACAAGACCAACCCTGCCATCAAGACAGCATGGGACATGACTATCGCAGCCATGAACGCTGGAATCAGCAGCAAGACTGCACAGTTCACCGCCGACTGGCCAGTGGGTATGAATAACGGCAAGTTTGCGGCAATCCTCGCGCCAGCTTGGATGACTGAATACATCAAGGCTCAGGCTCCGGGTACTAAGGGCAAGTGGGACATTGCGACCATCCCTGGTGGTGGCGGAAACCAAGGTGGAACTCAGTTGACCATTCCTGCAGGCGCTGTCAACAAGCAGGCGGCCTTCGACTTCATGGCTTGGTACCTCGCACCTGCGCAGCAGCTGCAGATGTTCCAGAAGTACGGACTATTCCCAAGCACACCTTCGCTCTATAGCAAGTCTGACGTTGCCGACTACAAGGATCCGTTCTTCAACAACGCACCTGTCGGCAAGATTTACAGCGATGGAATGCTCACATTGAAGCCGATCTTTGAGGGCACCTGTCAGCGCGCAATTGATATGGCATTCGGCGCAGGCCTCGGTCGTGTTCAAGCTAAAAAGGAGACATCCGATGTCTCATGGTCCAACACAATGAAGGCATTGAGTCAAGACAAGTGTGTGACGACAGGTAACTAAGGCACATGGCGATCACCAAAGAATCAAGAACCATGCCGCGAGGGGGTCGACGCAAGTCGGCTCCCTCTCCGTGGCGTGCAAAGCAACAGAAGCCGGCCAAGGCACCGGGTGGGCTTCAGTCGCTCAACGGTAAGTGGGGCTATCTCTTCATCGCTCCATTCTTTGTGATGTTCTTGATCTTTGGTCTCGCGCCCATTATCTACTCGACAGTCATCGCTTTCTTCAACTGGGATCCAATCGGCAAAATCGAGTTCATCGGAATCAAAAACTTTCAAGACCTCTTGGCCGATGACCGTTTTTGGTTGGCGCTTCGCAACACGCTTGAGATTTGGGCGCTCAGCACATTCCCTCAACTAGTGGGCTCGATTGGCCTGGCCGCGATTCTTCGCAACAAGTTCCTGAAGGGCAAAACATTCTGGCGAACCGTGCTGCTGGTTCCAAACATCACCTCGGTGATCGCCATTGCAATCGTCTTTGGTCAGCTCTTCAGCCGTGACTTCGGAATCATCAACAACGTGATTCAGTTTTTCGGCGGCCAGCGAGTTGACTTTGTCGAAAACAGTTTTGCTAGCCACGTAGAAATCGCGACCATGATTACATGGCGCTGGATGGGTTACAACGCGCTAATTTTCTTAGCCTCGATGCTGGCTATTCCAGAGGAGCTTTACGAATCTGCAGCTCTCGATGGTGCAAATGCGTGGAAGCAGTTCATCTATGTGACGCTACCCAGCCTTAGAAACACCATCACATTCGTGCTCATTGTCGGCACCATTGGCGGCCTTCAGGTCTTTGCCGAACCCCTCACCTTAGGTGGCGGCCTCTCTGGTGGATCATCACGCCAATTTTCTACTCTGACTCTCTTTTTGTATGAGCAAGCTTTTGCAAGTTACCAGTGGGGTTATGCAGCCGCGGTAGGAATTCTCATCACCTTCATCGTGCTCATTGTTTCGGTGATCAACTTTTTCATCACTCGACGCCTCGCCGGAGAGGACAACAATTGAGCACCGCATCGATTCAAAAATTCAAGCTCGGCTGGAGCCGGTCTTCGAAGACTCGTCGCATGTCGTTCGTAGGTTACGTAATTCTTGCTTTGGTTACCCTGGCTTCAATCTTTCCGTTCTATTGGATGTTTGTAGTGGCTTCTAACGGCTCGGATGCGATCTCTCACAATCCACCGACGATGATCCCTGGCGGCAACTTTTTCAAAGTGGTTAGCGATGTTTACTCAGTTGTGCCATTCAATCGAGCGCTGCTAAATACCACTTTGGTGGGCACAGTGGTCGCCTTTGCACAAGTTTTCTTCTCTGCTCTTGCTGGCTTCGCATTCGCCAAGCTAAATTTCCGCGGTCGTCGCTTCATGACTTTGTTCGTGATCGCCACAATGATGCTTCCTAGCCAGCTGGGAATCATCCCTTTGTTCATGTTGGTTTCAATCGCGGGTTGGTACAACACACTGCTTGCGCTGATCGTTCCAGCCCTTGTAACGGCGTTCGGGGTCTTCTGGATGCGCCAAATCATTGATGCACAGGTGCCAAATGAGCTGCTCGAGGCTGCCAGCATCGATGGTGCTGGAGTGCTTCGGGTCTACTGGAGCATAGTTCTGCCGATTATTCGTCAGAGTGGCTTTGTGCTTGGCCTCTTCAGCTTCTTGGCAACCTGGAACGACTTCTTGTGGCCCGGTCTGGTGCTGTCTTCACCAGAGAACTACACGGCCCAGATTGCAGTTACCCAGTTGCAGGCTAGCTATGTGCTGGATTATGCACTGAACATGGGAGGTGCCTTTATGGCCACCGCACCGTTACTACTACTTTTCATCTTCGTTGGCCGCCGTTTGGTCAGCGGAGTCATGGATGGCGCAGTCAAGGGATAAGCCCGCTGCTTAGGTAAACAAGAGAGAACCAGGAACGACATGAAACTCAATTTCAGAAAAGTTGCGAGCGTGCTCGCACTGGCCCTTGGTCTAGGTGGCGTGGTTGCTGTGAGCAGCCCTGCCCAGGCCGCGCCCGCAAGCGGGGAGGCTTACATCAAGTTGGTCTCACCTGTTATCACTGACGACATGATCAGTCTCAAGGCAGACAACCAAAAGATGGCAGACGGTTGGGTTGCTAATACCTGGTTTGGCCAAGGGTTGACCTTCACCAAGACTTGGGCGCCAGCCGGTTCGACCATCACAGTGACTTACAACGTCGTTGACAAAAACGGCAACCCATTCGTAAACACAAACGTAAAGTTACGCGTGGGCAAGGGCTACTCGGGTTCGACCGCAATCGTTAGCGTTGATGGTCTCAAGACCAACGGTGTCGACAAGGCACCTCTCGACCAGGCCGATCCGATTCGCAAGACCGACTCATTCGGCAACGTTTCTTTCACCCTGGTAAACCTGAACGCTCCAGCAGAGGGAGAGCCACAACCAGCGAAGTGGACCGACGACACTATTCCAGGCACCTCTTTGAATGCTCTCTATTGTCAGCTACTTCCTGAGGTTTATGGTGAGAAGCCAGACCACTCAGTAATTACCGAGTTCCACTACTACAAGCCTGCAACCGCAACCGTGAACGGGCCTACCACGGCGCCAACGATCAAGTTGAATGCACCTGCACTAACCGACTCGAACTCAATCTCGAAGAGCGGTCTGGGTTACGCAGGTTCGAGCAGCGTTCGCCAGGTATACGTTCCGACCGGCGGCGACGCATACCTTGCCTACTCATTCAAAGATGACAAGGGATCACCGGTTGTGAACCAGGCTGTGAAGCTGCACGTAAACGTAGCGGGATCTGGCTCAACCGCGAAGGTCACTGATGGCACCACTGCAACCAAGGCCGGTGCTGCAGATGGAGCCTTGCTCTCGGGTACGACAGACGCATTTGGAAACGCTGTGTTCCACTTGACTAACACCGACACCAAGGGCGAGCCTGCCCCTTCAAGTGCAACCGCAGCCACTCCAAGCAAGGGCGCTGTGTTTAGCGCATTGCTACCTGAATTAAGCGGTGCCAAGGACTTGGCTGATCGAGTCGAGTTCCACTTCGCAAACCCTGCGGCCGGAGTGGTCGCTGCCGCAGCACCAATCCCTGACAGCACCGGCAAGTTCCCAGTGGTTATCACTCTGAACGGTGCTGCCGGAAGCAGTGCTTCAGTAACTGTTACCGGAGTTGCAAAAGCAACCAAGAAGCTGTCCTCGGCCGGAAAGCTTACCTACTCGGTTTCGCTTTCACCAGGTTCAAAGTCAATCACTGCCGTGATTGGCGGTAAGACCTACAAGACTTCGGTTTCAGTAGGTTAATCCTTTCCATGGAGACAGGCGCAGGGCGGAGTGCTCTGCGCCTGTCGCCTTTTGACTCAAGTTTCGATCCACTCGGTTAGGTTTTGAATGTTGAAGCGTTTGATCGTTCTCGTGTCGGTGCTGATGTTTTCAATCACTCCGCTTCCTGCCACACCAAGCTCTGCCGACTCATTAGTGCTTGAGTCGCCACACATCACAGATGCGGTTAAGGTCGGCCAAACGGCCAAGGCGACCCTGGCGCAGTGGGCGAGTGCAGCAGATGTCAGTTATTCATGGATTGTCGCTGGAAAATCTTTAGGCAAGGCGAAGTCGCTTGCGCTGTCAGTTACCGCTGCCATGAATCACAAAACTCTTCAACTTGTGCAACAGGCAATGGTTTCTGGTCAGTTAAGCACTCGATACTCGAACAAAGTCATAATAGGCAAGACCGCGATTTCGGAAGGTGTCGGGGTCGCTTTTGTCGACTCTTCGAAGTCGGCACTTATGCTAAGCGGCCTGCAGGTTTACCCAAGCAACAGCAAGGTCACACTGCAGTGGTACCGTGACGGCTCCTTAGTTAAGGGGGCAACGAGCAAGACATTCAAGCTCGTCGCGAAAGACATTTACTCGTCGTTGCGCGTAGCGATTTCAGCACAAGGAGCTGGCTTTGATTCGACCAAGGCTCTAACTGCAGATTTTGTGCCTGATGACCAATCGAAGAACTACCAGATGATTTGGTCAGACGAGTTCAATGGCGGCGCGGCTGCCGGAGTGAACTCGCAAAACTGGGCCTACCAAGATGGCGATGGCACAGCTTTCAAGAACGCAGGCTGGGGAAACAACGAAGAGCAGTGGTACCTGGGCAGTCAGTCTTCGCTGACGACCGATGGCAGCCTGAAAATTGACGCAACGCGCGATGGGGCATCCTCGCACAAGTGTTACTACGGAACCTGTAATTGGATCAGCTCGAAGTTGGTCACTTACAAAAAGATCGGTTTTCTTTACGGTCGACTCGAGGCTCGAATTAAGAGCAGCCAAGGACAAGGAGTCTGGCCAGCGTTTTGGTTGCTAGGAGCCAACATCGACAGTCGACCTTGGCCAGGATGTGGCGAGATCGATGTCATGGAGCTGAAAGGCGCAGAGAGCAATACCCTTTGGGGCACGGTTCATGGCCCGAACGGAGACATCGGCACGACCAAGAGTCTCGCTACCGATATCTCCCAGTGGCACACCTACGCCATTGACTGGACCCCGAATTCGATCACTTGGTTCGTTGACGGGGTTCAGTATCAGCGCGTGACCAAGTGGGACTATGTCGGTGCAAGTTCTCCGGCCGTTTGGGTTTTCGACCACGAGTTCTACGTGATTCTCAACCTGGCCATGGGCGGCAACTTTGTAGGCGGCCCGACTGATCCAGCACTAAAGACCGCAAACCTGAATATCGATTACGTCAGGTTCTATTCGATTGACGGAGTGGGGCAGCTCATCCAGCACTAAGTCGCACTAATTCGCGCTTGTTGTCGCGACTAAAGTTAGGTGTGAGAAATCGGTTTCATTCGTGAAAGGGGATGCCAGTGGCAGATTCACAGGTGACGCGCTCTACCTACTCTGAGATCGCTGAGTTGGCTCAGGTATCGAAGGCCACCGTTTCACGCGTTCTGAATGGCGACACGAAGGTTCATCCAGACCGAGTCTCTGCCGTGCTCAAGGCCGCGAAGAAGATCGGCTACCGCCCCAACCGAGCCGCCGTTGCTCTTTCGACCGGCCGAACCGGCCTCATTGCCGTGGTAATCGACGATGACATCTCGGCCCTGGCCGACCCTTTCTGGGGCATGGTCACCTCTGGCGTGAGCCGCGTGCTCATGGAAAACGGCCTGCAAACCCTGCTCATGGTTGCCCCGCTCGATGACGAAGACGGAGCCGTAGCGCACTACCTAGACAGCAACGAGGTCGATGGCGCCATTTTCGCTCAGGTTCACAAGGATGCGATGGTTCGCAAATTGGCTAGTAAGGGGCTGCCGGTGGTTGTGATTGGCACTCCAGCTGCAGAAGCTCACAACATTCACTTTGTCGACACGAATAACGTTGCCGGCGGCTTTATGGGCACAAACCACTTGTTCAAGATTGGCTGCAAGAAGATTGCAACCATCACCGGCGACGTTGAGGCGAGCGCGGGTCTGCACAGACTTCGCGGATACGAGCAGGCGCACAAAGAGAACGGCGTCAAGGTAGACAAGAATCTGATTGCTTATGGAAACTGGTCGTACGAAAGCGCAAAGATTCTGATGTTGCGACTTCTCGCTAGCAATCCAGACATCGATGGGGTCTTTGCTGCCAACGACGCTATGGCACTTGCGGCCATCGCAGCAATCGAAGAACGCGGCAAGCGAGTTCCTGACGACATTGCTGTAGTTGGTTTCGACGACACATTGCTTTCGCAGGCGTCAAGACCGCCGTTGACGACCGTGAAGCAAGATATTGCCGGGCTAGGTGCCGCTGCGGCTGAATCGATGATGCAGCTCATCAATGGTCAGCATCCAGATTCAAGAATCTTGAGTACCGAACTCATCATTCGCGAATCTGCTTAGTTCACTAGTGTGTCCAGGCCGAGCCTCGACCGTCTGACTTCCACAACCTTACGTAGTCAATCAAGAACTGCGACTGCTGCCAGGTCATAGCCGACTTGTTCCCTGGTGTTGCGTTATCGAAGATCAGAAACGCGGGTGAGTCGAAAGGCCAGAACTTCGTTCCGGCGTCCGCCTTCGACAGCGAGCCGTACATGATGCCATCGAGATAGATCTCGATGTAACCTGGCGACCAGTTGATCGCGTAGGTGTGGAAGTTATTTGCGAGTGATTCAGCTGCAGCTTTGGTGACTGTAAATGACCTGCGGTTATCGCAGCAGCCGCCAAAGGTAGTCGAATAGTGCAGTGAACCGGCGTTCTGAGTGACCGCGATTAGCGGTTGTTCTAGCACATCGATTTCGCCTGAGGTCGGCCAGCCAACCCTTGTGATGTTGTCGCCAAGTAGCCAGAATGCCGGGTTTTGGCCCACGCCCTGGGGCATCTGTGCTCGAACTTCGAGGTAGCCATACCGCAACGCCAACTTGCCCTGGCTGTCAAAACGGCCCGTGGCGAAAGGGCAGTTAGAGGCCTGGCAATCCTGACCGAGGGTTTGTGCGCCCTCACTGCGCGTTGAGGTGATGACCAGATTTCCCTTGCCGTCGGTGCGATTTGCCGATGGCAGGTAATACTGATCTCCGTTGCAATAGATGCCACCACCATTTGCATTCGATGTGCCACAAACACGACTGGTCCAGACCGAACTTTGTGGCGCTTGACCTGCCTTCGCGTTGAACTCATCTGACCAAATCAGCTGACCTAAATCATGACCAGAAATGTTCGGTTTCGTGACCTGCAACTTGGATGGGGTGACAGGCACCGATTTCACATATTGCGAAGCCGGGGCCACCCAGTCGGTGCATGTTGAACCTGCAATCGAACTAGCTTTGCCAAGCACATGAACCTCAACCAACTCGTTCACCTGGTCGCTATCGCCAAGATTGCCGATCTGCAGCGCAAACTGCCCGTAGACGATTTTTGAATTGGTATCGATTTTGTTAGTTGGCGTGGATGCGTCTTCGCCGACAGCATCCTGGTTGGTAATTTGAAAACTCACCAAACCTTGTGGATTGGTTCGCGAGTAAAGACGACCGCCATCGTCGTTGGGTTTTGAACCGTCGGCGGTAACGCAGTTGGCGGTGAAGTGCGCGTTGCTTCCGCCGTAGGCCTTGTTCATTTGCAATGTAACCGGATAGTTGGCGAGCGCCTTTCCGTTTATTCCGGTTACCTTCCAGTTCAAAGTGAATGCAGAGCCTGCGGAAATATAGGCGTGGGTGAAACGAAGACCCGGAGCGTAATACTTTGCCCAGTCCCTCGAGAGGAAAGTTGCGTCTGCCGAGCCCAGCACTCCCGAACCGGTCTTTAGCCACACAGCCTTAGGAAGAGCGTTGCCCGCAAAGGCGACTGGGTTCGCGACAGGGCCAATGATATGCAGCGCTGCGATGAGGGCGACTACGGCTCGCAGACTGCGAGCAGGCCTAGTGGCGAATAAGTTGGCCAACGCCATCAACCGAGTAGTAGCGAACGTAATCAATCAGCATTGTGCCTGCGCTCAAGTTTGGATCAACGCCACCACCGAATGAACCGCCCACGGCCAGGTCGACGATTAGGTAAAACTCCGAGTTGAAGGGGTATGGGGGGCCGCCCGCGCTAGTCGCCTTCCATTCGAAGTAAACCTGCCCGTCAAAAAGCCACTGAATCTTGTCCGGACTCCAATTGATTGCGTAGGTGTGGAATGCCGAGTCGAGGGTGGACGAGCTGTTAGTCGTGCCTCCTGAGTGGTTGTTAGGACTGTGTGGGGTACCCCAAACCGTGTAAGGGGCGGCCCCTTTGGCTTCCATCAGGTCGATTTCTCCGCAATTTGGCCAGTAAACGGCACCGCCATTCTCGGTGTAGTTTGCGCCGAGAAGCCAGAGCGCGGGCCACATTCCGGCACCTGCAGGGGTCTTGATCCGAGTCTCGATGTAGCCGTACTGAAAGCCAAAACGCTGTTTCGTGGTCAACTTGGCACTGGTCCAGTAGCAACCGCCAGCGATGTAGCAAGGCGTCGAGCTGGCGTTCTTCGTCGCAGTGATGGCCAGATTTCCTTGACCATCGACTTTGGCAGCGGTGTTCGTGTAGTACTCGAGTTCACCGTTACCCCATCCCGGGTTGCCATACTGCGAACCGTCGCCGAGGTCTGCAAGCCAGGCAGCTGAGTCCGGTGCAGAGTTAGCTGCTCCGGCAAACTCTTGCGCCCAAAGCAAAGTCTTTACTCCGGCGGCAGGCGTGGTCGGCGTTGGTGACGCTGTCGGGGCCGGCGCACCGACGGCAGGAGGTGTTGCACCGAGTAAAGCCACGTCGTCAATCCAGAAAACATCACCGGATGTCGTCGAGCCGAACTCGGGGAAGATCGAGAGTTTGTCGTAGGTTGTTGATGCGTTGAATGCCGGGGTACCAGTGGCATTGCTACTAAAGTTCCAGGTCAGTCGCTGCCATCCAGAGGTCGAAGTAACGGCGTCAGTTTCAACAGCGGCATTGATGTCGGCATTATTCTCGACCTTCATTCGAAGTATCTGACCAGCGGCCAAGGCCCAAACGTTTGCGCTAATCGAGAGACGGCTTGTATTGATAAGTTGAGTGCCAGTAGGAGCGAAGAAAGTTACTCCCGACCAACTGACATTGCCTTTAGTTGTTTTTAGCGCGGTGAAGTTATTCGCAGAACCTCCTGCTGGCAAACCTGCCGTGGTGATTGAAGAAGACTCTCCACCGAAGTCAACGGAGGTGACTCCAGCCAGGCTCGATTCGAAGTTAATCAGTGTGCCGATTTGCGGTGCGGGAGTTGTTGTGGTTGGTGTTGGAGTCGCTGTCGCAGTTGGTGACTGAGTTGGCGAAGCAGAGGCTGAAGGTGTCGCAGTCGAACTTGCAGTTGGAGAGGCGCTCTGTGACGGTGATGCGGTGGCCGATGGGGTCGGGGTCTGCATGACCGGCATAGCAATCGTCTTGCAGTTGATTGATTTGAGATCAGAACTCAACCAAACGCAGCGATTGGTGCCCGAACCGCCGTCAAAGTAATCGCGGCCAGTTGCGCCAATTAGCAGGTCGCTACCGTCTTGACCAAAGAGTTTGTCGTCGCCAGAACCACCATCCAAGGTGTCGTTGCCATTGCCGCCGAAGATGATGTCGTTGCCGCCTAGGCCACAGATAACGTCTCGACCGACTGTTCCGCGCATGGTCTCGGATTTGTTCGTACCAACGATGGTGCATTTTTCGCCATCGCTTGCATAAGATACTGGAGCCGCGGTTGCAGACATGAGACCAGAAATTACAACCGAGAAAAACGCGCAGG
>JBJTNB010000106.1:0-9984 GCA_046073845.1 Micrococcales bacterium
GCCGCCGAGGTCATGCGCCGCCACGAGGCCATGGGCACCAAGTTCAAAATGGGGCAGCGCGTGGTCGATCTACTCGGTGACCAACACGTCACCGGAGTCGTGCTCGATGATGGCTCGCAACTCGACTGCGATGTCTACATCGAAGCTGTTGGTTCGCACGCGAACGTCGAGTGGCTCGAGGGTAACGATGTCGACCTCACCGATGGCGTTTTGACCAATCACCAACTCAATGCGCTTCGCGAAGATGGCATTGCGCACGAAAATGTTTGGGCTATCGGCGACGTTGCACGTTTTCCAAACCCGATTTTCGACGAGACCGCTCGCCGAGTCGAGCACTGGAACATTCCGACCGAGTGCGCAAAGTTTGTTGGTCAATCAATCGCAGCCGCCTACGCCGGCACCGAGCGACCAGAAACCTTCCGCCCGATTCCGTCGTTCTGGTCGGATCAGTTCGATATGCACATCCTGGCGTTTGGTTTGTTGGCGCTAGCTACCGAGGTGAAACTCATCGATGGCGAGATCAGTGGCGACTGCGTTTTTGGTTATTACCGCGATGACAAGATGGTCGGTGTTGCCGGCATCGGAATGCGTTCTGTGGTTCAGGGTTATCGTAAAGTTTTTGAAGAGAGCAAGGAGTAATAGTGGCTTCGTTTTTTGATCTAGACGTCAACTTCGATGATGAGGTACCAGACCTATCGAAGATGCCAGCCGAGCAGCTAAAGGCAGCCATTGAACAACTGCCAGATGGCGTTCGCGAGGCCGCCATGGGTGTGCTCTACGAAAAGCGAACCTTCAGCGATGTGTCGCAAGAGCTCGGCATTCGTCAGGGTGAACTTGTCACTCGCATTCACCGCGCTCAATTGTCTATTGGCATGACCCTAATGTCGGGTGGCCGACCAGGGCACTAGATAGGCGCGAACGCTGCCCATATCTGCTTCGCAGAAGGTCGCGCTTACGCCCGAGGAATCAACACGTAACGAGTCTCTAGGTACTCGTTGATGCCCTCGGCTCCGCCTTCGCGGCCAAGACCAGACTGCTTCACACCACCGAATGGGGCAGCAGCGTTCGAAACCAAGCCGGTGTTCAAGCCACTCATTCCGCTTTCGAGGCTTTCAACCAGGCGCATTCCGCGCTTTAGGTCTTCGGTGAAGGCGTAGCTGACCAGCCCGTACTGGGTGTCGTTGGCTAGGCGCACGGCCTCTTCTTCGGTCTTGAAGCGCACGATTGGCGCGACCGGGCCGAAGATCTCTTCACTCAGAATCGCCGAACCAGGCTTTACGTGGTCGATCACGGTCGGCTCGAAGAAGTAGCCCTCGCTGCCAGTCGACTTACCGCCTGCAAGGATGCTCGCACCCTCGCCGGTTGCTGAGTCGACCAGGCGCTGAATGTTGGTGCGCGCCTTTTCGTTGATGACCGGGCCACAGGTGGTGTCGGCCTCGACACCGCGGCCAAGCTTGAGCGCGCTCATCTTCTCGGCGAACTTGCCGGCAAACTCATCGGCCACTGCCTCGTGAACAATGAAGCGGTTGGCGGCGGTGCACGCCTGACCGATGTTGCGCATCTTGGCCTGCATTGCGCCGGTGACTGCTGCATCGATGTCGGCATCTTCGAAAACTAAGAAGGGCGCATTGCCACCGAGTTCCATCGAAGTGCGAAGCACGTTCTGCGCTGCCTGCTCGAGCAGCTTCACACCAACCGGAGTCGAACCGGTAAAGGTGATTTTGCGAAGGCGTGAGTCGGCAATCACAGGCCCCGATGTTGCCGCCGAAGTGTTGGTGGTGAATATGTTGAGCACGCCATCTGGCAAGCCCGCTTCTTGCATAGTCTTGGCGAGTAGCAGGGTGGTGAGCGGAGTCAGCTCAGCTGGCTTAACCACCATGGTGCAACCGGCAGCGATCGCGGGGCCGATTTTGCGCGTTGCCATCGCGAGTGGAAAGTTCCAAGGAGTGATTGCCAGTGCCGGGCCAACCGGGCGCATGGTAATCAGCATGTTGCCGGTGCCCTCGGGGTTCGAACCGAAGCGGCCAGAAATGCGAGCGGCCTCTTCGCTGAACCAGCGCAAGAATTCGTTGCCATAAGTGACTTCGCCTCGAGCCTCGGCGATTGGCTTGCCCATCTCGAGCGAAATCAAAGTTGCGAACTCTTCGCTGCGCTCGCGCACGAGCTCGAAGGTGCGGCGCAAAATCTCGGCGCGCTCGCGAGGTGCGGTCTTGGCCCACGTTGCTTGAGCCTCGTCGGCTGCGGTCAGAGCGCGAAGGGCATCTTCAGCGGTGGCATTTGCGATGGTCTTTAGCACCTTGCCGGTGGCCGGGTCTTCAACATCGATGGTCGAACTGGCCGACCCCTCTACCCACTTGCCGCCGATAAACAGACCGCTAGGAACCGATTCGAGCAATGCTGACTCTGAGAGCGCCATTTCCATCCTTGGATTGTTTGGTTGCTAACAATTATCGCTTAGGTTTTAGTCATGACCAGTCTGACATCTACCGTTGCCGCTCTAGCCGCCAAGCCTGGCGACTTCGTTGAGGTCGCCGAAGTTACCCGTGGTGGCCTGGTCGAGTCTCGCCACCGCGGTATTGCTGCGCTGACCGACCCAGAGGGTCACGTGATCGACAGTTGCGGCTACACCAAGCGCCTGATTTACCCACGTTCGGCAATCAAGCCGCTGCAGACCGTGGCCATGATGCGAGCCGGGCTAAGCCTGAGTGGCGCCGAGCTGGCAATCACTTCGGCTAGCCACCGTGGCACCAACGCCCACATTGCGTTAGTTCGGTCTTTGCTTGAGAAGGCCGGGCTAGACGAGAGTGCGCTGCAGTGCCCAGATGGCATCAAGTTCAACTGCTCGGGTAAGCATTCAGGTTTTCTCGCGGCCTCGATGGCACACGGATGGTCGACTCACGACTACCTATCTATCGATCACCCGCTGCAACGCCTCATTATCGAAGTGCTCGAGGAGTTCTCCGGAGAAAAGATTTTGCAGTCCACAGTCGATGGTTGCGGTGCACCACTTCACGCAATGACAGTCGAGGGAATTGCACGCGCCACAGGAAAACTCGCGGCAACCGAAACGGCTCTAGTCGATGCACTCACCTCGAACGGATGGGTGATTTCGAATCACGGCATTGCCGATGCAATTTTGCTTGATGCAGGTTTCGTTGCAAAAAATGGCGCAGAAGGAGTTTTCGCAGTCGGTGCTCGTACCGGTCACGGACTCGCAATCAAGATTGCCGATGGCAACTTGCGTGCTGCTCCGCTACTCGCAATCAAAATGTTGCACGAAAATGGCTTGCTAGGCGCTTCGCACTATCGCGAATTACGCGAAGCACTAGCAGTGCCGAGTCTCGGCGGCGGAGTGCCACAAGGTGAACTGCACGCGCTTTAAATGCGTGTGCCACAGCTAGCGCCGTGGCACCCCTCAACTCAGTGGTTGAGCATCTTGCTGATGAGCCACAACATCAGACGCACTAACGCCTGGATCAGTAGCCCAGTCAAAACGGCACGGATGAATTCGGCGCGTGACCTCATTCATCCCCCTCTCAGTACTGCGTACCGATTGGGGCTGCGCTTGCTTACACCAGGTGTAACCTTGGTAGCAATCAATTGGTCGTTTGAATGCTTACTCTCCTGGAGTAAACATCCGAGTCCCAACTGGGGCTTGAGCATTAGGGTCTGTTTGCGCAGACCCTTTTTGCTTCCCGGCGACACCGCGTAGCCATGCCGCCACATATATTTTTATTTTTCATGGCTGACCTTTGAGGGCTCGGGGTAAATCTGTTGAGAACTCCAGGCGCCTGAAGGCCTGTGGATTAACCGAAGAATGCGGTTGCAATAACCCAAACGTTTAGTGCACTGATCACGCCAGCCACCGCATAGCCGAGCAGGCGAGTAACCGAACCATTCGCGTTTGAACCCATCAGGCGAGCATCCGAGGTGAGGCGAACAAGTGGGAAAAGCGCAAACGGAATGCCAAAGCTAAGCAGCACCTGCGAATAGACCAGGGCAGAGGTGGCGTCGCTGGCCAGGGCGATTACTGCGAGAGCGGGAATCAACGTCAACCCGCGCAGCAGCATCGGTGGCAATTTTTGCCCCATCAGTCCAGACGTAATCACACCACCGGCATAGGTGCCAACCGAAGTCGAGGCCAAGCCAGATGCAAGCAGGCCGAACGCAAACAAGACAGCAACCGTGTGGCCGAGGTCGGCGTTCAGCGCGAGGTAGGCGGTATAAATCGAGTTCTGCATTTCGACACCGAAGAGCGATGTCGCAGCCATGAACAAAATAGCAAGGTTGATCGAACCCGCAATCACCATGGCGATAGAGACATCCCACTTGGTTGCACGGATCAATCGCGCCAAATTGTCGGTGTTCAAGAAGTGTTTGAAGCGATCGCGACTTAGCGCCGAGTGCGCGTAAATGGCATGGGGCATGATGGTCGCGCCAACCATGCCGGCAGCCAAAACGATCGAACCACTATCGCCAAAGAGCGGAACCAGACCTGCCGCGATTGCCGAACCTGAAGGTGGCGCGATCACCAGGGCTGCGAAGAACCCCACGCCAGTAACCAAAATCAAACCTAGGATGACGACCTCGAAAACACGAAGCCATCCGCGCGACTGAACGGCGAGCAACGCCATCGAAATCGCCCCGGTGATTAACCCGCCGAGAAGCAGCGGTAAATCGAAAAGCAGGTTCAGTGCGATTGCACCACCGATAACCTCGGCGACATCCGTGGCGATTGCAACCACTTGAGCCTGCAGCCAGAACAACACTCGCTTCGACTTGCTACCCAGACGCTCGCCAAGCAACTCAGGAACAGTGCGGCCGGTGACCAGCCCAAGCTTGGCCGAGAGGTACTGAACCAGCCAGGCGGTGAGGGTCGCGAGCACAATTACCCAAGTGAGCAAGAAGCCGTAGCCCGCTCCAGCACTGAGGTTCGTGGCCACGTTGCCCGGGTCTAGGTAGGCAACTCCGGCCACAATCGCAGGGCCGAGCAGAGATGCCCCGCGTAGCGCCTTGGTCGGTTTCACTTTGATCCTTAGATGAAAATGGCCGAGGTTTCCCCCGGCCACCTTCGGTTGCTTACTAGAAGTCCCAGTCGTCGTCTGTCGTCGACTCGTGCTTACCGATTACGTAAGACGAACCTGATCCTGAGAAGAAGTCGTGGTTCTCGTCGGCGTTTGGCGAAAGTGCAGCCAAGATCGCTGGGTTCACGTCGCACTCGTCTTTAGGGAACAGCGGGTCGAAACCAAGGTTCATCAGCGCCTTGTTTGCGTTGTAGTGCAAGAACTTCTTGACGTCTGCGGTCAAACCGATTTCGTCGTAAAGGTCGGCGGTGTACTTGATTTCGTTGTCGTAAAGCTCAAGCAGTAGGTCGTAGGTGTACTGCTTGAGTTCGTCTTGAACTGCGGCAGGTGCATCGTTGTAACCCTGCTGGAACTTGTAACCGATGTAGTAACCGTGAATGGCCTCGTCGCGAATGATCAAACGAATGAGGTCGGCAGTGTTTGTGAGCTTCGCACGCGATGACCAGTACATCGGAAGGTAAAAGCCCGAGTAGAACAAGAAGCTCTCGAGCAGAGTCGATGCAACCTTGCGCTTTAGTGGGTCGCTGCCGTGGTAGTAGCTAAGAATGATCTCGGCCTTCTTCTGAAGGTAAGGGTTGTCTTCGCTCCAGCGGAATGCCTCATCGATGTCGGCGGTCAAGCACAAAGTCGAGAACACACTCGAGTAACTCTTTGCGTGCACCGATTCCATGAACGCGATGTTGGTCATCACTGCTTCTTCGTGCTGAGTGCGTGCATCTGGAATCAACGAAACCGCACCAACAGTGCCCTGAATGGTGTCGAGCATGGTCAAACCAGTGAACACGTGCATGGTGAGCTTGCGCTCGTGCTCGCGCAGGGTCTCCCACGACTGGATGTCGTTTGATAGTGGGACCTTCTCAGGCAGCCAGAAGTTCTGGGTGAGGCGGTTCCAGACGTCTAGGTCAACTGGGTCTTCAATCTTGTTCCAGTTGATCGGGCGGCTAATTAGCTTGATCGACATGATGCTTCTTTTCTTGGTGTCGGGCTAGAGCATGCAGCTGACGCACGAGTCGACCTCGGTGCCGGTCAGCGCCTGCTGGCGAATACGGATGTAGTAAATGGTCTTGATGCCCTTGCGCCACGCGTAAATCTGGGCGCGGTTGACATCACGGGTGGTGTCGGTGTCTTTGAAGAACAAGGTCAGCGACAGGCCCTGGTCGACGTGCTGGGTAGCAACGGCGTAGGTGTCGATGATCTTCTCTGGGCCAACGTCGTAGGCGTCGTCGTAGTACTCCCAGGTTTCTTCTGAAAGGAATGGGGCCGGGTAGTAAACGCGACCTAGCTTGCCTTCCTTGCGGATCTCGATGCGCGAAGCAATCGGGTGGATCGACGAGGTCGAGTTGTTGATGTACGAGATCGAACCGGTCGGTGGTACAGCCTGAAGGTTCTGGTTGTAAATACCGTGCTTCTGAACTGATGCCTTGAGTTCGCGCCAGTCATCCTGGGTAGGAATCGCGATGTTCGAACCAGCAAAGAGCTCTTTAACCTTTGCGGTCTCTGGTGCCCAAACCTGGTCGGTGTACTTGTCGAAGAACTCGCCAGTTGCGTACTTCGAGTTCTCGAAGTTGTGGAACGCACTGCCGCGCTCGATTGCCAACTTGTTCGACGCCTTGATCGCGTGGAACACGACCGTGTAGAAGTACATGTTGGTGAAGTCGAGCGACTCTTCGCTGCCGTAGTGCATTTTCTCGCGAGCGAGGTAGCCGTGCAGGTTCATCTGACCAAGGCCGATTGCGTGTGACTTGTGGTTACCGTCTGAGATCGAACGGACCGACTCGATGTCGCTCTGGTCAGAAACAGCGGTCAAAGCACGGATGCTCGTTTCGATGGTCTTGCCGAAGTCTGGGCCATCCATGACCATCGCAATGTTCAACGAACCAAGGTTGCACGAAATGTCTTTACCGATTTCGTTGTAGCTGAGGTCTTCGTTGTAAGTGGTCGGAGTGTTGACCTGAAGAATTTCAGAGCAAAGGTTCGACATGTTGATGCGACCCTCGATTGGGTTTGCATTGTTCACGGTGTCTTCGTACATGATGTACGGGTAGCCCGACTCGAACTGCAACTCTGCGATGCGCTCGAACAAGGTACGAGCCTTGATCTTCTGCTTGCGAATGCGTGGGTCGTCAACCATCTCTTGGTACTTCTCGGTAACCGAGATGTCGCCGAATGGAATGCCGTAAACCTTTTCGACGTCGTATGGCGAGAACAGGTACATGTCTTCGCCGGCCTTCGCCAAGTGCATGGTGATGTCTGGAATGACCACACCGATCGAAAGGGTCTTGATACGAATCTTCTCGTCGGCGTTCTCACGCTTGGTGTCGAGGAATCGCATGATGTCTGGGTGGTGGGCGTTTAGGTAAACCGCACCCGCACCCTGGCGAGCGCCAAGCTGGTTGGCATATGAGAATGCGTCTTCGAGCAGCTTCATAACCGGGATGATGCCTGAGCTCTGACCCTCGATCTTCTTGATCGGTGCGCCATATTCACGGATGTTCGACAGGCTGAGTGCCACGCCGCCGCCACGCTTTGACAGCTGAAGTGCTGAGTTGATGCCGCGAGCGATCGACTCCATGTTGTCTTCGATGCGAAGCAAGAAGCACGATACGAACTCGCCACGCTGCTTCTTGCCACAGTTCAAGAAGGTTGGGGTTGCTGGCTGAAAGCGACCCGAGATGATCTCTTCGACAAGGCTGCTGGCGATTGCTTCGTTGCCTTCAGCAAGTGCGAGAGCAACCATGACCACGCGGTCTTCGAAGCGCTCTAGGTAGCGAGTGCCATCGAAGGTCTTTAGCGCATAGCCGGTGTAGAACTTGTAAGCACCCATGAACGCTTCGAAGCGGAACTTCTTTGCGTATGCCTGCTTTTCTAGTGCCTCGATGAACTCGAAGCGGTACTTGTCGAGAACCGACTTTTCGTAGTACTCGTTCTCAACCAGGTAGTCGAGGCGTTCGCGCAAGCTGTGAAAGAACACAGTGTTCTGGTTCACGTGATCCAAGAAGTATTTCTTGGCTGCGAGCTTGTCTTTATCAAGCTGCATCTTGCCGTTCTCATCCCAGAGGTTGATCATGGCGTTTAGCTCGTGATAGCTAAGTGCGCTTTCGATTGCGTTCGAACCGGTTGCTACACCGTTCTCGTCTAGTACTTCTACCTGAGTTCCCACAGTTGGTTCAGCCTTTCTTTTAACTGCGTTACATCTTCGGGAGTGCCCATAATTTCAATGCGCTGAATTAGCGGCACACCGAGTTTTGCTGACACTATGTCTCCGGCTAGCCCGTATGAGCTTCCGAAGTTGGTGTTGCCCGTTGCTACAACACCTTTTATGTGTTTCCGGTTTTCCGGATTGTTTAGAAACTTGATCACCTGTTTGGGAACGGTGGTCTTTTCTTCTCCCGACCCGTATGTCGGAACTACGAGCACACTGTCGCGGTCGTAGGTGAAGCTGGCTGCATCCTCGGTTTTTAGCGGGATGCGCACCGCCTTCAAGCCCAGCTTCTCTACGAGCCGTTTCGTGTTCTCAGAGACGCTCGAGAAGTAAACGACGTCGTACATGGTGGGGCTTAGGCGGTCTTGAGGGCCTTGATGCGGTCCATGCGGAAGCCGCTCCAGTGGTCGTCGCCGGCGATAACTACCGGTGCCGAGGCGTAGCCAAGGTTCTTGACCATCTCAAGGGCGACTGGATCCTGGCTCATGTCGACCTCTTCGAACTCGACATCGATGCTCTTGAGCATGCGCTTGGTGCTTTCGCACTGTACGCACGATGGCAAGCTGTAGACCTTTACTTCTGACATGACGCTCTCCTGTGAGTCGTCGGGGTCGTTTTCCCCCGAATATTGCTGTTTTTTTGAATTCTTTGCGTTTGACGCTCGTTCACAGTAGCACGGAAACCACTAGATGTAGTGCCAAAAGCCAAAAAAACACCTGTATCTTGTGTTTTTTCGTGTTGCTCGCCTATTTTGCTCCTTTTGGGGCAAAACCTGCGGATTGGCTGGGCGTGTCGCGTGGCGTGTCGCAAAAACGTGATGTTTTGCGCCTAATTCGCCGCCCGATCGACCAACTTGAGGCCAATTTTCTCGGCCACCGCCGACATTCGTTGAGTGGAATAAAGCGAAAATGGCTCGAGTTGAGCCTTTAACCCCGAAATTCGAGAGTGGAGCCGCCATGAATGTTCCGATTTGGCTATGGGGAGCATCCGTGGCGACGGTTTTGGTGCTTTTGGCCATCGATTTGCTGACCAGTCGCTCAAACGAAGCGCCTTCGATGAAACAAGCCTGGGTGAAAAGCGGCATCTGGGTGTCGATTGGTGTCAGTTTCGGTTTCGTCATCCTGGCGCTTTATAGTCCCGAATACGCCGCAGAGTATTGGTCGGGATTCCTGACCGAGAAAGCTCTTTCTATCGACAACGTTTTTGTCTGGGCATTGATATTCACTTCGTTCAATGTGCCGCGTCGTTTTCAGTACCGGGTTTTGTTTCTTGGTGTTCTCGGCGCAATAGTGCTTCGTGCGATTTTCATCGCGGTCGGTGCTCAACTGATTCATAGCTTCGCCTGGGTGCTTTATCTTTTTGCCGCATTCCTGATTTACAGCGGAATACGAATGCTGATTGGTTCGGGCCACGACAGCTCGCCACAAGATTCGAAATTCCTAAAACTCTTCACGCGAGTTTTCAGAACCACGGATGATTTTCACGACGGAAAGTTCTTGGTCAAGATTGACGGCAAGCGTTTTGCAACTCGTTTGCTAGTTGTGCTCGCGCTTGTCGAATTCACCGATGTGCTTTTCGCGGTCGATTCGATTCCTGCGGTGTTCGCGGTTACCGACGAACCGTATATCGTTTTCACCTCAAACGTTTTTGCGCTGCTAGGCCTGCGCTCGCTCTACTTTGTGCTTGCCGATTTGGTAC
>JBJTNB010000107.1:0-10378 GCA_046073845.1 Micrococcales bacterium
GATTTCACCAACCGAGTGACCGGCTAGCCCAGCAACTCCAGCTTCTGCGGCAGAACGTGAGCCAAGCAGTGCCTTAGCGCTTGCGATGCTAGCCGAAACGATAAGCGGCTGTGCAATCGCGGTGTCGCGAATTGTGTCGGCGTCGCTTTGGGTTCCGTGCTTGACCAGGTCAATACCTGAAGCCGCCTGCATCCTCTCGATTTCAGATTTGAAATCTGGAAGTTCCAACCAAGGTGCGAAGAAACCAGGGGTTTGAGCACCTTGACCAGGACAGACGATTGCGAGCATTTACGACTCGCCGCCTGCTGAGCCAGAGGTGCCGGCATTCACATCGTGCAGCTGGTAGCGATCGATGGCCTGCTGTGGGATCGACGCGTCGATCTTGCCTTCGGCAACCAACTGCTCGAGAACCCGAACAGCAATCGATGGGCCGTCGATCTTGAAGAATCGACGCGCTGCAGCGCGAGTGTCAGAGAATCCGAAGCCATCCGCACCCAAGGTCGCGTATGAACGAGGCACCCAGTTGCGAATCTGATCTGGCACGGCGTGCATGTAGTCGCTTACGCCAAGAATCGGGCCTTCTGTCGCAGACAACTTGTGAGTCAAGTAAGCCTCGGGCAACTGCTCGTTCGGGTTCAAGAAGGCAAACTCGTCGCGCTTCAATCCGTTGCGACGAAGTTCAGTCCATGAAGTTACTGACCAAATATCAGCCGATACGCCCCAGTCGTTCTGCAACAACTGTTGAGCTTCGAACGCCCAAGGAAGTGCCACACCAGATGCCAAAATCTGCGACTTGTGACCACCGCTGTGGTTCTCACTCACTCGGTGAATTCCGCGCACGATGCCATCGATGTCAACGCCTTCAGGCTCTGCCGGCTGGACGATTGGCTCGTTGTAAACGGTTAGGTAGAACACCACGTTCGGGTCTTTGTGGACACCGCCATACATGCGCTCGATACCGGCACGGATGATGTGTGCGATTTCGTAACCGTAGGCCGGGTCGTAAGAAATCACGCCGGTGTTAGTCGAGGCCAAGATAGGCGAGTGGCCATCGGCGTGCTGCAGGCCTTCACCTGTCAACGTGGTGCGACCGGCAGTGGCACCAATCATGAAACCGCGCGAGAGCTGGTCGGTTGCCGCCCAAACTGCATCGCCGGTGCGCTGGAATCCGAACATCGAGTAGAACACGTAGAACGGAATCATTGGTTGACCCTGAGTCGCATACGATGTTGCCGCTGCCGTGAACGCTGCCATTGATCCGGCTTCGTTGATTCCGGTGTGAACGATCTGGCCCGCCGGCGACTCTTTGTAAGAAAGTAAGATGTCGCGGTCTACCGAAATGTAGTGCTGACCGTTCGGGTTGTAGATCTTCGCAGTTGGGAAGAACGCATCCATGCCAAATGTGCGAGCCTCATCAGGAATGATCGGCACGATTCGGTGACCGAACTCTTCGCTCTTCAGCAAGTCCTTCATCAGGCGAACAAACGCCATAGTCGTTGCGACCTCTTGAGTTCCTGAACCAGAACGTGCGACCTTGTAGGCATCTTCGATTGGCAACTTGAAGTCGACATATTTGCTGCGACGCTCTGGAAGGTAACCACCGAGTGCGCGACGACGCTCGTGCATGTACTGAATCTCAGGTGCATCCTGGCCAGGGTGGAAGTAAGGCGGCTGGTAAGGGTTCTCTTCAAGCTGCGCGTCGGTGATTGGCAACTTGAGTTCGTCGCGGAAACCCTTGAGGTTGTCGAGGGTCATCTTCTTCATCTGGTGAGTCGCGTTGCGGCCCTCAAATGACTTGCCAAGGGTGAAGCCCTTGATGGTCTTGGCGATGATTACGGTTGGCTGGCCCTTGTGCTCGGTCGCAGACTTGTATGCCGCGTAGACCTTGCGGTAGTCGTGGCCACCACGCTTTAGGCCCCAGATCTCGTCGTCGCTCATGTGCTCGACAAGCTTGAGAGTTCGAGGGTCGCGGGCGAAGAAGTTCTCGCGCACGAAAGCGCCGTTCTCGGTCTTGTAGGTCTGGTAGTCGCCATCCGGGGTCTTGTTCATCAGGTCGACAAGTGCACCCTCGGTGTCGTTAGCAAGCAGCGAATCCCACTCACGACCCCAAACGACCTTGATGACGTTCCAACCGGCACCGCGGAAGAAGCTTTCAAGTTCTTGAATGATCTTGCCGTTGCCGCGAACGGGGCCGTCTAGGCGCTGAAGGTTCGCGTTGATAACAAAAGTCAGGTTGTCGAGACCTTCGTTGGCTGCTAGCTGAAGTGCACCACGTGATTCAACTTCGTCGAGCTCGCCATCGCCGAGAAACGCCCAGACGTGTTGTTCACTGGTGTCGCGGAATCCGCGGTTTTGCAAGTATCGGTTGAACTGTGCTTGGTAGATCGCATTGATCGGGCCAAGACCCATCGAGACCGTAGGGAACTGCCAGAAGTCGGGCATCAGTCGTGGGTGTGGGTAAGAACTCAAACCACCACCGGCGTGTGACTTTTCTTGGCGGAACCCATCAAGCTGCTCGGCCGAAAGGCGACCCTCTAGGAACGCGCGTGCGTACGGGCCAGGCGATGCGTGACCCTGTACGAAAATCTGATCGCCACCCGATGGGTGGTCTTGACCCTTGAAGAAGTGGTTGAAACCAACTTCGTAAAGCGAAGCAGAAGAAGCGAATGTCGAGATGTGACCGCCGACACCGATTCCAGGGCGCTGCGCGCGGTGAACAAGCATCGCCGCGTTCCAACGCATCCATGCGCGGTAGGTGCGCTCGATTTTTTCGTCACCAGGGAAATCCGGTTCGTTCTCAGGCGCAATCGTGTTGATGTAATCGGTGGTTGGGACCATCGGTACGTTCAACTGCAATTCGTGCGAGCGACGCAAAAGGTTCAGCATGATTTCGCGAGCGCGACCCCGGCCGTGCACGCGGGCCACGGCGTCAAGCGACTCAAGCCACTCGCTGGTTTCTTGCGGGTCCAGATCTGGACCGTTTACTGAGAAGGCATCCTGGTTGTTGAATGACACCGTACATTCCCTTTCGTGGGGGACTGAAGAATGGCTCGGGTGAGAGCCTGAACAAGTTTAACCGCACCAGACAGGAAGATTTCACGCCTTCGCGGTGTTGAGTAATTGTGTTATGAGACGCCCAAAACAAGGAGAACCATGGATTTGATCATCGGCGACCAGGCCCCAGACTTTGCACTAGTGAACCAGTTCGGCGAGACGGTCAAATTGAGTGACTTTCACGGTAAAAAGGCTGTTGCCCTAGTTTTCTACCCACTTTCGTTCTCAGGCATCTGCACAGGTGAACTATGCGAACTTCGAGACAACTTCGCCAGTTTTCAGGCTGATGGCGTAGAGGTTTTGGCGATTTCGGTTGACAGTAAGTTCGTTCAGAAGCAATTCGCCGAGCATGAGGGCTACCAATTTTCTGTTTTGGCCGATTTTTGGCCTCACGGAGCCGTTGCCAGTGCCTATGGCTCATTCAATGCCGAAGCCGGAATCGCCCAGCGTGCGACCTTTTTGATCAACCAGGATGGCGTCATAGTCGCCAAGTTCGTTACTCCGGTGGGGCAGCCGCGCAATTTTGCCGAGTATCAGAAGGCGATCGCGACACTTACCGCTTAACTTTAGGCTCCAAGTTGCCTAGCGACCCTGTTCTGTAATAGGCTCTCTGCGTTGGGCCTTTAGCTCAGTTGGTAGAGCGCCACGCTTACACCGTGGATGTCATCGGTTCGAGCCCGGTAGGGCCCACTGTTCCTGCAAAGGAACGTTAATGCCGCGTCTTTTAGGCGCGGCATTAGTATTTTCGGTATGACCAGCCCTTTTGAACCCCCAATCAGGCACGCTCTTGCGAATGCTGAGCTGGCGAATGAATTGGCAAAGGTTCAGGCAACTGGCGGGGCCTTGGCTGCTATGGGCTTTTTGCAGGAGCAAAACCGGGTGCGCGCCAACGATGAGATCGCCTTTATCGGCTGGGTGCGCGATATGGAAGCCGAAGGATCCGCAGAGGCATTTGCCGCCATTGACCGCGCAAGGCATGCAAATCTAGGTCTGTCTATCGACACCGAGTCGTTGAGTGCAGAAGTGAAGAGCACCCTCGCGGGTGATCTTGCTGCTCTTGGTGACTGGCAAGCTCGGGCTGAGCGAGTTGAAGCCGAGCGTCTTGAGCAAGAAGATGCCGAACGGGTGGTTCGCGAGAAGGCCGAGTTCGAAGCTGCCGAAGCTGAGCGTCTTGAGCGTGAGGAGCAGGAGCGTTTGCAGGCTGAGCGTGAAGAGGCTGAACTACTTCGTAAGACTGCCGAAAGAGAAGCAGAAGCAGAGCGCCTTTACCGTGAAGCGGCGGAGCTAGCAGATCGCGAAGCTCGTGAAGCAGCCGAGTACGAAGAACTTTTAGAGCAAGAGCGGCTTGCCGAACTCGAAGCTCAGCGTCTGTTGACCGCGCTAATGGCAGAACCAGCACCTCAACGCGCAGCAGATTTCGCCACTGGAAGTTTCGACATTGTTGAGACTGCTCAGAACGAGATAGCTCCTGCTGTCGACGATAAGTCATTCGACGAAATTGTTCAAAGCGATGCCATCGCATTTGCCAGCGAAAAAAATGCGACAGCCTCAATGATGAACGGCGCTATTTCAGAATTGTTGGTCTGGTCGGGCATTGGTGTTGGGGTTGTGCCTATTTTGCTAGGAGCGCTTGTCGCGGCCACAGGAATTCCTGTTGCACTTGCAATCGGCTCGGTTGTGTTTGGTATCGCACTCTCAATAGTTTTGATTGTCTTTACTGCTCGGGCAAGAGCTCGAAGCGTGCTTGTTTCTGGCGCTGGATCACTGGCCAAACTCGTTTTCGGTGTAGCCCTGGTTGGTTCGATGGCATTCATTCTCTTCAACGACACGGTGGCAGGGTTGCCAAGTCTTAATCAAGCGGCTGCCTCGGGGGTTTCTCTTTCGTGGTTATTCATCCTCGGCACTTCACTTCTCGTGGTGGCCACTCTGTTCGCTGCGGCAGGCCGCCGCGTCTTGCGCTGGCTTCAGACTGTTACGGGCACGGTCGGAATTATCGTCACAGTGATTTTCGCAATCTCGACGCTTTCGGCAACCGATTTCAGCATGCTTGATTTCTCGGCCGATGCCAGCGGCCCGCAGTGGGCGATAGCGGTGGCTTTGAGCGGCCTGATCGGGGCGGGTTTCGGTGGCTTCTGGGCATCGGCAGCAGCCGATATCACGCTCGATGAATCTGGTACCAGGCCAGCTGGCAGGATGGTCCTGTTTGTTGCTGTACCAGCCGGTTTGTTGACGCTAATCGGTGCGATTGCCTCAACCCTGGCCGTTGCTGCTAGTAAGACGGTTGACCAGGGCCTAGTGCAATCTTTGCTTTCAGGAGTTCCGTACTGGTTTGCCACTGTGCTGCTCCTTGGTGGGGCAATTCAACTTTTGACATGGTCTGCCACGTGGTTGTACCCGCTTGGTCTAACGGTTCGTTCCTTCAGCAAGCGAATCGGCAGAGTGGTTTCACAGGTGATCGTATTGGTTCTTGCAGTTGCATTGCTTTATGTTCTCTCGTCGGTTGACGCTGCTGCACTTCGCGCTGTCGCCCTCATTGCCCTTGTGATCTTGATGGCTGTGATCGGAGTGGTCGTTGTCGATTCGACTCGCAGCAGAGTATCTATAGCACTCACACTTGGCATGGCGATTGTTATTGGTCTTGGAACAATTTCGACCTCACTCGATAACTCGTTTGTCACGAACTTCATTGGTGCTCAAATTCCGGCGATTGATTTCAAGGATGCCCAGGTTGGACTATTGCTATCCCTTGTTGTCAGCGCGCTTATCTCATTGGCGATAAGGATGAATGGCAAAAGAGTCGATGCGCAAATCATTTCGAGCCAATCATCCGGTCTAGCCTAAATCGCATGACGCAGTTAGCGAAGTTGCTCGAAGGTTTTGAACGGCGTTGGCCATTACAAGGTGCAGAAGCCTGGGACCGGTCAGGTCTGCTCATTGGTGACCAAGCGAGGGTTATTCACAAAGTGCTGTTGACGGTAGACATCACTTCGCCTGTAGTCGACGAGGCAATCACAGGAAGATTTGATCTCGTCATCTCGCATCATCCGGTATTACTTCGCGAGGTTGATTCGATTATCGAGAGCAGTAGCAAGCAGGCGCTACTCACCAAAGCGGCTAGTCACAACGTAGCCCTTTATGCAGCCCATACCAACGCCGACATCACAGAAAATGGCGTATCGGCGAGCCTGGCAAATTTGCTCGGGATTCAGAATCAACGACCATTGATTGCAGTGACCGAGACCACCGGGCATGGTCGCATCGGAGTGCTCGCAGAGCCGGTTTCATTGCTTGAGTTTGCCCGAACCGTGGCGACAAAGTTAGCGCCAACCGCCGGCGGTCTAAGAGTTGCCGGAGAGCACTCGCAATTATTGAGCAAAGTGGCCCTTTGCGGCGGAGCGGGTGACAGTTTCATTGGCGATGCATACAGCCAAGGTGCCGACGTGTATGTGACATCAGATTTACGACACCATCCGGTGCAAGAGGCGCTCGAGTTGGCAACCGCCGAGGGGCGCGCCTTCGCTCTGATCGACATTTCTCACTGGGCCGCGGAATTGGTTTGGTTAGAAGCTGCCCGCGCTGAGCTTGCATCGGAGTTTTCGCAGGTAACCTTTGAAGTGAGCGATTTGCGCACCGATCCTTGGGAATTCTCGGTTACGCAGTAGCTATTCAATTCAATAGGCGAGGTCATGAAAGCAACATCACTCCAGCAGCAAGAGCTGCTCAATTTGGCTCAGACTGATCTTGAAATCGCACGTGCGAATCGCAAACTCGCCGCATTGCAAGCCGACGAACACGCCTCTGCGCAGCACCAGCAACTCTCAAAGGCCGCCGAGATTCTGCTCACCGCCAGGCACCTTGGCGATGAATTGGCTGGCGAGATTTCACGCCTCGAGCAAGACCTTGCCCTAGTCGAGGCACGACTCGAACAAGACCAGGCTCGCTTGAAGACCAGTATCAATCCGAAAGACATTCAGGGAATCCAGCACGAAATAGTTTCGCTCGAAAAACGAAAGTCGAATCTCGAGGATGCCGAGCTTGAGCTCATTGAGAAACGTGAACTTAATTCTGCCGATATCGCTTCGGCAACTAGCGCCCGCGAAGTCGTGCAGGCTGAGATTGATCTGCTCAACAAGCAGAGCGAAACCGAGACCATGCGCGAGAAGAGTGGTTTGGCAATATTGCAAGATCGTCGCAAGCAGCACCTGAGTCAGCTCACCGAGGAACAGACCGAGCTTTACGCGAAACTGCAGGGTAAGACCGTTCCAGTTGCTCGACTAGAGGGTTTCACTTGCGGCGCCTGCAACCTAAATCTTTCGGGCACGTCGATCGACACCATCCGTGCAGTGCCGGCTGATGAACTAGCTCGATGCCCAGAGTGCGCGGCAATTTTGGTGCGCTAATGCGTTTCATTATTGAGGCCGATGGCGGCTCTAGAGGTAACCCTGGCACGGCCGGAGCCGGTGCTGTCGTTCTCGACGAAAAAGGTTCAGTCTTGATTGAGATTGCGCGTTACGTTGGCGTCGCAACCAATAACGTTGCCGAATACACCGGGCTGATTGCCGGGCTGCAAGCAGCCATCGCTCTAGATTCATCCGCTGAAATTCACGTGCGAATGGACAGCAAGTTAGTCATCGAACAAATGAGCGGTGGCTGGAAGATTAAACACCCAGACATGATTTCACTCGGCTCTGCGGTGCAAGAGCTGGTTCGCGGGCGCACTGTTACCTGGCAGTGGATTCCACGTGAACAGAACTCACGTGCCGATGCTATGGCGAATAAGGCAATGGACGACCTTGCCGACTCGACCAGCATGGGCGGGGCTAAGCCACAGTCTGCTGCGCTTACGGAATTCAACATGGATGGGCCATCGTCGGTGCGTTCACCTGGCGAGGTCACCGAACCGCTAACCACCCTGATTTTGGTTCGCCACGGTCGCACCGCATTGACCGAAGCGCACAAGATCTCTGGCGGTGACGGTGATGATCCAGAGCTGAGTGAAGCAGGTCGCGGCGATGCTGCCGCTGTGGCTAAGTTGCTTGCAACATTCGGTAAGCCAGGGCGTTATTCGCACATGAAGCCGATCGAAGCGGTGGTCGCATCGCCGATGAATCGTACCCAGCAAACCGGTCAAGCAATTGTCGCGGCTACCGGAGCTAGCTTTGAAACGTTAGAAAACATCCGTGAAATCGGCTTCGGAAACTGGGATGGCCGCAGTAGCGACGAGGTCGCCGAGACCGACTCTGACGCCTGGAACGCGTGGCGCGGATCCTGGACGGTCGCGCCGCCAAATGGCGAGTCACTCGAGACTTTTGATGCACGCCTGCAGGCTGGTCGTGAGGCAATTGTGGCCAAGCACGCCGGCAAGACAGTTGCCGTAGTCGCTCATGTCATGCCAATTCGCGGTTTCTTGCGTTGGGCCATGGCCTCAGCTGAGGCCGGCTATTGGCGGCCTCAAGTTGCACCTTGTTCGGTGACGATCATTCGTGTTTGGGGTAATCAGGCAGCCGAAGTGGTAGCTATGAACATAACCGAGCACCTCTAGCCTGTTTTTCGAAGAGCGCGCCGACTAACCTTGAACCCGGATGGGTCGGCCAGGCGATCGCGGCGTGAAAACGACGAGGAACGTCCGGGCTCCATAGAGCATGGTGGTGGGTAACACCCACCCGGGGTAACCCGCGAGAAAGTGCAACAGAGAGCAAACCGCCGCGCAAGCGGTAAGGGTGAAACGGTGGTGTAAGAGACCACCAGCGTGCCGGGCAACCGGTGCGGCTAGGTAAACCTCGCCAGGAGCAAGACCAGACAGAGTGCGTTTAGCCTGCTCGGCTAGCACTCGGGTAGGTCGCTAGAGGGCACTGGCAACAGTGTTCGTAGATAGATGATCGTCACTCGAAAGAGGACAAAACCCGGCGTATCGGCCGACCCTTCCAATAACTACCCGTGCAGTTTGTAGGCAAGTCGGGCTGCACCAAGGATGCCGGCATTGTTGCGTTTACTGGCCGGCACGATTTCACAGTCAAGTTTGAGCAGCGGCAAGAACTCTTCGTGCTGTTTCGAGATGCCGCCACCAACGATGATGAGGTCGGGTGAGAATAGGGCAATCAACTTTGAGTAGTACTTTTGCAGCCGATCTGCCCACTGCTTAAAGGTGAGGCCTTCTCTTTCCATCGCCGAATAGGCAGCTTTGGTTTCGTAGTCAACCCCATCGATTTCAATGTGTCCCAATTCGGCATTAGGCACCAGAGTCTGATCGAAGAAAATAGCGGTGCCAATTCCTGTGCCGAGAGTGGTCATGATGACCAAGCCCGATTCATTCTGGCCGGCACCGTATTTCATTTCGGCGAGACCGGCTGCATCGGCGTCGTTAAGAACGTGGACGTGACGCTTTAGAGCAGTTTCAAATGCGGCATCGGCGTCGAAGCCGATCCATTTCTTTGAGACATTTGCAGCAGACATGGTTACGCCCTTGCGAACCACGGCCGGAAAGCAGATGCCAACAGGAGTGTCTGACTCGTGTTTCGGAAGCTGCTTTAGCAGTCCTTTGACAGCAGCGATGATGTCATTTGGTTCCCCGCCAGCGGGGGTTTCGATTCGAACGCGGTCGCCAACGAGCTCGCCATTTTTGACGTCGACCAATGCACCCTTGATGCCAGTGCCGCCGATGTCAATTCCAACTGCAAGTTTCGCCATTTTGCCTCCTAGGCCAGCGTAAGGATGTCGGCACCGTTTTCAGTGACAACCATGGTGTGTTCGAATTGTGCCGTGAGAGTGTGATCGCGAGTGACTACTGTCCAGTCGTCGCCCCACATGTCCCACTCGTATGAGCCCAAGGTCAACATTGGTTCGATCGTGAAGACCATGCCGACTTGCATCTCTTGCGAGTAGGCCGGTGCCGCGTCGTAGTGGGGAATGATCAGGCCCGAGTGGAAGGCCCGACCTACCCCGTGGCCGGTGAAGTCACGGACTACACCGTAGTTGAAACGCTTTGCGTAGGCTGCGATGGTGCGGCCGATGGTGTTGATTTGGCGGCCTGGCGCGACCACGGCGATGGCGCGGGCAAGGGACTCTTCGGTGCGTTGAATCAACTCGGATGCTGCTGAGCTGACATTGCCAACCGCGAAGGTGCGGTTCAGATCGCCATGCATACCGTTTTTGAATGCGGTGATATCGATGTTGATGATGTCGCCGTCTTGAAGTTCGGTGTTGTCAGGAATTCCATGACAGATAACTTCGAGTGCGGCAGCGACAGCAAGCCTGCCACGTCGCCGACGACCACGGCAGCAAGCGGCGGTGGGAGCACGACCACCGCTGCCGGTGGCCCCAGCAC
>JBJTNB010000108.1:0-4262 GCA_046073845.1 Micrococcales bacterium
CTTGTCGCCGACGCCACCAGTCGAGTGTTTGTCGGCGACAAGATCACTTTGCCGCTTGCCCCGCTGGTTGCAGTCTTCGGTGTTGCAGTGCCGCAGCTGTCTGGCCGCGGCCTCGGGCACACCGGTGGCACGCTCGACAAACTCGAATCGATTCCAGGATGGCGTGCATCCTTGTCGAATCAAGAAATGTTCGACCAGCTGCAAAAGGTCGGTGCCGTGATCTGTGCAGCCGGTTCTGGCCTCGCCCCCGCCGACAAAAAGCTCTACGCGCTGCGCGATGTGACCGGCACTGTCGAGGCAATTCCGCTGATTGCCAGCTCAATCATGTCGAAGAAGATTGCCGAAGGCACCGGCTCCTTGGTGCTCGACGTAAAGGTCGGCTCGGGTGCTTTCATGAAGAACATCGACAAGGCCCGCGAACTGGCCAAGGTTATGGTCGGAATTGGCCAGGATGCCGGCGTCAAGATTTCGGCCCTGCTCACCGACATGTCGACCCCGCTCGGCCGCAAAATCGGCAATGGCCTTGAGGTCGAAGAGTCTGTCGAGGTGCTCGCTGGCGGCGGCCCAGCCGACGTGGTTGAGCTCACCGTGACGCTTGCCACCGAGATGCTTCGCCTTGCAGGGCATGCCGATGTAGACGTCGCAGCAGCCCTGAAAGACGGCCGGGCCATGGATAAGTGGCGGCAGATGATTTCGGCCCAAGGCGGCGACCCAGACGCCAAGCTGGCCCGTGGCAAGCACAGCCACACGGTGTTCGCTGAAGATTCTGGAACCCTCGAGACTCTCGATGCCCTCAGTGTGGGCATCGCATCCTGGCGCCTCGGTGCCGGCCGTGCCCGTAAAGAAGACGCGGTCCAGGCCGGCGCAGGAATCGAACTTCATGCTCAGCAGGGCGATAGCGTGGTCAAAGGCCAGCCGCTGCTGACCATGTACACAGACGACGAAGATCGATTCGGGCGTGCGCTCGAGTCATTGGCCGGAGGCTACAAAATTGCCGAGGGCAAGTCGGTCGAGCGCAAACTCGTGCTCGACAAAATCACGGAGTAAAGATGACCAGTCAAATTCCTGACATTGACCAGCTGCACCACCGACACTCTTCGAAGTGGCGACGATTCGACTCGGATGTTTTGCCGATGCACGTTGCCGAAATGGACTTCGAAATTTCGCCATACATTCGTGCCACTCTCGCGCGCATGGTCACCGAGAGTGACCTCGGTTACCTCGGCCCGATTCCTGAGTTGAACGAAGCGGTTGTTGGTTTTGCAAAGCGTCGTTGGAACTGGAATATCGACTCGGCAAAAATCCGTATGGCCACCGACGTTGGTGTTGCCGCCGTTGAGCTCTTTCGCGTGCTCACCAAGCCTGGCGAGAAAGTCGTCATCAATTCACCCGTCTACACAAACTTTCACACCTGGATTCCTGAGGTTGGCGCTGTAATCGTCGACGCTCCGCTCAACAAGGATGCCGGCTGGCGCTTAGACCTAGCCGCGATCGACGCCGAATTCTCTGCCGGTGCTCGAGTGCTGCTGCTGTGCAACCCGCAGAATCCGACTGGCACTGTGCATTCACAGAGCGAGTTGGCTCAGCTTGCCGACATCGCCGCCAAGCACGGTGCCGTAATCATCAGCGACGAGATTCACGCGCCGCTTACCTATGCCGACAGCGAGTTCGTGCCTTACCTTTCGGTCAGCGACAACGCGCGCAAGACCGGCATCGTGATCACCTCGTCGAGCAAATCGTGGAACACCGCTGGCCTCAAGGCTGCGATTGTTATCACCGCAAGCGACGAGATGCAGTCCGTGGTGAACAAGACCCCAGAAGCCATGCACTGGCGAGCATCGTTGCTCGGCGCCTTCGCGATGGTTGAGTCTTACGGCAACAGCGAGCACTGGCTAAACGAGACCGTGGCTACCCTGAACGATAACCGCCACTTCATGCTGCAACAGTTCGCCGAGAAGCTACCGGCAGCCAAAGTGAGCCTGCCGGCCGCTACTTACCTGGCCTGGGTCGATGTGTCTGACTGCGGGTTTGGCAGCCACCCGGCAGGCTACTTGCTCGAAAACGGGCGAGTTGGAGTCGAGCCGGGCACCAATTTCGGCAAGCAATACGGCAACTACGTGCGTTTCAACTTTGCGACCAGCCAGGCAAATATCGCCGAGGCGATCACCAGGATGGCATCTGTCGCGAATTAGCCCAGCGCTTGCTCGAGGTCGCGAATCAGGTCGCTGATGTTCTCGAGTCCGACAGAAAGTCTTAGCGTCGAGTCGGTAATGCCGACCTCGGCACGAACCTCTGGGCCAAGTCGACGGTGAGTGGTTGATGCCGGGTGAGTGATAAGACTCTTCGCATCGCCGAGGTTGTTAGAAATGTCGATGACCTGAAGCGCGTTCATGAACTTATAGGCCGCAGCCTTGTCGCCGTTGACCACCATCGAAACAGTTGAGCCGCCACCGGTCATCTGCTTCTTGGCAATTTCGAATTGCGGGTGCGATTCGAGCATTGGGTAACGAACCGAAGAGATCTTCGAATTCGACTCAAGAAACTTTGCAACCGAAAGAGCATTTTCGGCCATGCGGTTAACACGCAGCGACATGGTCTCGAGAGATTTGGTTAGCACCCATGCCTCGAAGGCTCCCATTGCTAGCCCCGCATGACGAGTGAATGGGCGAACCACCTTGTTGATGTATTCGTCTGAACCAACGACTGCGCCACCTAGCACGCGGCCTTGGCCATCGATGTGCTTTGTCGCCGAGTACATCACGGCATCTGCACCAAGCGCCAAAGGCTTCTGCAGTACCGGCGAGGCAATCACGTTGTCGACAATCACTAGCGCGCCGGCCTTGTGAGCCAACTCGCTAACCATGGCGATGTCGACAATCTCCATCATCGGGTTGCTTGGGGTCTCGATAAACACAGCCTTGGCTGGCTTGCTCAAGGCTTTTGCCCAGTCGGCTTCGTTGCTGCCGCGAACTAGCTCGTACTCAACCCCCCACTTGGTTAGAAATTCGGTGATGATCACGTAACACGACGAGAACATTGCCATCGATGCGACTACGCGATCGCCCTTCGAGAGCAGCGAACCCAACGCCGAGAAGACTGCAGACATGCCCGTGCCAGAGGCGAACGCGGCCTCGGCGCCTTCAACTGCGGCTAGGCGCTGTTCGAAGGTTTCAACCGTAGGGTTGCCAAATCGTGAGTAGAGAAAGTGGTCGGTTTCTTCTGAGAATGCCGATTCGGCCTGCTCAGCCGAGTCATAGGTGAAGCCCGAGTTAAGAAAGAGGGCCTCGCTGGTTTCGCCAAAGCCCGTGCGGTTTAGCCCCGCGCGAACGGCAATCGTGTCTGGGTGCAGAGACCAGTCAGGCTGGCCGGCTGCTTGAACTTCTTGGTAACCCCAAGGGCGATTGCGCTTTGTCATGCGCCAATTCTAGTTTTTACGAGCAGAGCGAGTCGATGCGATTACGCAAGATGGCCACTGGGGCGGTTTGGTTCGCCTTCTGCCAGGATGCGGAATCGGGGAACGGCAACTCGGTGTCGCCGGCCAAACCCAGGTACGAGCTCAGGCTCACTTCGAGCTGGGTCCAGTCGAGTGAAAGTTTGCCACGGGCATCCACGTTGGTTTTTTGCTGCTGGGCCCAAGCGGCCACAGCGGCTGGTGCGTTGAAGTCCTGCTGCTGTAACAGTTGATAGATGGCGCAATAGTGGGCATCGTCACTCGCTCGCTGCACAGTCATTGGCGAAACCGCGGGCTCGAGCGGCGCATACACGCAGTGCTTGAGGGTGATCATCCAGTCGCTGAGTCGAGTTGGGTCACGCTCTTCGAGCACAACTGACATGTAGGTTTCGAAGTTCTCTTGCCCGCCCCACTTCGGGTAGGTCTTTAAAAACCACGGGTCGTTTCGGTGCTCATAGAGCGGCACGAAAGTCAGAACGCGCTGCCAAACGGCTGCCGCGTTCTCGTGCCAATCCTTTGCGCCTGCCTGTTTTTTGTCGTAGGTGTTCCACGGGTCGAGCACTGTCGAAATTATGCGTGACTCCTGCTTTGCCAGGCTGACCATGGCAGCTGGGTCTGGGTTATCTTCGCGCAGCAAGCCTTCCATGCGTTCCATCGACTGGCAGGTGTAGTGGTCGATGTTCCAAACCTCGTTGGCGGTCAGTTGCGCGGCATGAAAGTTGGTGGTCGGCTCATCTTTGGCGAGAAATGGGTAGTAGAGCTGAAGGCCGGCGCCTGCGGTAAATACCGTTAGCCAAACCAAAGGTTTGAG
>JBJTNB010000109.1:0-4204 GCA_046073845.1 Micrococcales bacterium
TTGCCCGTGCGGTACTGCTTCTCGAGACGAACGCGGTCGGCGTTCATGCGCTTTTCTTCGTCGCGCTTGCTAGCGGCAAGCTCGAAGTCCTGGTTCTCGATGGCCTGCTCTTTGGCCTTGCGGATTTCGGCAATCTGGTTGTCGATCTCGCGTAGCTCAGGCGGCGACGAAAGGAACGACAAACGCAGGCGAGCGCCGGCCTCGTCGAGTAGGTCGATCGCCTTGTCTGGCAGGTAGCGGTCGGTGACGTAACGGTCAGACAGGTTGGCGGCGGCCACGATGGCGCCATCCGTGATTGAAACCTTGTGGTGTGCCTCGTAGCGGTCGCGAAGGCCCTTCAAGATGTTGATGGTCATCGGCAGGGTTGGCTCGTTGACCATTACTTGCTGAAAACGACGGGCAAGGGCTGCGTCTTTCTCGAAGTACTTGCGGTACTCGTCGAGAGTGGTTGCCCCGATGGTCTGCAGTTCGCCGCGGGCAAGCATTGGCTTCAAGATCGAAGCTGCGTCGATCGCACCTTCGGCTGCGCCGGCACCAACCAACGAGTGAATCTCGTCGATGAAGGTGATGATGTCGCCACGGTTGCGAATTTCTTTGGTGACCTTCTTGAGGCGTTCTTCGAAATCACCGCGGTAGCGCGAGCCAGCAATCAACGCACCCATGTCGAGTGTGTAGAGCTGCTTGCCCTTCAAAGTTTCTGGAACGTTGCCGTTGATGATCGCCTGCGCGAGACCTTCAACAACAGCGGTCTTACCAACTCCAGGCTCACCAATGAGCACAGGGTTGTTCTTGGTGCGACGCGAAAGGATTTGCATGACGCGTTCGATTTCGCGTTCGCGACCGATCACCGGGTCGAGTTTTCCGTCGGCTGCAGCCTGAGTCAGATTGCGACCGAATTGGTCGAGAATCTGCGAGCCTTTTTGCTTCTCGTGAGTTTCGCCACCAACGTTGACGGTCTCTTTACCTTCGTTACCCGAAAGCTGCTGAATAACCTGCTGGCGAACCTTGTTGGTGTCGGCGCCAAGTTTGGTTAGCACCTGTGCGGCAACGCCTTCGCCTTCGCGAATCAAACCGAGAAGCAAGTGCTCGGTGCCGATGTATGAGTTGCCAAGCTGCAACGCCTCGCGAAGCGAAAGCTCGAGCACCTTCTTGGCACGCGGAGTAAAAGGAATGTGGCCGCTAGGTGCGGTCTGACCCTGACCGATGATCTCTTGCACCTGCTCGCGCACCGACTCAAGGTTGATGCCGAGCGCCTCAAGTGACTTGGCGGCAACGCCTTCACCCTCGTGAATCAGGCCAAGCAGAATGTGCTCGGTGCCGATGTAGTTGTGGTTCAGTAGCTTCGCCTCTTCTTGGGCGAGCACGACCACACGACGAGCCTTGTCGGTGAACTTTTCAAACATCTTTACTCCTTGGATGCCCCATCACGGGCACTAATAAAGATGGTAGGTCGAACCGGCGACGCTAAACAGGGCTGTTCGCTGTTGGCAAACCCCGATTTATGGCTTTTTGGCGCCTTTAGCCTTGGCCTCGCGCTCGGCGCGAAGCTCGGCCTCGATCTTCGAGTAAACCTCGCGCTCTTTGCGGTCGGCACGAACGATTGAGCGAATCAAGATGATGAATAGGCCAAGCACGCCAACCACTGGAATCGAAGTCCAGATGGCATCGCCGATCCACTGCCAGACAGTCATTACTTCACCAGCGGGAACATGATGGTCTCGCGAATGCCAAGACCGGTGAGGCTCATGAGTAGGCGATCGATGCCCATACCCATGCCGCCCGAAGGTGGCATGCCGAATTCGAGCGCCTTCAAGAAGTCTTCATCGAGCTTCATGGCCTCTGGGTCACCGGCGGCGGCCAGAGTCACCTGCTCAACAAAACGTTCGCGCTGAATTACTGGGTCGACGAGCTCTGAGTAGGCGGTTGCCTGTTCATAACCACGGATGTAGAGGTCCCACTTTTCGACAACGCCATCCTTGGTGCGGTGGTTGCGGGTAAGTGGTGAAGTGTCGACCGGGAAGTCGATTACGAAGGTCGGGTTTTCGAGCCCGGTCTTCACGAAGTGCTCCCACAGTTCTTCGACGTACTTGCCGTGAAGCGGGTGTTCGATTTCGATGTCGACCGACTTGGCGAGTTTCTTAAGCTCTTCAATCGGAGTGGTCGGGGTGATCTCAACGCCGGCCGCCTTCGAGAGCGACTCAAACATCGAGATGCGTGGCCAGTCGCCACCTAGGTCGTTGATGCTGCCGTCTTCGAGAACTACCTGGTGAGTCCCGAAGACATCCATGGCTGCGTTTTGAATTAGGCGCTGGGTGAGGTCGGCCATGGTGTTGTAGTCACCGTATGCCTCGTATGCCTCGAGCATTGCGAACTCTGGCGAGTGGGTTCGGTCGGCACCTTCGTTTCTGAAGTTGCGGTTGATTTCGAAAACGCGATCGATGCCGCCAACGACAGCGCGCTTGAGGAACAGCTCAGGTGCAATGCGCAAGAACAGTTCGGTGTCGAATGCGTTCGAGTGAGTCTTGAATGGGCGGGCGCTTGCGCCACCGTGGATGGTCTGCAGCATCGGGGTCTCGACCTCGGTGTATGCAGCGGCGTCGAATGTGCGGCGAAGCGACTTCATGACGTTGGCGCGAATCTGCACAACCTCGCGGGCACGGTCGCGCACGATTAGGTCGATGTAGCGGTGACGCACGCGGAACTCTTCGCCGAGTTCGTTGTGCAAGTTTGGTAGCGGGCGAATGGTCTTAGCGGCCATCTTCCACTCTTCGACCATGATCGAAAGTTCACCGCGCTTCGAGGTGATTACCTCGCCGCGAACGAATAGGTGGTCGCCGAGGTCAACTAGTTCTTTGTAGAGCTCGAGCTGCTCTTCGCCAACCTTGTCGAGCGAAAGCATTGCCTGAATACGCTCGCCGGTGCCCGACTGAAGCGATGCGAAGCAGAGCTTTCCGGTGTTGCGCTGGAACATCACGCGGCCGGCAATAGCAACGGTGTCGCCGGTGGCTACGTCGATCTCGAGGCTTGGATAAGCGGCGCGAACCTCATCGATCGTGTGGGTGATTGGCAAGCTGACCGGGTATGCGTCGCCTAGCTGGTTCAGGCGCTCGCGCTTGGCAAGGCGAACGGCAATCTGCTCTGGCAGGTCCTGCTCAAATTCGTCTTGCTGGTTGAGTTCGTCGCTCATCCGTGGCCCCTAAATCGTGATGCTGAGGTTGTCGATCAGTCTGGTGCTGCCGACCCGGGCTGCAATTAGCAGCAGGGCTCGACCCGAAAAACTGTCATCGATTGGTTCGAAACTGCCCGGATCGACCAGGGCAACGTAGTCAAGTCTAACCAGCGGCTCGGCCTCGAGGGCTTGTCTTACTTCACGGATGCGCGTGCTGGCGCCGCCCGAGATCCCCGAGGCGGCTCGCAACCCTGCCGAGATGGCAAGGGCTGCCCGATGTTCTTCTTGGCTTAGGTAGCGGTTGCGACTTGAGCGGGCGAGGCCGTCTTGCTCACGGATGGTTTCTCCCTCGATTACCTGCAGCTGATTCCAGCGGTGTGCCGGCAGGCCGCGTTCGTTCGCGACCATCTGTTTGATCAAGAACAGCTGCTGCGCGTCTTTCGCCCCGAACACGGCGAAGTCTGGTTTCACGATGTCGAAGAGTCTTGCTACCACCGTGAGCATGCCGTCGAAGTGCCCTGGGCGTGACGCACCCTCGAGTATCTCGCCAACTGGTCCTGCGTGTTCAAGAACTTCTTGGCCGTTCGGGTAAACGTCGGTAACGCTTGGCGCAAACAAAATGTCTACTCCGTTGGCCTCGAGCAGTTCGGCATCAGCCTGAAGTGTGCGCGGGTATTTATCGAAATCCTCACCCGCACCAAACTGCAACGGGTTTACAAAAATCGAAACCACAACCACGTCGGCTCGCTCGCGAGCAATTTCGACTAGCGAAAGGTGACCGTTGTGAAGAGCACCCATTGTCGGCACGAACGCGATTGTGTTTTGTCCTTCGCGCGTTAGCGCGAGAAATTTTTGTAATTCGCCAGCCGAGTTAAGAATTTGCATTATGGCTCAAGCAGTTCATCCGGGTCGATGGAAACGTGACCATCGCGAAGTGCAGCATCGACGCTCGATCGAATCACTGGGCCGAGCACGCCGCGAGCGTTTTCGATTCCGATTTCTTCGAGCAGCCCGATCGACTGATTCACGATCATT
>JBJTNB010000110.1:0-45760 GCA_046073845.1 Micrococcales bacterium
TTGGATCTACATAGCGAACCTGATATTTACCGGAAGGTAACTTACGAATGTTGCCATACGAACGTGCCCCGCTTGTTTTAGCCATTTTGTCCCCTAGCTCCGAGAGCTATAGACAGGCTACTTCGTGCCATTAGCGTGCCATTAGCTCGTGTTAAATCTTGTTATCTGATGATATCTCGGAGGTGCGACATTAAAGCAAAAACCCCGATTTCTCGGGGCTGTGGCTTGGTTTTGTTGGTGCGCTTGGAGGGACTCGAACCCCCAACCTTCTGATCCGTAGTCAGATGCTCTATCCGTTGAGCTACAAGCGCTGGTCTTACTGGGTGCTGCACTAGGCAACCTTGAAAGTTTACCCGCGACATCGACCTAAGTCGATACTGCGAGAAACTTTGCGGAGTCGAGAGGATTTGAACCTCCGAGGGGCTTTAGACCCCTACCTCATTAGCAGTGAGGCGCACTCGACCGGGCTATGCGACGACTCCTGAGTACAACCTGCCTAGTTTAGCCCGAAACCGCGGGGCTAGCCAAGCCCGATTAGTTCGAGCAGGTGGTTTGCCCGGCGTTGGTTCCGGTTGCCCAATCAAGTGAGCCTGAAGACGAAGGGCTTGGTGTTGCGCTCGGAGAAGCGCTCGGTGTTGCAAGTACGGCGCCTGCGCCGGTGTTTGCATTACCCAGGATGACGGGCAGGTCATCGCGCAACTTTTGGAACAAGATGTTCGCTTGATCGTAGTTAGGTTCGACGCGACCCGAGTAAGGCGCTGGCAATCCTCCGTGTGAAGGTACTTGCAAGAACACCATCTTCTCGAGCGAAACATTCTTGAGCGCAGAGGCAAGTGAAACCAAGGTGCCGAGGTCGGTGAGCGACTGCGAGAGTTTCATGTTGCGGGCTGCAGCGTTCGCAAGAGCGTAAAGCTCAACCGGGTTGGTGAGCACGCCAGCGCTCTTGATCTTGCGAACGAGAGAAGTTAGAAATACCTGTTGGTTCGAGATTCGAGCGAGGTCTGAGCCATCTCCGACTCCGTGACGAGTGCGCAAGAACTGCAGTGCAGCTTTACCCTGCAATGTGTATTTGCCTGGCTCAAGATAGGTCTGCGTGTAAGGGTCGTTGATCGCCTTCGACACACAAACATCGACACCACCAATTGCGTTCGACATTTCGATAACGCCTTTGAAGTCGATCATCGCAAGGTAAGGAATCGTGACGCCTGTAAGTTGCTCGATCGTCATGAGCGTGCATCCTGGGCCGCCGTTTGCAATCGTTGCATTCAGCTGACCGAGTGCCTGCGGTAGGTAACCTGGGCCGCCACTAGTGCTCGGGCACGCAGGCCAAGGCACGAGTAGGTCTCGCGGGAACGAAACCGCAACCGCGTTTTTGCGGTCGGTACTGATGTGCAAAAGAATCATGACGTCGGCAAGGTTCGAGGTCTCGTTGCCGTAGCCGGCACCCTGGCCAGCGCGAGTGTCGCTGCCGACGAGAAGCATATTGATTGGACCTTTGAGGTCGGCTGCAGTGATCGCCTTCGCGCCAGGAATGTTGAGCGCGTTGCCCTTGATGGTATTACTCAGTTCGTAAACCGAGATGCCAGCCAGCGCGATTGTCGCACCCAGGATGGCGGCCAGCCCTTTGATAAGTAGCCCGCCGAACGCCGAGCCCTTCGACTGCAAATTCAGGCGGCCGTGGCGAGCAATGGCTCGCGGCGCACGCTTTTTGAAGAACTGCATTTCGGGCTTTCGGGGGTCGGAACTTCTAGTTTAAATAGAAAAACCCCCGTTGCCTATGGCAATCAGGGGTTTCCCAGTCGGAGGAAGCGGTGGGATTTGAACCCACGGTAGCTATTAACTACGACGGTTTTCAAGACCGTTCCGTTCGGCCGCTCCGGCACGCTTCCGACTGAGACAGTTTAGCCGAAAGGGTGCCGCTAGGCAGAGAAAAATTCGGAGTTAATCGTGGTTGCAGTAACTCGTCACCAGTTGTGATCTCGCACAGCCCGTCAAATTACAAATTCGCCGCGCTCAGTGCTCGCACTCTTCCAACCAAGACCGTTTAGCCGACTTAGAGCGTAAAGAGAATGCCTTCGAAGCCCGCCAGCACCTCGGCTACGCCATCATCTTCAACCGAGGCAACAACCGCGGTCGCCGCCTGCTGAACTTCTTCAGGACCCTGCCCCATTGCGAAACCGAAGCCGCCGGCGGCACGAGCCCACTCGAGCATCGAGATGTCGTTGCGGCCGTCGCCACAAGCGATCACCTGACTTGCCTTGATGCCGAGTTCGAGACGAACCTTCTCAAGAGCAGATGCCTTGCTCACGCCTTCAGGTGAAATATCGAGCCATGCGGTGTAGCCAATTGCGTATGTCACCGAGTGAAGACCGATGCTCGAAACGATTTCGGCGAACTCGTCGGCTCCGTGCTGAGGTGAAAGGACCACAACTCGAGACACCGGCTCTTGCATCAGTTCTTCGAGCGGAGTTTCGAAGTTTTCGGTACCAAGCGCATAACGCGGAAACGGACGGTGAAACTTATAGGTTCCATCGATGTTCTCGACCGCGAAGTGCGCATCTGGGAGTTTCTCGATGAGCTGCGTAAGAATTTCGCGCGGATCGAAAGTGACAACCTGATGTGGCGCGTATCCGCGTGGTTCAGCGGGGTCAACGCGAACTGTTACCGCCCCGTTCGAGCAGACGGTTAGCCCATCTTGAATTTCAAGTTGGTGAAGAACGGGCACCGTCTGAGTTGCACTTCGACCGGTAGAAACGATTACCTCGTGGCCTAACGCACGAACGCGCTTTACCTGCTCGGCGACCTTCGGCGACAAGAAACCGTCGTCGTGCACGAGCGTGCCATCAACATCGAGTGCGATCAGCCAGCGCTGGTCAGGCGTTACAACGGTCATTTAGGAGCGATGACCTCTTGGCCGCCAAGATAAGGGCGAAGGGCCGCAGGAATGCGAACCGAACCGTCAGCCTGTTGGTGCGTTTCAAGGATGGCGACCAGCCAACGAGTGGTTGCCAGCGTGCCGTTCAAAGTCGCGGCGGTAGCGGTCTTGCCATCTTCGGTGCGATAGCGAACGTTTAGACGACGAGCCTGGAAGGTCGTGCAATTCGAACTCGAGGTGAGCTCGCGGTACTGGCCTTGGGTAGGAACCCAAGCCTCAGAGTCGTACTTGCGAGCGGCACTCGAGCCGAGGTCGCCAGCGGCTGTGTCGATCACGCGGTAAGAAAGTTCACACGCCTGAAGCATGTCTTCTTCGAGTGCGAGAAGTTTCAGGTGCTCTGCCTCGGCATCTTCTGGCTTGACGTAGCTGAACATCTCAAGTTTGTTGAACTGGTGCACTCGCAGAATGCCGCGAGTATCGCGACCAGCCGAGCCTGCTTCGCGTCGGTAGCAAGTCGACCATCCGGCGTAACGAAGAGGGCCGTTGCTGAGGTCAATGATCTCATCGCGGTGGTAACCGGCGAGTGCAACTTCACTAGTGCCGGTTAGGTAAAGCTCGTCTGCAGGTAAGTAGTAGATCTCATCGGCGTGCGAGCCCAAGAAACCGGTGCCTGCCATCACTTCTGGGCGAACCAAAGTTGGGGTGATTAGCGCAGTGAAGTTGTGCTTGGTTGCAAGGTCGAGAGCAAGGTTCATGAGAGCGAGCTCAAGGCGCGCACCCCAACCCTTCAAGAAATAGAACCGCGAGCCTGAGACTTTCACGCCACGCTCGATGTCGATGATGTCCAGCGATTCACCGAGTGCCACGTGGTCTTTCGGCTCGAATGCAAAAGTCGGCTTGGTGCCCACTTCTTTGAGAACCACAAAGTTTTCTTCGCCACCTACTGGCACGCCATCGACCACGACGTTTTCAATCTGCCAGATGACCTTGTCGAGTGCCTCGCCAGCAGAAGTGGCATTTGCATCGGCCGCCTTTACAGAAGCGGCCAACTCTTGAGCCGAAGCGACGAGGGCTGCCTTCTCTTCCTTAGGGGCCTGAGCCACTGCCTTGCTGTGAGCATTCTGTTCGGCACGAAGGGCCTCGAAGTTTTGCAGGGCCTTGCGCCACTCGGCATCGGCCTGAATGGCCTTATCGACAAGGTCTTCGCTGGCACCGCGAGCACGCTGAGACGCCTTGATGGCATCTGGGTTTTCGCGAAGAAGATTAAGGTCAATCACCCGATAAGCCTACCTTGCAGCCTTTATTTGACTGCTTGGTAGCCCTACCGGGTGATTAGACGAACTAATTACTGACGACGTCGGCTAGCAACAACTAGCGCAATACCTGCCATCAATAGACCGAGCATCCAGAGTGCGAGACCCTGCTGGTCGCCGCCACCCGTGTAAGCCAAGCCAGCTTTTTCTGGGATGGTCACAGTGATGTACGACCAAACGGTCTTGCCACTTGCATCCTTGGCGCGGTAACCAATCGATGCCTTGCCGAAGAATCCGTCGGCTGGCACAAAGGTCACGCTACCGCTGGCGTTGACTTTCCAGTCGCCGTCTGCGGTGGCCACAGTGGTGTCTGCACAAGCCGAAGTCGACTGGCTGCCAACCTCACAGATCTTCACGCTCTTCGGAGCGCCGTTTGCAACTGGGTCGTTGCCGAGCTGTTCGACAGTTACCGGGGTGCCAGCAACGCCAGTCTTGAAGTCTGGCTTAGCAGCGGCCGAGCCACTGCTTGATCCAGAACTTGGTGGGGTTACCGATGGCGACGGGGTTGCGCTTGGGGTCGTCGAAGGGCTTGCCGAAGGCGTGCCGCTCGGGGTTGGCGTTGGCGACGGAGTCACTAGGTGCCCCTCGATTACGTGAGGTGTGATGGTTGCTGCCACGACAGCACCTAGCAAGTCAGTCACCTGGTAGCCGATCGGGGTTGCATCGCCAAAGAAGGTAACCAAAGGAGTGAAGGTGACTTGACCGTTAGTCGAGTTGACAGTGTAGGTTCCTTCGTTTGCGACAGTTCGCGAGGTCTGCGTGCAAGAAGGCGCCGTCTCGGTTGGGCCACAGAGCAACACGGTGCTTGGGGTAAGCGAGTTACCTGCAGTCACGGAGTCGTTGCTTAGTGGGTAGATGGTCTGAACCAAACCACGCTGACCCCATGACTGGTCATTAACCGCTGCCGAAGGCGCCGAAAGAACCGGGGTGAATACTGCCGAAGTCTTCTGGGATGCCGCATCGGTGACAACGTACGTAACCGAAGCGCCAACACCGACGAAACCTGTGTTTGGCACAAAGGTAATTACACCGTTAGATGTGTTGACGGTGAAAGTACCGTTGGCGGTTGCAACCGAAGTTGACGCGCAACTGTTCGGCACTTCGCTCGAACTGCAGAGGCGAGTTGCCCCTGTGGTTCCGATGAAGTTCGAAGCCGTCGATGAGGTCGCAGCCAATGGATCACCGACGGTCAAGCTGGCACCGCCAGCTGCAAATGCGTTGAACACAACGTTGGTGTTGACCGCTGCAATTTGAGTTCTTGATGGAGCTATTGGCGGCAAGATGTAGGCCGCGTTCACAACACCATTCACGCTGCTGGTAAGAGTCGAAGTATTAGACACTGCCACTCCGGCGCTTGCGCTAGTCGAACCCGAACCACCAGTGGTGACGGTCGAGGCCGATACGGTCATGTTCGAGCTCTTGTTAGGGAACGAAACCTTGTAATCGCCAAAAGCCAAACCAGTAAACGAATAGTTTCCTGAGTTGTCGGTGAGAGCTGTGTATGGGTTCGATGTGGCCGGGTTCAAAACTGGTGCGCCAGTTGAATCAAGCAGCGTAACCGTGACTCCCGGTACCCCTCGCCCGCCACCAGCACCGGCCGCTTGACCAGTCAGAGTTGCCTGACATGCAGACAGCGAAGGAGTGGCAACCGAATAGGTGCTCGATGCCGAAGTCAAGTTCTCGACTGTGGTGTTAGGCAAAGTCACTGAACCGTCGGCACTCAGTGCAACGCTCTGAGCCGCGAGTGAATTCAGTGGGCCGAGAACAGTTGGGCAGGCATAGTGAATGTCTGGCGTGATGCAGAGTTCTGGCTCGGCACCAACAGCAGTCACCGATGCGGTTGCATCGTCAGCAGGAGTTGTGCCGGTTCTGTTGTTGAAGTGAACTCGGAACTGAGGCAACTGACCAGACTGAGCGACAGTCAACGATGAAAGATCAACGATGCGTGAGCCAGCGATTGCAACGTTGCTCCAGCCAGCGATTGCGGTGCCATCTTGCTGAGTTACCGTCAGCGTTGCAGACGAATACTTACCGGATGCCGGCCCAGTCAGAGTGAAGTTTTGCCACGCAGTAATTGCATCGGTTTGACTGCAACCCATTCGCGGAACAATCACATTGGCATCGAAAGTAACGTCTGATGGAAGTGACGTACAGCCGAGTGTTCCAAGAATTGAGTCCCAAGCCTGAATCACACCAGGGTCACCATTTGTCCAGATGCACTGCGAGTTGTAAGGGTCGACCTGAACCGTGTATCGGTTGACAGCACCCGAAACAGGCCAGTTGGCGCAGGCGGCGGCGGTAGCCATATCCCAGCATCGAACCGTCGGCGAGCCGTAGTTTTCAGCCCAGTAGACGCGACTTCCCGATGAGCTTGGGTTCTGCCCGGCAGTTTCATAGGCTCCGTTATTTACGGTGCTGATGTTGAATCCTGCAGGTCGTGAAAGCGATGCTCCTGCAAGGGTGTAGCAAGGGTTAGTTCCCATGTTCACGTAGCAAATTCCAACGATGGTGCCGCTGGCGTTGGGCAAAGTGAAGTTCGTGTATGCCGGCGCAGACAAGCTGATTGGCCAGCCGGAGCATGCAGTAAAGGTGACGGCATCGATGCAGACAGCCTTTTGATCTGTCGAGCCATAGATTTTTCCGTCGTAGGCCAACAGGGTTGAAGAGGTTGAGGCTGAAGTCACTCCAGCAAAAGTTACTGGCTGGCTTGAGCAGCCGGCACCTGCGCCGGCGTTCGCTGCCATGTCGAGACATTCAATGGTGCCTGCAAAGCGATCCCAGGTGAACAAACGGGTGCCACTCTGTGCAAACGCTTCAGTTCCGTCGTAAAGCTGAGCAATGCCGCCGTGGTTACCGAGTTGAACATAAGCAGCTGCAGCACTGCCGCCACAGAATGCCGGACTAGCGACATTGGTGATATTTACGCAAACGAAACCCGAAGTAGAGGTGGTGTTAGTAGGCACCCAGAGGTGGTGGTTCGTGTTGTCAACGAAGCCGGTCGCACGCATGCGGGTGTGGTACGGAGCGATCGAGAATGGCCAGCTGCCACTGCAAGTCACACCGGTACGAGTGTGGCAGTCGATTCCCGCTGGAGAGTCGTGGTGATAGACGTTGTAAACGTGGTTTGCGTTGTCAAAGAATACGTCCCAGCCGTCACCTGACCCTGACGAGGTGAAGGCACCGCTTGGCGGAGCAACCGCGGTAGCCACAGAAGTAGAAACCTGCTGACCACTTACTGTTCCTTGCGAGTTCAAAATACCGGTTGCCTTCACCTTGGTGATGGCGGCCCAGGCTGCTGGGTTGGCTGGTGCGGTCGATGACCAGCTGCTGCCGTTGTAGTACGAGATTGTCCAGCCGGTAGGCGCCACGATCTGCGCTGCAGAACTGAGTGACATCTTGGTTGGGTCGATGTTCATCGAGATGGTTTGACTAAGCACACCCGTGTCAGACAGCGGTGCGCGTGCGGTGAATGTACCGGCATCGCTACACAACACCAATGAGGTTGCGGCTGCACCAGCTGGTGCGGTACAAACTGCGGTCGCCTGCGCCGGTGCAATTGCGGTGAGCCCACCAAATACAAGTGCGAGGGTTGCTACGGCATTGGTAATGATTCTCGAGAGTTTCAACTATTCCCCTTGGAACAAAAAGGCAGCAGGCCGATCGCCAGCGCCTAACCAGACAAGTCTAAGCACGACAACCTACAACTGTGGCGAAGGCGACAGGGCCGTATCGAGCAGTGGAAAAACGACTGCCATCAAAAGAACAAAACCTAGGATGACGAATGCCGTCGTAAGCAGCCATGCCCAAACGTCACCCAACAACGACGTCGGGTTTGGAACGCGGCGCATCAATCGCATGAACCAACTCAAAATCATGGGGTTAACCCCACAGGATCGCTCGCTAGCGAGTAGGTTCCGACCAGAGTGCCCCACCAAATCCAACGACGGAATGAGTTCCAGGCCGGATCACATGTGGTGAGCGTGATGATGCTGAAACTCTTCGCCTGAGAAGGAACCGAGATTCCAGGGTTGCGCGTCACGACAAAGTAGTCAGCTGGCTTTACAAACTTTGTGGCGAAGAGCTTGTACTCGTACCAAGCCTGGCCGGTGCGCACGAATACAGAGTCTCCGGTTGCGAGTTTCGGAAAATCATAGAACGGTTGACCGTGGGTAACGCGGTGCCCGGCAACGGCGAAATTGCCCGTCTGGCCGGGCAAATCACTTTGCGGGTAGTGCCCCGCGCCTTTACCCAGTGCCGACTGGTCAACACCTTCAACTATTGGCAACGACCACGCAGCAGCTTTCAGCTTCGGAATATACAGAAGTGCAAATGGCTGGCCAGGTTTGGGTTGCAGTTCGGCGTTTGCTTTCCATGTTGAAGTCAATTCGTTGGCCGTTGCCGTTCTGGCAGAAGCTGCGATCGCATTGGTGAAGAAGTTTTCGTAAACCAACCAAAGGCCAATCAATATGGCGGCGGCAATGAGCAACTCACCCACTAGTCGCAGACCTTTATTTAGCACGCTCTAATTGTTAGTCAGAAAAACCTTTTCAGGGTCAGAAACAGTGGTTGTTTTCGTGTCATGTTTAGGGCAAAGATTGCACCATGTCTAAAAATCGCGTGGCGGTAATTTATTACCCTGATCGTGTTCACCACGCGAAATTAGCAAAGGCTGTTGAATCTGAAACCAGTTCACTCGGATTTGCCAAAACCATTTGGCTACCGACCGACGAGTTGAACACTGGCGCAAAACAGGCCACGGATGCCATCGCAAAAAAAGCAACGCACATTTTGGTGGCGGGCGGCGACGGAACCATTCGCGCGGTACTCGAGGCAGTTGCACTTAACGGTGCGACTGTTTCGGTTGGCGTAATCCCTGGCGGCACTGGCAATGTGTTGGCCAGAAATCTCGGTGTAGATCTCGGTTCACTCGCCACACAAGTACGGCGAGCAATCGCAGGTATCGCCCACCACATCGACCTCGGTCTCGCGCGAATCATTTTGGCCGACGGCACCCGTGAAGAAAAACTCTTCGCTGTGATGGGCGGCCTCGGGCTCGACGCAAAGATCATGCTGTCGACAGACCCAGCTAAGAAGCGCCGACTGGGCTGGATCGCCTACGTCGAGTCGGGCTTCAAGGCGATTCCTTTGAAATACCGTCGCATGAGTGTGCAGGTAGATTCGCGCGAGCCACAGCGCGTGCGCGTGCTCACCCTGCTAGTGGGCAACGTCGGTTGGCTGCCAGGCAAAATCTCGATGATGCCAGATGCCGCCATGGATGACGGAATTATCGACGTGGCCGCAATCGGCCCGTATCACTTCTGGCAGTGGGTCGACTTTTGGTCACGCGTGACCATTGGCAACAACGTGGTGCGCACCTCGCGCGTTGGCAGAAAACTTCTCGATGCGACAGCCGATGTGAAGACTCTCGAAAACATGGCAGGCAAAAAAATTCGAGTCATGCCCGATGAACCCGTCGAGTTGCAACTAGACGGCGATGCCGTTGGTTTTGTTGCCGAAGTTGAATTCGAAGTGATGCCGCGAGCGATTTTGATCCGCAGCTAAAAATCTTTAGCGAAGTTTTTTCATCCACGCGTCGGCGGCTGCGAATTCAGGGTTCGAATTGTTGCCGCGGTGAACAGATTGAACTTTGTCGGCACGCGCATATGAACCAAGAAAAACCACGCGAGGACTGAATCGGTGCAGACCCTTGAGCGCTTCGGCGACGGCTTCGTCGTGCAGGTGACCTTCGACGTCGATGTTGAAACGGTAGCGTCCCATGCGATCGCCGATTGGGCGTGATTCGATGCGCGAAAGGTTCACACCTCGGGCAGCGAACTGCTCGAGCATTTCGAGTAGCGCACCTGGTTTGTCGCTCGGCAGTTCAACAATCACAGACGTCTTGTCGGCACCGGTGCGCTCTGGTACAGAGCCGGCCAAACCGATCTGAATGAAGCGAGTTTGAGCGTGCTTATTGTCGCCAATGTTCTTGGCAAGCACCTTGAGGTCGTAGTGGTCGGTAATAGTCGAGGCGGCGACGGCAGCTTCGGCGCTCGAACCGTCGAGCAGGTCTGCGGCGGCAGCGGCAGTCGAAGTCGAAGGCAAGTGGCGGTGCTTAGGCAGGTTGGCGCTAAGCCATTTGCGGGTCTGGGCGTAGGCAACCGGGTGGGTGGCGACTGTGCGTACATCCTTGAGGGTTACGCCGCGGGCGGCCACCAGATTGAAGGCAATCGGAACGATGTACTCGCCGTAAATTCGCACGTTGTCGGTGCCTGCGAGTGCATCGAGGGTCGCCGAGACCCCGCCCTCGATCGAGTTTTCGACCGGCACGATGGCTCGGTGCGCCTTTTTGGCCAAAACCAAGTCGATGGCCTCTTGCACATTAGACACTGGCAGATGGCGCTGGCCCTTGGCCTCGGCTACTTGGCCCAGGGCAAGCTCGGTAAACGTTCCAACCGGGCCCAAGAACGCGTAGACCTTCTTGACCGAACCGTTACCTGATTTCTTTGCCATGAATAAAGGGTAATGGTGAAAATTACTTCATGACAGAGCGAGCCGGCCAAAAAGCGCTGCCCGAAGACCTAATCGACGTAAGCAAACTGATCGATGCCTATTACGACATAAAACCGGATGCCACCACCGCAGAGCAGAAAGTCACGTTCGGCACCAGCGGGCATCGCGGCACATCGATAAACGGTTCGTTCAACGAAAATCACATTGCAGCGATCACTCAAGCCGTTGTTGAATACCGTCGTCAAGAAAATATTCACGGTCCGATTTATGTTGGCAAAGACACTCACGCACTTTCTGGCCCGGCGCAAGAAACCGCACTCGAAGTCTTAGCTGGCAACGATGTAGTTGCGCTGATTGATGTGCTAGATGGTTACACCCCGACACCTGCGGTTTCGGTTGCGCTTATTAATCACAACGAATCGATTTCACCGGCGAGTGGTCAGCTTGCCGATGGGTTGGTAATCACTCCGTCACACAATCCACCAACCGATGGTGGCTTCAAATACAACCCGCCTCATGGTGGCCCTGCAGATTCAGATGCGACCAATTGGATTGCCGCTCGCGCGAACGAGATCATCCTTGGTGGAATGCGTGATGTTAAACGCGCGGCCGCAAATGCGAAAACTTTCGACTTCAGAGAAAACTACGTTTCGCAACTCGATCAAGTTTTGAACATGGATGCGATTGCTGGCAGCAACGTCACCATCGGTGCCGACCCGATGGGCGGTGCTTCAGTCGACTATTGGGGTGAGATCGGTTCGCGTTACAACCTCAAGCTCACTGTGCTAAATCCGAGCGTTGACTACCAATTCGGATTCATGACACTCGACTGGGACGGCAAGATTCGCATGGACTGCTCGTCGCCTTACGCGATGGCGTCGTTGATCGCCGACCGCGATCGCTATGACATCTCGACGGGCAACGACGCCGATGCCGACCGTCACGGTATCGTCACTCGCGACCACGGCCTGATGAACCCAAACCACTTCTTGGCAGTCAGCATCGACTACCTGTTCAGCCATCGACCAGGCTGGGCGGCCACTGCAGCGGTTGGCAAGACCATGGTCAGCTCGACGATGATCGACCACGTGGTTGCCGCTCTCGGCCGCAAGTTGATTGAGGTTCCTGTCGGTTTCAAGTGGTTTGTGCCAGGCCTTATCGACGGTTCGGTCGGCTTCGGTGGAGAAGAGTCTGCTGGTGCTTCGTTCTTGCGCCTCAACGGCAAGGCGTGGTCTACCGACAAAGATGGCCTGATTCTCGCGCTGCTTGCCAGCGAAATCACTGCGGTCACCGGCAAGACTCCGAGTCAGCACTATTCGCAGCTCACCGAAAAGTACGGTGCGAGCGTTTACGAACGTATCGACGCACCTGCAACGCTCGAACAAAAGAGCAAGCTGTCAAAACTTTCTGCAGACGCAGTGACGGCATCCGAGTTGGCAGGTGAACCAATCAAGCAAGTGCTAACTCACGCACCCGGAAATGGTGCAGCACTTGGTGGTTTGAAAGTAGTTACCGAATCCGCTTGGTTTGCCGCGCGACCTTCGGGAACAGAAAACGTCTACAAGATTTACGGTGAGTCGTTCAAGGGTGAAGAACACCTGCGCCAAGTTCAGGTCGCGGCGCAACAGCTTGTCAACGACGCACTCGCCTAACTAATTCAAATAACTTGGTGCGGCGGGCAAACCGAAGAACTTCTCAAGCACGATGATCTTCTGATCGTGCATCGCGGTTGCAACATCGATGCCGACGAATCGAATGTGCCACGGTTCATATTGATAGCCAGTGTATGAAGTTTGCCCCGATGGGTAGCGCACGATGAATCCGTATTTGTAAGCATTCGCCGCGATGAAGTTCGACGCCTTAGTGCCACCGAAGTTTGTAATTCGGCATCCGAGTGCTGTTGTTGATACGTCTGCTGCCAAACCGGTTTGATGTTCGCTATAACCAGGATGCGCTGCCAAGTTCTCGGCAACTTTCTTTCCGTAGCGAGCGACATCGGTGTTGTAGGTGTTGGTCTGGGTGGCAAAGCTGCGGTAACCACTGTTGAGGCAAAGAGTGCCCGCGCCGGCAGCAGCCATTCCCTTTTTAAGCGAGCGATAGGCGCCAGCTGCCGGAATCGCCAAGGGCAACCATTTGTCGATAACGGGTTTGTAAGTAAGCGGGTTGAGCGGGCGATTCTTGTTGACCACGACCTGCGCTGAGGTTGCCGAGTCGAAATCGAAACCGGCAGTTATCGACGGGGATGGCGTCGGAGTCGGAGTCGGCGTTTCCGCGAGCGCGGGAGCCGAAACCGCCACTAATAAAGATGTAATTGTTGCCATATGCGCCAGCGGAATAATCCCAGCCCGCTTGGGCTTTGGGCTCTCTAGAAGTGGTTGGCGTTTAGGCTGGAACACGACTCAAGCCTAAATCAAGGCAAAAAAGCAATTTATGAAAGAAGGCCCTTCGTGGCGCGTGAAAAGAAGTCTGCGGCGGTAAAGACCGCTGCACACGCTGGTGAGATGTCTCACCGCGAAATCCTGCTGGTTTTGGTCGGACTCATGTCTGGCATGTTCCTGTCAGCACTAGACCAGAGCGTTGTCGGATCGGCAATGCGTACCATCGCAGACGACCTAAAAGGTCTCGAGCTACAGGCATGGGTAACCACCATGTACCTGATCACCTCAACTATTGCGACACCTATTTATGGCAAGCTCGGTGACATTTTCGGTCGCCGCCGTCTATTCATCGCCGCAATCAGCATTTTCTTGCTTGGTTCGGCACTTTCAGGATTCGCAGCAGACATGTGGCAGCTCGCCGCGTTCCGCGCCGTTCAGGGTATTGGTGCCGGCGGCTTGTTCTCGCTAGCAATCACAGTCTTGGCTGACATCGTGCCTCCGCGCGAGCGTGCACGCTATCAGGGCATGTTCCTTGCAGTATTCGGTTCGTCATCGGTTCTTGGCCCGGTCGTCGGTGGCTTGTTCGCAAGCGCTCCGCAGATCTTGTGGCTAAACGGCTGGCGCTGGGTCTTCTTGATCAACCTGCCAATCGGTGCAATTGCACTATTCATGGTCTTCAAGTTTCTTCACGTTCCTCACATTCCAAAAAAGCACCGCATCGACTGGTGGGGCGCCCTCACCATTTGTATGGCAGTTGTTCCACTGTTGGTCGTTGCTGAAAACGGTCAGGGCTGGGGCTGGGGCTCTACCGAGTCCATTGCGATGTATGCAATCGGTGGCGTTGGCATCATCGCGTTCATCTTGGCTGAGCGTGCCGCAAAGCATGAAGCCTTGCTTCCGCTAACCCTGTTCAAGTCGAGCACCTTCTCAATGTCAACCATTCTCGGTGTCATCATCGGTGTCGGTATGTTCGGTGGAATGATGACCTTGCCGCTGTTGCTGCAGATCGTCAACGGCGCTACCCCAACTCAGTCGGGTTTCATGATGCTTCCGATGGTTGCAGGATTGATGACTGCGACAGTCATTTCGGGTCAGTACACCCGAAAGACAGGCAAGTACCGCATCTTCCTGATGACCGGCACGGGACTGTTCCTTGTTGGCTACCTTTACATGACTACCTACAGCGCGACTCAGCCTTACTGGCAGATCGCAATCGGCATGGTTCTAATCGGCTTGGGTCTTGGTCAGCTAATGCAGACCTTGACTTTGCTAAGCCAGGGTTCGGTTCCGGCATCAGAGGTTGGTGTTGCGACTTCGTCGGCAACCTTCTTCCGCCAGATGGGCGGAACCCTTGGTGTTGCCGTGTTCATCTCGATTCTGTTCAACTCGCTCGGTGACAACATCGCCAAGCGCTTTAAGGAAGCCGGAATCACAGTGCCAAGCGGTTCGGGCCAAGCGAACTTTGGCGACCAGTTGAAGACTGACTCTTCGTTCATTTCGAAACTGCCTAAGCAAATCAAAGACCCTATTCTTCAGGGCTTTGCTGACTCGGCCGTCACAGTATTCACCTGGGCAGCAGTCGTTGTTGCAGTTGCGTTCGCGTTGTCGTTCTTCATCAAAGCGCCGGCACTTCGCAACACCTCGGCAAGTCAGGACGCGGCAGCAGCCGCAGCCGGCCACTAGCCGAAAACTCGCAAGAAACCCCGTCAGCGATGGCGGGGTTTCTTCGTTTCCGCCGATGCCATTGGCGCATAACGGCATCCTTGTTTATTCTTAAAACACACGGGAGTTCGGTGTCACCGATCTGAGAGGAAGCCTGAAGGCTTCGACCGTCAAACCTGATTTGGGTAATGCCAACGAAGGAAGGACAAATGTTTTCACGTTTCACTCGCACACTCGCAATCGCTGCGGCCACAACTCTTGCTGCGCTTACATTCACCGGATGCACGCCCGCAAGTTCACACGAAATCACAGTCGTAGTTCATGACAGTGTTGTGATTTCTAAATCGCTGCTAGCTGATTTCAAAAAGTCAACTGGTATCACGGTGAAGCTACTTAAGGCAGGCGATGCCGGAGCAATGACAAACAAGTTGGTGCTCACCAAGGATGCACCAATCGGCGATGCCGTCTACGGAATCGACAACACTTTCGCCGGCGTTGCAGCCGCAAACAAAATCATCGACGGTTCACTAACCGCAGTCGACTACGGCGATGTCTGCATGAACTACGACAAGACCTGGTTCAGCACTCACGAACAGGCCGCACCATCGTCGATTGACGACTTGATCAAGCCAGAGTTCAATGGCTTGACCGTAATTGAAAACCCGAACGACTCATCGACCGGTCTTTCGTTCTTGGCCGCGACAGTCGCAAAGTATGGCGACGCCGGCTGGCAGCCATACTGGCAAGCACTAAAGAACAACAAAGTGAAGGTCGATGGCGGCTGGGAAGACGCGTACTACACAGACTTCAGTGGTTCGTCTGGAAAGGGCGATTACCCGATCGTGTTGAGCTATTCGTCGTCGCCTGCCGACGAGATTCGCGATAACGGCGAAAGCCAAACGGCAGCGCTCTTAGATGGCTGCTATCGCCAGACCGAATACGCGGGAGTTCTGGCTGGTTCGAGTCACGCGACCGACGCTGCAAAGTTCGTTCAGTTCTTGTTGACCGATGAGTTCCAGAAGAGCATCCCAGGCGCTATGTACATGTACCCGATTGCCCCCGGAACCTCACTACCTGAGGCCTGGGCGCAGTTCGCCCCGGCAGCCACGGCTCCGCTGGGCGGAGACCTCGACGTAAATGGCAAGCGAACAAGTTGGCTAAAGGCATGGGCCGCGCTCTTCGGTTAGGCGCTTGGCTGCTGCCAATTGCGTTCATTGGCATCGCCTTCTATTGGCCGCTTGGCAACATCGCCGCCCGCGGGTTGACCAATGAAGCATTGATAACCCTTGCCGACCCACGCAATCTGGTTGCAATCTGGTTCACGCTATGGTCGTCACTGGCTTCGGTTGCGCTTTGCCTGGTCGCAGGAATTCCTTTGGCCTATGCGCTCTATCGCACTCGCTTTTTAGGTTCGGTACTGCTTCGCAATTTCATGACGGTTCCGTTTGTGCTGCCGACTATTGTCGTCGCGATGGCGCTTCAGCCGATTCGTTGGCTCGACTCTTGGTTAGTGATACTGATTGCAAACGTGTTTCTGAATTTGGCAGTCGTGGTACGCACTGTCGGTTCGGTTTGGCGCACTCTCGACTTGCACCCAGATGCCGCTGCTGAACTCGATGGTGCTTCGAAGTTCACAGTTATTTGGCGCATTCATCTGCCGCAACTTCGCTCGGCAATTTTCTCGGCGGCGGCCTTGGTGTTCTTGTATTGCGCGACGAGCTTCGGAATCGTGCTCGTGCTCGGTTCGACTAGTGCTCGTTCGATTGAGACCGTCACCTACTTTGCACTAAACCAGCGACTCGACTTCAACACCGCGAGTGCACTGGCACTCGTGCAAACTTTGATCACAGTGATCGCCTTCGCGATTTCGACTCGCAGAATTTCAAACCAGGATGACCTTTCGCTGCAAACACCTGCTCGGGCAAATCGCGTAACCGCGATTGCAACTTGGTTTTGCCTGGCGTGCTTTTTTGTAATTCCGCTCGGCGAAATCCTGGTGAAAGGCTTGCGTGTCGATGCTTTGGTCAGGTTGAGCACACTTGGCGATCGAGGTTTGCTCGACATCTCTGTATGGCAGGCACTTGGTAATTCGTTGCGCAATGCGATCGTAGCCGCAGCGATAGCAATGCTGATTGGCACATTGGTGGCCAAGCTTTCTGCTGGGAGGCCTTGGGTTCAGTTCTTTTGGGTGATGCCACTCGGCATCTCGGCGGTCATGCTGGGCTTTGGGTACCTGGTCAGTTTTGGGGCTGGGCCGCTGCCGCTTCGGTCATCTTGGCTCGTCGTTCCGCTGGTTCAAGCGGTATTCGCAGTGCCACTGGTGGTTCGACAGGTGGCCTCGGCACTTGGGTCGGTGCCGATCGAGCTGGCCGAGTCGGCAGCCACGGCCGGAGCTGGCCGCTGGCAGATTTGGCGAACCATCGAAGCCCCACTGCTGGCTGCGCCACTGCGCAATGCGGCAGCCTTTGCTTTGCTGGTTTCGATTGGCGAGTTTGGCGCAGCGAGTTTGCTCAGCTACGGCGACCAGGCGACCTTGCCGGTCGTGCTGTATCGATTGATTTCGCGGCCTGGTGAATCTAATTATTCGATGGCGCTTGCAACGGCGGCGTTGCTCATCTTGTTTGCAGTTGCGATGGTGAGCGTTACTTCATTAGATCGAAGTCGACGCCGTCTTTCTTCAATCGAGCGCTGATCACATCAATCGACTCAGGATTTTGATCAATCAAGATGAAACGACGACCGAGTTTTGCCGCTACTGCGCCTGTTGTTCCTGAGCCTCCAAAGAAGTCGACAACCAAGTCACCCTCGCGAGAAGAGGCTTGAATGATTCGGCGCAAAATGCCTTCGGGCTTTTGCGTCGGATAGCCGGTTTTCTCTTTACCGGTTGGTGAAACGATGGTGTGCCACCAAACATCCGTTGGCAATTTTCCGCGTTCAACTTTCTCTGGAGTCACCAAACCCGGTGCCATGTAAGGTTCGCGGTCGACGCTCTGACTGTCGAAATAATATTTCTTGGCATCCTTGACGTAAACCAAAATCGTGTCGTGTTTTGCTGGCCATCGATTTTTCGCTTTGCCGCCGTAGTCGTAGGCCCAAATGATTTCGTTCAAAAAACAATCGCGGCCGAATAGCGCGTCGAGCAAAACTTTTGCGTAGTGCGCCTCTCGGTAGTCGAGATGCAAATAGAGCGTGCCGGTCTCACCAAGAATGCGCCAGGCCTGCTCGAGTCGAGGCTCAAGAAAGCTCCAGTAGTCGGCAAACTCATCGTCGTAACTCAGAACCGTTTCGCGAATGATTTCGTAGTTCTGGCCCTTGAATCCAACCCGGCCACTGCCCTCAACCCGACGCGTGGTTGATGTGCCGCGTTCCTGCTTGCGCCCGGTGTTGAACGGCGGATCGATGTAGACCAGCTGGGCTGCGGCGTCAGGAATAGACTGCAGATGCTTGAGGTTATCCCCGAAGTAGAGCCGATTGGCTTGCGATTTGGCTGGCACAGAAAGAGATTAACAGTATGAACACTGAAGTCATCCACAACGCAGAGGCCCAGCGTTACGAAATCTGGCTAGACGGCGAAAAGGTCGGCCACGCTGATTACACGATTCGCCCTGGCGAGATTCACTTCGTGCACACCGAGGTTGACCCAGCTCAACAGGGCAAGAATCTCGCGGCCATCTTGATGAATGCGACTCTTAAAGATGTGCGCGAAAATCGCAGCGAGAAAGTCGTTCCGGTTTGTAGCTACGTTGTGAAGTACATGGAAAAGCACCCTGAAACCCAGGACCTACTTCTGAATCCAATCGAAGATGCCATCGCCGCCTGCGCATGGAAGCCCAAGCAGGCCTAGGCTTCCAAGCTTTAGCCCACTCGCAATCTAAATTTCTAGCGACTGGTTAATCCAGGCAATCACGTCATCGATGACGCCTTCGCCTTCTTTTTCATTCAGCGTCTCGTGACGCATTCCTTCGTAGATCATCAAAGTCACGTCACGCACGCCAGCGCGGCGATAGGCGTTGAGCAACATCTTGTTACCGCGCTCTGCACCAAGCGGATCTTCGCTGCCGGCAAAAATCAAAATCGGCATATCGCTAGGCAGTTTCTTGCTCGGTAATCCGAGCACCTTGGATGCGTTCACCAAACCGAAAGCCTTTGCTGCCGAATCTGGGAAGCACAGTGGGTCATTCATAAACGCGTGACCAACGCGCTCGTCGCTCGATAGCCATTCTTTTCCGCTACCGCCCGGGGTGTTCGCCCAGCGTTTGTTGAAACCGTCGCTTGGCACCACGCCAGGCAGCAAAAGGGTTGAACCGCTGAGAATCGCGCCGAAGTATTCGGTTGGGTACTTGTTGATCAGGCGCTGGGCCATCATCGCACCGAGCGAATGCCCGAACAGCACGATAGGGGCGGCCGGGTTCTCGGCTCGGATCAGTTCGGTCAGTTGATGCACTTCTGCCATGGTCGCGACCATACCGCCCGGGCCAAGCGGGCCGAGTTTTGCAGTGATGCCGGCCATGATCATCGATTGGCCGGTTGCCCCGTGCCCACGGTGGTCATCAGAGTAGACCGAGAAACCGGCCCGGTTCAGCGCGGCTGCCACATGGTCATATCGGCGGGTGTGTTCGCCAAGGCCGTGCACCAACTGAACTATGGCCCGCGGTTCGGCGACCGGCCACTCGAACATGGTGATCTCGACGCCCTGGGCATCCTGGTAGGTTCTGGTCAACGGCAAAGCGGTCATGGCTTCACCTTAGACCCTGAGAGTTCCCCAGACTGCTCTCTGGCTGCTCCCAGACTTCTCCCAAGTAGGCTGAACAAGATTTTGCCTATGGAACAAAACACCACTCAACGACCACTGGTCTTGGTCAAGCCAAAGACCAGCATTCGCCTAGGCGTTCGTAAGTGGAACGAGCTCAAGCTCGGCCAAGACATCATCGAAGTTCTAGCCTGGGCCACCGTGGTTTTTGTTACAGCAATCTTCTTTATCGACGGCGGCGTCAAAGACCTCAGCACCGCTCAGAACATCTGGAGTGCCATCGACCGCCTAACGGCTCTCGTAGCAACCGACCTTTTGCTAATCGATACCATGCTCGTTGCTCGTATTCCGTGGATCGACCACTACTACGGTCAAGACAAAGCAACAGTTGCACACAAAAAACTTGGCAAGCCAATTCTTTATTTGGTGCTCGCTCACTTCATTGCTTCTGTGGTGCAGTACGCACTTGCCGACAACAAGAACCTGATTGCCGAGTTCTTCTCAATGATTACGATCAACGACTTGCTATTCGCAACGCTCGCACTCGTTCTCATGATTTTGGTTGTCGTCACTTCATTGAACTTCGCACGCAAGGCAATCACTTACGAAGCTTGGTACCTAGTGCACATCCTGGCGTACGGTTCAATTCTTGCTGCGGTGCCTCACCAGTTCTCGACCGGTAACGACATTGCTGGCAAACCTATTGCGCAGGTTTACTGGATCACGCTTTACCTCTTCGTTCTTGTGAATGTCGTTTGGTACCGAGTGCTACGCCCAATTGTTCGATCGATGCGAGTTTCACTTCGCGTTGCCGGTGTAGTTCGCGAATCGAGCGACACCGTATCGATTTACCTAACCGGCAACAAAGTTGGCTCGCTTGGTGGCGAGGCCGGTCAGTTCTACATGCTTCGAGTCTTGACCCCATCGCAGTGGTGGCGCCCACACCCATTCTCAATTTCGGCTGCGCCAAACGAGAGCTTCGTGCGTTTCACCGTGGGTAACCGTGGTGACGACACCGCCCTACTTCAGCACTTGAAGACCGGCACCAAGGTCATGCTCGAGGGCCCTTACGGAGTGTTCACTGAAGAACGACGCACCAAAGAGAAGGTCGTGCTCATGGCCGCCAGCATTGGTGTTCCACCGATTCGCGCTATGGCCGAGTCCATGGCTGCTCGCCCTGGCGATGTGACCATCATCTATCGCTTGCGTGATCAGGCAGATGCGTCGTTGCTGGCCGAGGTTCGCGAGATTGCTCGTCGCCGCGGGTTCCACCTGCACGTACTCGACGGCAAGCGCGGCGTTGGCACTTCATGGATGAACGCCGATGAAAGCGGTCGCAGTGACAGTGATCGCCTGCTCGACATGGCGCCTGCGATCAAGAACAGCGATGTCTACATCTGTGGCCCGACTGTTTGGACTCACTCTGTAGTGCGCACACTGCAAAACCTCGGCACTGAGGAACGTCAGATTCACGCAGAGGAGTTTGCCTGGTGAGAAGCTCAACCAAATCAACTATCGGCCTAGTCACGCTCGGTGTGCTTGGTGCATCGTGGTACATGGGTCAGTCAGCAACTGCTGTGTCGAACGGATCTTTTGCGGCACCGAGCACAAACACCACAACATCAACCGGGGGTTCGACTAAGGCTCCTAGTAACTCGGCAAGTGCGAGCAGTTCACCTAGTGCATCAAAAAGTTCGAGCTCAAGTTCGAGTTCAAAAGGTTCGAGCAATTCATCGAGTAGCTCAAACTCTTCAAGCAGCTCGAGCTCGTCGAACTCGAATTCAGGATCGACCGCATCGACACCAACGCCATCCGCGTCGCAATCGACAGCTACTTCTGGTGGCACTTCGAGCGCAAGCGTGACAAAGAATGGCGACTCGGTTGAGTCGGGCTTCGGTGTTGTGCAAGTTCAAGTTGTGAAATCGAACGGCAAGATCACCGCCGTCAACATGTTGCAGGCAAATGCAACTAACGGGCGCGCCGGTGCTTTCCCTTATCTAGTGCAATACGCCATTGCGGCAAACGGCAGTTCATTCAGCAATCTGAGTGGCGCCACCTACACCACAAACGCATTCAAGAGATCATTGGAGTCAGCCCTTGCTAAGTTCTAAGCGCGAAGTAGTTACCGTAAAACCGGCCAAGGCACGCAAGAGCCGCGGGCTTATTCAGGCAGTCGCCCTTCTGGGTCTCAGCACTGCCGGCGCAACCGCACTGCTCGGCCACAACTCGACCCCAACCTCGAACCAGGCCGCTGCCGCCAACGGTTCGACCTCGGGAACCAGCTCTCAGAGCAGTTCTGGCTCGACCAGTTCTAGCACCGGCACCAAGACCGCTACCTCTGACGCAATCGGTTACCGTTACGGAACTGTGCAGCTCAAGGTCACTCAGGTCAACGGCAAACTCACGGCAGTCGATCTGGTGCAGGCCTCTGCTACCGCTGGTCGCGATAGTGCGTTCAGCTACCTTGTCACCGATGCGATTACGGCCAACGGGGCCAGCTTTAGCAACTTGAGTGGCGCGACCTTCACCACGGATGCCTTCAAGCAAGCTTTGAGCAACGCAATCTCGAAACTCTAAAGTGTCGACTTTCGATCACATCGAACTAGCTATGGGAACCGGTTTTCGGTTTCATGGCATAAGCACGATTGATTCGGTCGAGACCAACGCCGCTCTCGAACGCGCCTGCGCAATCATGCATGAGGCCGACGAAATCTTCTCACTTTACAAACCAGAGTCACCGCTGAGCCTTCTTGCCGCCGGCAAAACTTCTGTTGACAAATTACCGCCAGTCGTGTCAGAAGTTTGGGATGAGTGCGAGCGACTAGAAAAACTAACTGGCGGATGGTTCAGCGCTTTCACCCCGCAACACACGTTTGATCCGAGCGGTTTAGTCAAATCGTGGGCAGCCAAGCGCGCTGCCGATTCGCTCGTTGCCTCGGGCATCGATGATTTCACTTTGAACGCCGGCGGCGACATTTACATTGCCGATGGCACAACCGATTCAGAACAATGGCGGGTTGGTATCTCTAAGCCCGTTTCAATCGCAAGCACACAGTCTGGCGCCCTCGCTGTTATCAATCTGCTCGGTACAGAGTTTCGCGGAGTTGCGACGAGTGGCTCTGCAGAGCGCGGCTCACACATTTGGAATCCAAAAAACTACGAAAGCGATCCGGCGAAGTCACTGCACCAAATTACGGTCATTGCAAAAGACATTGTTACTGCCGACGTGTGGGCAACGGCAGCTTTTGCCGAGGGCATCGGCTCAATGCGACGATTGCACGCCCTGGATGGAGTCGAGGCACTCGCAGTTCTGACCGATGGTCAGCTTGCGGCTACCCCTGGTTTTCAGTCGCTACTTGCCAAGTAGCTCTTGGCCTAATCCCAGTTCGAGGTGGCGTCTTCGTGAAGGCGCGGCAGCAATGAAGCCTGAGCCCAGTCGCTAACCCACTTAGGGAGTTCTGGGCGCTCGCCCTCCCAAGGCCGGTATTCGAGCACCTCTGGCGGCTTCACGCCACCACCTTTGCGCTTCAAGAATCGAATTCGAACAACGGCTCGAGCGTAGATCTGACCCTTAGCGGTGAAGCGCTGTTCGAAGAAGAACCCCTCGGCGTCCCAGCCGATCAACTTTGTTTCAAGCTGAAACAGCATCCAAGGCATCAAAGATTTTCTGAACGTGATGTTTTCTGCAACCACGACCGGATACCAGCCGGCCTTCTTCCAGTCTTGCCACGCGTGTGATCGCAGCGACAGGTCGTAACGGCCAAGGTCAAGCAATTGCACAAACACACCATTGTTCATGTGGGCAAAAATGTCGAGGTCACTCGGCCAGACGCGAAAGGTGCGCACACCGACCTGGTTTATTTTTGCTTTCGGTTTCAAACGCCAAGTGAGCAATTGCCAAAACAGGCGCCACCAAAGATTCACTTTTACCTCTTCACTAAACCGCGAGCGCGATTACCAAATAGTCACACGATGTTCTGGGTCTAACCAGTGTGCGTCAGTCTCGGCCACGTTGAAAGCCTCGTAGAACTTGTCGATGTTGCGAATGATTTGGTTGCAACGGAATTCGTTTGGTGAGTGCGGGTCTGTTGCCAAACGTTGAATCACGATTTCATCGCGGCCCTTGCCTCGCCAGGCTTGACCCCATGACAAGAAGAACCGTTGGGCCCCTGAGTAACCGTCAACTTCAGGGGCGGCTTTGTCACCAAGTGATTTTTCGTAGGCCTTGTAAGCAATTGACAAACCACCAAGGTCGCCGATGTTCTCACCGATGGTTAGCTCGCCGTTGACTTTGTATTCATCAGAAAGTTGCGCCGGTGACAGCGCAGAGTATTGCGCAATCAACTTGCCGGTTAGTTTTTCGAAAGCCGCACGGTCTTCGTCGGTCCACCATGAAATCAGGGCACCGTCGCCGTCGTACTTCGAACCCTGGTCGTCGAATCCGTGGCCGATCTCGTGGCCAATCACGGCGCCGATTGCTCCGTAGTTCACGGCGTCGTCGGTGTCGAGGCTGAAGAACGGTGGCTGCAGAATTGAGGCCGGGAACACGATCTCGTTGAAGCCAGGGTTGTAATAGGCGTTCACGGTCTGTGGGGTCATAAACCACTCATCGCGATCGACCGGCGAGCCAATCTTTGCAACTTCGCGGGCTGTAGCGAAGGCGGCCGCACGTCGAATGTTGCCGACTAGGTCGTTTCGGTCAATTTCGAGGCTCGAGTAATCCCGCCACTTCACCGGGTACCCGATCTTTGGGGTGAACTTCTGAAGCTTAACCAACGCCTTCTGCTTAGTCTCTTCGCCCATCCATTCAAGAGCCAGGATGCTGTCGCGGTAAGCATCGATCAGGTTCGCAACCAGTTCATCCATGCGTGCCTTGGCGGCTGGCGGAAAATGCTTGGCAACATAAATTTCACCAACGGCCTCGCCGAGTGAGCCTTCGACAGACTGAACGGCTCGCTTCCAACGAGCGCGCATCTGCGGCTGACCCGTGAGCTTCTTGCCATAGAAGTCAAAGCGAGTGGTGACGAAGTCATCGCTCAGGTAAGGCGCCATCTGATTGATGACGTTGAACTGTAGCCAAAGTTTTACGGTCTCGAGATTCGCCTGGTTGTAAACCGATGCAAGACCTTCGAAGAACGAAGGCATCATGGCAACGCTCTCGTCTAGTACGCGCTGTTGCATGTGGGATCCTTCGAGCCACTTAGACCAATTGAATCCGTGCGACAACTTTTGTAGTTCGTCGAACGAAACCAAGTTGTAGGTCTTTTCTGCGTCGCGTGAGTCGACTACGTTCCAGTGGTGCTTGGCAAGTTCGCCTTCGAACTCGTAAACCTTTTGTGCCGACTCGGTCGGATTAGCAACGCCGGCGAGCTCGAACATCTTGGTGATGAACGGAACATATGCCTCGCGGAACTCGGCGTACTTTTCTTCGCGGTAGTACGACTCGTCTGGCAAACCAAGCCCACCCTGGTAAATGTTGACCAGGTAACGCTCAGGGTTACCCGGGTCGTTGTTGACGTACATGCCGAACATGGTGTCGATGCTCTGTAAAGTCAGCTCGCCGATGTACTTGGTGGCTTCATCAATCGAGTCGAGCGCAGCGATGCGGTCGAGGTCATCCTGGATAGGTGAACTGCCCAAGGCGTTGACGCGCTGCTCGTCGAGGAACGAACCATACATGTCGCCAATCTTCTGACTTACTCCAGGTTTCGGGTTTTCAGCCTCTTCTTCAAGGATGATGCGCACGCGCTCTTCGCTCAAATCGCGCAGAATCATGAACGAGCCATAAGTGGCCTGATCTTCAGGAATCGCCACATCTCGAAGCCAGACACCATTGGTGTGCTTGAAGAGGTCGTCCTGAGGGCGAACCGAGTGGTCAAAGTTAGCGGTGTCGAGGCCTGGCTTGATAGTCATAGGGCAAGGCTAAACTTTTTTCTGTGGAACTCCAAAAAGTCATTCTTTATTACGGCTTCGCGCCGGTCGCCGACCCAGAAACCATGAAGCTCTGGCAGCGCACCCTGTGCGAATCGCTAGGCCTCAAGGGGCGCATCCTGGTCTCAAAGCACGGCATCAACGGCACGCTCGGTGGCAACATGAGCGACCTAAAGAAGTACGTGCGTGCAACCAAGCAGTTCCCTGGTTTCGGCAAGATCGACTTCAAGTGGTCAGACGGCACCGGCGATGAGTTCCCTCGCCTCAGCGTGAAGAACCGTAACGAGCTGGTTGCCTTCATGACCCCTGACGAAGTATTGGTCGACAAAAACGGTGTCACAAATGGTGGCAAGCACCTTAAGCCTGCCGAGGTGAACAAACTGGTTGAAGAGCGTGGCGACGATGTCGTGTTCTTCGATGGCCGAAATGCATTCGAGGCCAAGATCGGCAAGTTCAAGAACGCGATTGTTCCTGACGTCGACACCACTCACGATTTCGTTCGTGAACTCGAGAGCGGCAAATACGACCACCTTAAAGACAAGCCAATCGTTTCGTACTGCACCGGCGGCATTCGTTGCGAAATTCTTTCTGCAGTCATGATCAACCGCGGCTTCAAAGAGGTTTACCAAATTCAAGGTGGCATCGTTCGCTACGGCGAGCAGTTCAAAGACAAGGGCCTATGGGAAGGCTCGCTCTACGTCTTTGACAACCGCATGGTAATGGACTTCAGCGATGAGGCCAAGGTGATTGGCGAGTGCGAAGCTTGTGGTAACCCAACCAATTCGTTTAGAAATTGTTCGAACCTAGGATGCAAAGATTTGGTCCTACTCTGTGATGTCTGTGCAGCAAAGCCTGAAAGCCTTGCCTGCAACGAGAATCACACCCGCGGTCGCACCAAGAACATGGTCGGCTAACCCCAAGCATTAAGCACAAAAGCCCCCGGTTTCCCGGGGGCTTTTGTTCAACTAAGGAGAGGGATGCAACAAAAATTGCTTGGCTAATTAGCCAACGGTGATCGGCGCGACCAACTTGCCGTCGGTTCCGATCTCGCCTGAAACGCTCGAGCCTGAAACTGCAACCAGCTTCAAGGTGAACTTTCCAGGGTGCATAGGAGGCAAGGTAACGGTTACCGCGCCGGTGCCAGTGATCTCAACAGCTTCGCTGTGAGCCTTAAACGGCGGAGGGGTTGGAGTGGTAGTCGAACCGCTGGTAGCTGCCGGTGCGGTTGGGGCTGCCTCGGTGACAACCAACATGTAGCTCTTGCCATCGTTTGGCACGTTGACGGTCACGGTCTGTGCTACAGCAGAGGCCCACTGACCCATGCCCTTGCCCTTTGCTCCTCGAGGGCCGTGGCCATCGTGATCGCCATCGCCGCCATTTCCGTTACCCCAACTTGGAGCTGCGGTTGCCGAAGGTGCGCTTGGGTTTGTGCTTGGGGTAGTTCCGGCTGCCAAAGAAGGCGATGCGATCGCGATTCCTGCAATTGCCACTAGACCAACGCCTGCTGCAGTGATCTTGTTTAGTGCTTTCTTATCCATGATGGTTCCTTTCATTCAGGGACACCATCAAAGTAGAAATCGAACCTGTGATAAACCCTGCGAAACAGCAAACACCAAGGATGCTGCCAGCCAACTCTTAGGAACCGAAGCCCGCGCCCGACCAATAAGTGCGGTCCCAAGCATCCGTGTTTTATTGGGTCAAAAGATAAACTTGTGAAGAAATCGAGGTGAGCGTGGGCTTTCTAGAAAAGTTTGAGAAGGGTCTTGAGCGGGTCGTAACTGGCGCGTTCAGCAAGACCTTCAAGAGCGAGCTTCAGCCAATCGAGATTGCCTCGTACATTCGCGCCGAGATGGACGCCAAGGCCTCTGTGGTCACCCGCGACCGCATTCTGGCGCCAAACACCTTTACAGTGCGCCTTTCGGCAGCCGACTACCAGCGCTTGCGTGCCTTAGGCACCAATCTGATCAATGAATTGACCAACCTGAGCGCCGGGCATGCTCGCAAACAGGGTTTTCAGTTCGGGGCGGCCATCGAGATCAACCTGCTCGAAGACGCTAGTTTGGCCCTCGGCCAGGTCGAGGTCACCTCTACAACCCAGCAAATTGCTGTGGAATGGGCTCCGGCGGTTGATTTTGGCGGGCAGCGGGTCATGCTCAAGCCTGGCCGCACCACCGTCGGCCGCGACGCCAGCGCCGACCTTCAGGTCGACGACCAAGGACTAAGCCGCAAGCACTTTGAACTGCTCTGGGATGGCACCCGAGCCGGAGTTCGCGACCTCGGGTCGACAAATGGCACCACTGTGAACGGTCAATCCATGACCGAGAGCCCCCTCAAGAACGACGACGTGATTTTTGCCGGACGCACCGAATTCGTCTTCAGAATCTTGGCTAACAAGGTTTCAAATGAGTGACCTAGCGCTCTATATCGTTCGCATCGCCTTTCTGGTGGTGCTCTGGATTTTCATCTTCAGCATCATTTCTGTAATTCGCGCAGACCTTTTTGGTCAAAAAGTCGTTTCTCGAGTGACCCGCGCAAATGTTCCACAAAGTGTTTCGTCACCGGTGTTACCTACGGCGCCGGCACCAATCGTTTCAAACCTGCCAACCGAGGGTGGCGCGGTTGCGACCAAGCTCGAAATCACCGGTGGCGATCGCAAAGGTTTTGTAGTTCGACTTGACCGTCGAGAAATAACAATCGGTCGCGCAGAAAACAGCGACCTGGTTATTTCAGATGAATATGCATCTACCCATCACGCCAAGTTGGTTCTGATGAACAACGACTGGATGTTGCAGGATCTGAATTCAACCAACGGCACTTTTGTCAACGATAACCGCGTTGGCACTCCGCTCGTTGTAAAAATCGGAACACCGATTCGAATCGGCAAGACTGTTTTCGAACTGCGAGCCTAAGCGTGGCAATTACCACAAAGGCATACGCCGCCTCTAACATCGGCAAAATTCGAAAGTCGAATCAAGACTCCGGTTACAGCGGTTTCAATTTCTTCTTCGTCGCCGACGGCATGGGCGGGCACGCCGGTGGCGACGTTGCATCTGCAATCATTTCGCAGTCGGTAGCCACCAGCGATCGCGATTATGAAAGTGCCGATATCGCATCGGCCGCGGTAGTCGATTCGCTCCTTGCTGCAAACGAGAAACTCTCGCAGACGGTTATCGAACACCCAGAGCTCAAAGGCATGGGAACCACTTTCTCGGGAATCACCGTAACCGGTGACCTGATCACCACCACTCACATCGGTGACTCTCGCATTTACCTGGTCAGCAACTCGAAGCTCCAACAGATTTCGAAAGACCACACTTTCGTTCAACGTCTGATTGATACCGGCCGAATCACGCCTGAAGAAGCCCTGGTACACCCTCGCCGCAACGTGCTGATGCGCGTTCTCGGCGACGTTGAGATCGAACCTGAGATCGACACCGAGACTTACAAGGCTCAGGTCGGCGACCGCTGGATGCTTTGCAGCGACGGGCTTTGCGGTGTGGTTCCTGCAGAAATCATCGAGAGCGTGCTCGCTAATAAGACGGTCGATGCTGAAGAGGCATCCGAGCTGTTGGTGTATGAGGCGCTCGAACACGGGGCCCCAGACAACGTCACTGTTGTTGTAGTCGACATTTTGCCCGCCGAGATTTCTGAACCCACCGTGCCGTATTTTGTCGGGTCTGCCGAGAACGAAGTTGTAATCGCAGAGCACAAGGGTCGTTCGCTGGTACGAGTATTCAACCCTCGCGCGCTTATCGATTTGTTTGCGCGCAAACAAATCGACGCAGAATTCGCAATCGAAACCGAAGAGCTCCTCGAACGAATCATGAAAGAAACGCGCGCGAAAGTTCGCTGGCGTCGCGTTCGTCAATTGCTACTCGCAATCATTTTGATTGTCGGCAGCGTGTTCTTGCTCAAGAGTGCTTATGACTACACACAGACTCGCTATTACATTTCACAAAAGGATGGCTACGTTGTCATCTACCAAGGAATTCGCGAGTCATTCGGACCGTTGCATTTCAGTCATGTCTTTCAAACGACGAACATCGAAGTTGTAAAGCTAACTGCGTTTCAGCAAGATTTGGTTTCACGTTCGATTAGCGGCGAGTCGCTGAGCGACATCCAAGAAAAATTGACCACCCTGATCGAGGTGGGCAATTGAGCCTGAATACCAACACCATTGCAATCGACATTCGTCGACTCAGTCGCGTGATTCCGCGCAATAGAAACATCGAACTTGCGCTTTTGTTTTTCGCATTTGGGCTCAACGCATTTGAGTTGGCGCAGATTCAACTTTCAACCATTCAGATTTACAACACCGAGATTCTTACTTATTGGTTGCCGATCACACTTGGTGCTCTCGCAATTCATGCGGTGTTGCGTTGGAAGGCGTCTGAAGCCGACCCACTTATGCTGCCGGCGGTCGTATTGCTAAACGGCCTTGGAATCGCTGAGGTCTACCGGCTCGATTTAGCCAAGATTGCTAATCACGCCACCGACCTGTTCGCCGCCAAGCAAAACATCTGGACAATCGTTGCAATGGTCGCGGCAATCGCGGTGATCCTGTTCGTGCCGAACCACCTTTTCTTGCGCCGGTACATCTACATCTCTATGTTTATCGGCCTTGGCTTGCTGATTTCGCCCATGTTCCCGCTGATCGGCAAGACCATCAATGGCGCCCACCTCTGGCTGTCTCTCGGCGGGTTGACCTTTCAGCCTGGTGAGCTGGCCAAGATTGCCCTGACCGTGTTTTTCGCCGGTTATTTGGTCACCAGACGCGATTCGCTAGCCGTGGTTGGCCGCCGTTTCTTGGGGCTGCAGCTGCCTCGCGCCCGTGAACTCGGCCCAATTCTGGCTATTTGGGCAATTAGCCTGCTGGTTCTAGTCGGCGAACGAGACCTCGGAACCTCTCTGCTTTACTTCGGTCTGTTCCTTGTAATGATCTACGTGGCAACCGGGCGAGCCATCTATGTGGCAACTGGCCTTGGCCTGTTTCTAAGTAGCGCCTTGATTGCCTCGCGTTTGATGTCATACGTGAGCGGTCGAGTCGACGCCTGGCTCAACCCTTTCGACTCGGCCCACTACGACGCCGTTGGTGGTTCGTATCAGCTGGTGCAGGGGATCTTCGGGCTATCGCACGGCAGCATCCTTGGTTCTGGTCTTGGCGGCGGCGTTCCGCAGCTGGTGCCGCTTGCCGAAAGCGACTTCATTTTCGCATCGCTTGGCGAAGAGCTTGGGCTGGTTGGTGTTTTTGCCATTCTCGCGATTTACCTTTTGATCATTGCTCGCGGGGTTCGAATCGCTTTTCAGCACACCGACGATTTCAGCAAACTTCTTGCAATCGGTCTGAGTTTCGTAATCGCGTTGCAGACATTCATCGTTATCGGCGGCGTGACTCGCGTGGTACCGCTAACCGGTCTCACCACTCCGTTCTTGGCGGCAGGTGGTTCATCACTTTTGGCAAACTGGATTATCGTCGGACTGCTCTTGCGCATTTCTGACAGTGCCCGTGACCACGTTGTAGGTGACGAATGAATCGCGAACTGAAACGAGTCGTTTACACCATCATTGCAATGTTTGCAGCACTCTTCATTTCATCATCGACCATCCAAGTGATTACTGCAGATTCACTTTCGGCAGATCAGCGAAACGTTCGTGCGGTTTACGACTCATACAAAACCCAACGCGGTGCAATCTTGGTCAATGGCATTCCGGTTGCCGAGAGTGTTCGCTCTGACGACAACTTTCATTACACGCGCAAATACTCGAGCGAGATCTATTCAGCCGTAACCGGCTTCTTCTCGTTCTTTCAAGGTGCGACCGGTCTCGAGTCTGCAATGAACTCGTACTTGACTGGCAAGAGTTCATCGCAATTTTTTGAACAGGTGAACGCACTGTTGAGTGGAAATCCACTTACCGGCGCCTCGATTGAACTAACTATCGACCCGGCTGTTCAGAAGGTCGCCTGGGATGCCCTCGGCAATCTGCAAGGAGCCGTGGTTGCACTTGACCCAACTACCGGCAAAATCCTGGCGATGGTTTCTAAACCTGGATACGACGCGAACACCCTGGCTAGCCACGACAGCGCCTCTGCCTCAAATGCCTACGCTGGGCTGCTCGCCGATAAGAACTCGCCTCTGGTGAACAAGGCCATCACAGGCACGCTCTACGCTCCTGGTTCTGTTTTCAAGATCGTGGTTGCTGCTGCGGCTTTCGAGTCCGGGAACTACAAACCAGAGTCGACGCTACCTAATCCGCCGAAGTACAAATTGCCAGGCACCAACACCTGGATCACAAACTCGGGCGAAGGCAAGTGTGGCGGCCAGGCAACCGTGAGCATTGCAACTGCGCTGATGCTTTCATGCAACATTCCGTTTGCCCAGTTGGGTGTTTTGATTGGGCAAGACGCGATTCGCAATCAAGCTGAAAAGTTCGGCTTTGGTAAGTCGATAGAGATTCCATTGCACTCGACCCCGAGCACATACCCGACAGGAATGGACGATGCACAAACCGCGCTCAGTTCGTTCGGGCAATACGACGATCGCGTAACACCGTTGCAGATTGCAATGATTGCAGCCGCAGTGGCAAATGCCGGTGTTGAAATGAAACCCAATCTGATCGACAGCGTTGAGTCTGCCAACCTCGCTCCGCTCTGGACACCGCAACCAAGTCAATATGCGAATCCGATTTCTGCGCAAACAGCATCCTGGTTGAAGCAGATGATGATCAATGCGGTTGCGCACGGCGTTTCTTCGAATGGTCAGATTGCCGGCGTTACTGTTGCTGGCAAAACCGGAACCGCTCAAAACGGAACCGGCGCGCCATACACGCTTTGGTTCACCGGATTCGCTCCGGCCGAAAACCCTAAGGTCGCGGTTGCGGTTGTAATTGAAAATGGGGGTGGCATCGGTCAGGCAGGTCGCGGTAATTCACTTGCCGCACCGGTTGCCCGAAAAGTTATGCAGGCGGTGTTACACAAGTGAAACCAGAAGTAGGTCAGGTTTACGGCGAGCGTTATCAACTCATCTCGCGCATCGCTATCGGTGGCATGGGTGAGGTTTGGCAGGCCCACGACCAAGTAATTTTGCGCGACGTTGCAATCAAGATTTTGAAGTCTGAGTACCTAGGCGACCCTGGCTTCGTCGAGCGTTTTAGAACCGAAGCCCGTCACGCAGCCATGATCAACCACGAGGGCATCGCCAACGTTTTCGATTACGGCGAGGATGTCGGCAGCGCCTATCTGGTGATGGAACTTGTGCCCGGCGACTCACTCGCGAGAATTCTCGAACGCGAGCGCAGCTTGTCAGTAGACCGCGTGCTCGATATCGTCTCGCAGACCGCCCGCGCCTTGCACGAGGCCCATCTCGAGGGTCTGGTTCACCGCGACATCAAGCCAGGTAACCTGCTCATCACCCCGGATGGCGTTGTGAAAATCACCGACTTTGGCATTGCCCGAGTTGCTGATCAGGTCTCGCTGACCGCGACTGGTCAGGTCATGGGCACTGTGCAATACCTTGCCCCCGAACAGGCAACCGGCAAGGTGCCGACGTTCGCAACCGACATCTACTCGCTCGGCGTGGTGGCCTACGAGGCCCTGAGCGGCAAGCGCCCGTTCACGGGCGAATCACAAATGGCCATTGCCATGGCCCAGATCAACGAGACCCCGCCACCGTTGCCGGTGAACATCGACGAACGGGTTCGAGACCTCATCATGCAGTGCCTGGCCAAAAAACCGGCTCAGCGACCGGCTAGCGCATTGGTTCTTGCTCAACGAGCCGAGTCTTTGATGTCTTATGCGCCTAAGCACTCGGCCGCTACACGATTGATCGTTTCGCCAAGCGTTGCCGACACAACGGTAAGGATTCCGACGGTTAAACCGCCCCGCGAAAAGCGCCAGCTGGTTTGGCCATGGATTGCGGTCATCGCACTTGTCGCCATCGCCGGCATCTCGGTAGTTGCCGCCATGGTGATTGGCGCGGTCTCGGGTCACAATCCCGATCAATCTTTCAGCAATTCACCTGCTGACTCGAGCTCGGCAAGCACTACGCCGAGTGAAACGCCATCCTCGTCGAAAATTGTTGTATTCCTGGCAGATGTCGTTGGGCTCGATGTTCAACTTGTGAGTGACAGACTTCAGGCTCTTGGCTTGCAGGTGATTCTGACCCCAGGTGAAGTTGTCGACACCAACGACCCGAAGGCAAACACCGTTTACGGTGCAAGCCCGCTTGGCGCGATGGATCCAGGTACAACCGTGAGTTTGCTGTATTTCGTGCCTTCTGATCAGGCCAACCCGTCGCCCTCACCAAGCAACTAATTAGACTAAAACGCAGAACCTGCTGCACTCTGGAGAGTCATGACTGAACGCCTTATTGCCGGCCGCTACGAGCTCGGAAGCCTGATCGGGCGCGGTGGCATGGCCGATGTTTACGAGGGTAAAGACACTCGCTTGGGCCGAACAGTCGCCATCAAACTAATGAAGCCAGACCTGGCCAACGACCCTAGTTTTGAGGCGCGTTTTCTTTACGAGGCACAGGCTTCGGCCCGCATGGCTCACCCAACAATCGTTCGCGTTTACGATGCGGGCGAAGACTTCTCAACAGACTCACTCGGCAACGAGGTAAAGCACCCTTACATCATCATGGAATACGTTCGCGGCAAATTGCTTCGCGACGTATTGCACGAACGTCGCCTGTCGATCGAAGAGTGCGTCAACTACGCAAGTGGCGTTCTAACCGCTCTCGAGTTTTCGCACAAAGCTGGCGTGATTCACCGAGACATCAAGTCTGCAAACATCATGATCACCGAAACCGATCAGGTGAAGGTAATGGACTTCGGCATTGCACGCGCAGTCTCGAACTCGACTGCAACTTTGCCTAACACCGTTGGCATCATGGGAACCGCTCAGTACTTCTCGCCAGAGCAGGCGAAGGGCGAGACCGTCGATGCACGCACCGACCTCTACTCAACCGGCGTCTTGCTTTACGAAATGCTCGCTGGCCGCCCTCCGTTCACTGGCGACACTGCAGTCTCGGTTGCCTACCAGCACGTGAGCGAACCGGTTGTCGCACCGTCGAAATACAACGAGTACATCACCCCTGAACTCGATCAGGTTGTCTTGCACGCACTTGCCAAAACTCGCGACGACCGTTTTCAAAGCGCAGAAGATTTTCGCGATCACCTAATTGCGGCTGCGAACGGTTCACCGATTACTCTCGCCGCGCCAAATGCACAGTCAGAGATTCCGCAGTCGGCTCCGAAGACAACTCTCGAAGACCTCACTCATGAAGACACCACGGATGCGTTCTTCGACCAGCTGCTTGCCGGCGCCGACACCGCTGCCACAACCGTGATGCCTGAGCACAGGGTTGAAAAGCATGACAGCGGCGAGAACGTTGTAATTCCAGAGGCCGTTCAGGTCGATGGCGATGACTTGCCTAGCACCGACCCGTTTGCAAAGCTCGGCGTGAACTTCAGTGAGCCAGCCGTTGAAACCAGCGCTATCGGCAAGGTTGGGCGTCCGCGTGCTGGCCTTATCTGGGGCGTTGGCTCGGCCGGCGCGGTTTTGCTTGTCGGCCTGATTGTGTGGGTGTTCACCCTTGGTTCGATCAACATCAACATTCAGCCCGGAAACGGCGGCATCGCTGTGCCTGACGTTGTTAACCAAACTTTCGAAAACGCATACTCGGCGATTACCGGCGACAAGCTCTTGGTGATCAAGCAGTTCCAAACCAGCGACACGATTCCTGCCGACACCGTAATCAGTACCGACCCAGCAGCCGGAACCAAAGTGCCTGAAAATACTTCAATCACTGTGTTCGTCTCGTCAGGAGCGCAGGCCGTTTTGGTTCCTAGCTTGCTTGGAATGACCGAGACCGATGCGACCAATGCACTAACTGCATTGAAACTCAATCTCGGAATCATCACGCAAAACCAGTCGGCAACCTATCCGGCCGGGCAAGTAATTTCGAGCGATCCTGCTGCCAACTCACAAGCAGCGCCAGGCAGCACCGTGAATCTTGTAATTTCAAACGGAAAGGTCATGGTTCCTGATGTGCGAAACCTTTCGATCAACGACGCCAAAGCTCAGTTGACCGCACCAGATGTTCAGCTGACTGTAACCATCACAACTAAAACGACTTGTACCGGAACACAGGGCTCGATTGTTCTCGACCAGTCGATTCCTGCAGGGTTGATCGCGCAGAAGAGCGCCATCATCTTGTATGTGGGTTGTAACTAGCTAGAACTTGACGATTGGGCTTAGGCCCTTAGCGCGCTCGGCTGCACCATTGAGCCCGATGCTCTCAAGCCAGTTACCGAGCATCTGATACCCACCTTCGGTGAGCACGCTTTCTGGGTGAAACTGCACACCGTAGATCGGTTTGCTGGTGTGCTGCAAGCCCATGATGATTCCACCAGATGTGCGAGCCGTGACGACCAAGTCGCCTGGAACGGTCGAGTCGACGACGGCCAACGAGTGGTAACGGGTTGCTGTGAACGGCTGAGGTACATCCTTGAAAATCAATGAGCCATCGTGGGTCACCTGTGAGGTTTTGCCGTGCATCAGCTCTTCAGCGCCGCGAACCGTGGCGCCAAGCGCTTCGGCAATGGCCTGGTGGCCAAGACAGACGCCGAAAACCGGCTGACCACTCGCTACAGCCAATTTGACAATCGGGATGCTCAAACCAGCCTCTGCTGGGTTGCCTGGGCCTGGGCTAATTAGCACCGCATCGAAACTGGCCAAGAGGGCCGGCAGCTCAGCCTCAGAAACGACGTCGTTACGAAGCACCTCGGTCTGCGCACCCAACTGCTGAAGGTAGCCATTGAGTGTGTAGACAAAGCTGTCGTAATTGTCGAGCACCAGGATTTTTGTCATTGAAACAAGCCTAACTTGTAGAATTATGGCTATGTCAGACAAGAAGAAGTCAAGCAAACCTGCCGTTGAGAATCACTCAAACGAGAACGCACCGAACCCAGTTTGGTTCAAGCCTGTGATGTTCGGCTTCATGATCTTGGGCTTCCTCTGGATCCTCGTTTACTACATCACTGAGGCACAGTACCCATTGGGTGCATCGGCATTCATCAACCTAAGCAACTGGAACATCTTGATTGGTTTCGGTATCGCAATGGTTGGTTTCGTAATGACCACTCGCTGGAAATAGTAACCAGCTAACTCAACTGAGTGATTCGCACAAAACTAAGAACGATTAGCACGGCGACCGTTGCCGCGAGCGCGAGCTTCTGAACCGACTGCTGTTCTACCTTGCGGGTCTGCCCGTAAATCCAAGCAACCAAGGCGCCACCAAGCAGACCACCCACGTGACCCTGCCAAGAGATTCCAGAATTCATAAATCCAAAAATTAGGTTGAATGCAATCAACCCGAGCATCTGCCCGGATGGCTGACCCAACGATCGAAGAAACACGGCATATGCCGCCATCAATCCGAATATGGCACCAGACGCACCGACGGTTTGACTGGTCAATCCGCCAAGCCACAGCACGCTAACCCCACCAGCGAGCAGCGAAACCATATAGAGACTGAGGTATCGCCAGCGGCCAAGTAGCGGCTCAACTGCCTGGCCAAAAATGTATAGCGAATACATGTTCAGAGCCAAGTGAAGCGGTGAGGTCCAGTCGTGAGCAAAACCTGAAGTGATCAATGTCCATGGTGCGAAAGGCACGTTGGCCGGCATCAACACCATATTCGACATGAAGTCGACCCACCAGGTAGATGATTTACCCAACATCTCGGCAAGCCAAACCACCACGTTGATTGCGATCAACGCTGTAGTCACCGACGTTGCTCCCCGACCGGCGCGCAGGCGCTGGCTAGTCAACTTACGCTGCGTGCCGCCCGCGCAATCCGGGCAAAGAAAACCCACCGACGATTCGACCTGGCACTGAGGGCAAATAAGGCGCTCGCATCGCTGGCAACTTACAAATGCCTCGCGGTCAGTGTGTCGATAGCAAACCAAGGTGAGCTCGTCGGTGGATTCTTGTAATTCTTAGGCGTCGAAGCTAATCGACTGAATCACTACGTCTTCAAGCGGGCGGTCGCCACCATCGGTTGCAACGTCGCCTAGCTTGTCGATCACTTTGCGTGACTCTTCGTCGGCAACCTCACCGAATACGGTGTGCTTGCCGTGCAACCAAGTGGTTGGTGCAACGGTGATGAAGAATTGCGAGCCGTTGGTGTTTGGCCCCGCGTTCGCCATCGCAAGCATGTATGGCTCATTGAAGTGGCGATCTGCGTGTGGCTCGTCGTGGAATGTGTAGCCTGGTCCGCCGCGACCTGTTCCGGTTGGGTCGCCACCCTGAATCATGAATCCCGAGATGATGCGGTGAAAGATGGTGCCATCGTAAAACGGCTTGCCGGTCTTCTCGCCGGTTGCAAGATCGATGAAGTTCTTTACAGTTACAGGCGCTTCGTTCTCAAACAAGTTGAGCTTGATGTCGCCGAGGTTGGTGTGGATTGTTGCCACGTGAGTGTGAGTTAGAGTCATGGCTCTATTCTCGCATTAGTCGCTGAATTCGGCCGTGTTCAGTTCTGGTGCACGCTTGTTGAATGCAACCAGGATGGCCGCCAGCAAGGTCAATAGTGCGAGCGCAAGGTAAACCGACTGAAGCGGAAAGTTGTCGAGCGCGAGACCAACGGCGACCATCGAAACCATCGGCCCGCCAGACCAAATTGTCGATTCGAGACTGAATACGCGACCCCGTTCGTTGGCCGGAACCTTGCGCTGGATCACGGTGTTGAGCAGAGGTGACAATGGCCCCCAGGCTGCCCCGAGCACCAAACCAAGTGCGATCAAGACCCAGTAGGCGGGCAGTAAAGACATGCCGAGCACAGGAATCGCAACGCCAAGCAGGCCGATTCTCAACAAGGTGCTGAATTTGAACCACTTTGCGAGACGATCGAAGAAGAACGAAGAAATCGAGGTGGCCGCCGCCATTACAGTGATCAGCCAACCGAGGCCGTTCGGGTCGTGCATCCCGGTGAAATATCTAGGGAGGACCACAAGCTCCACGGGAATGTAGATCACGGCCAAAGTCACAAACGCCATGAACGCAATCAACACGGATGGGGTTTTGAACAAAGTGCGAAAGCCCTGCGTTACGTAGTGAGCGAACGAGTGGCCCGCGTCTGCGTCGATTTCTTCGTGACGCTCTTGCACGCGAATGACCCAAGCCGTGAAGGCTGCAACAAGCTCAAGGGCACCCACCACCCAGAACACTTGCGCACCCGACATAAAGTTCAAACAAAGCGCGGCCACCGCCGGACCAGCCGCGAAGCCGGCCGCACCGATTGATTCGTGAATCGAATTGGCCTTTTCAAGACTTAACTCGCCGCGCTCGGCTACATCTGGCACTAGTGACTTGCGTGCCGATGGTCCGCCGAAGCCGAAGAGCGATCTGAAAATGCCAAGAATTAACAAGACGCTGAAGTTGATGTCGGTGAACATCGCGACAATTGGCACAGCGATCGCAAAAACTCCTGTGATCGCTTCTGTGAAAGCGGCGAAGCGACGACGGCCAAACTTATCGATAAGCGAACCGATGAATGGCGACATCAACAAACCCGGGATGTTCGCCACGGTAATCAGAACACCAGCGCTTGTCGCTGAACCGGTGACCGAGAGCGCCATCCACGGAAGAAGAAGAAATGTCATCGCTCCTGAGAAGAAACCGGTGAAGTGCGAGACCTCGAGAAGGACGAACGGGCGAAGTGATTTTTTAGCGGAGACCAAGGTCGTCCAAGCTGATCGCCGATAGGTAGCGATAGCCGGCATCCTCGATTACTTTCTTGGCACCGGTGTCGCGATCGACGACCGTGGCTACGGCAACGATTATGGCGCCAGCTTCTTCGAGTGCCTGGGCAGCGGTCAATGGCGATCCGCCGGTGGTCGAAGTGTCTTCAACCACGATGACCTTGCGCCCCTTGACGTCTGGGCCTTCGACCTGACGGCCCATGCCGTGAGCCTTGGCCGCCTTGCGAACGACGAATGCGTCAACCGCTCGACCGCGGGCGGCTGCCTGGTGCATGATTGCCGTGCCAACCGGGTCTGCTCCCATGGTTAGGCCACCGGCAGCGTCGAAGTCTGTGATGCCCGCTGCATCGAGCATGTCGAGCATTACCTGACCGATTAGCGGGGCGGCCTCATGGTGAAGGGTGGCTCGGCGAAGGTCAACATAATAATCGGCTTCGATGCCGCTCGAAAGAGTGACGCGGCCGTGAACGACAGCCAATTGCTTTACGAGTTCGACCAGACGAGCGTGATTAGACATGGCTCTAGTTTATTAGCGGATAAATTTGACCCATGCGCATTGCCACTTGGAACGTCAACTCGATTCGAACTCGAGTGGGTCGAGTGACAGATTGGCTGCAACGAGCCGACATAGACGTTTTGGCAATGCAAGAAATTAAATGCAAACCTGAACAATTTCCTCGCCAAGCATTTGAAGAACTTGGCTACAACCTTGTAGTGCACGGGTTGAATCAATGGAACGGTGTTGCATTTGCCTCACGTGTGCCTGCTGATGAAATCGAAATCGGTTTCAGCGGTCAGCCAGAGTTCGGTAAAGAACCTCACCAAGAGGCCCGTGCTATTGGCGCAACCTTTGATGGAGTGCGCGTTTGGAGTCTCTACGTTCCACATGGTCGCTCACTTGAAGATCCTCACTATGCATACAAACTCGAGTGGCTTGACCGTCTGGCCGCCAATGTTGCCGAATGGCAAGAGCATGAACCTGATCAACCGCTTGCCTTAGTTGGCGACTTCAACATCGCACCCTTCGACACGGATGTCTGGGACCTCGCTGAATTTATCGATGGCACACACGTGAGTGCCCCCGAACGCCAGGCCTTCGAAGCGTTCGAGCAACTCGGCTTGGTCGATGTGGTTCGACCGCTTGTACCTAACGGCTACACCTATTGGGATTATCAGCAACTGCGTTTTCCGAAGAATGAAGGTATGCGCATCGACTTCGTTCTAGGCAATGAGCCTTTTGCCGAGCGGGTTTCTGGTGCATCGATCGAGCGCGAAGAGCGCAAAGGCGAAGGCCCTAGTGACCACGTTCCTGTGGTCGTGGCTCTCGACTAAAGATTTTTGTAATTCAGCCAGCGGCGACGCTCAACCTCAGGGCGCTTCTCGATGGCATAGCGCAGAGCGGTTCTAGGCATCGTGGCCGCGTGCTCGGTCAAAAACGCCTGAAGGGCAGCTACATCGCGGTTACCAACTTCGCGTAGCACCCAACCCACCGCCTTATGCATGAGGTCGTGTGTTTCGCCGATCAGAAGCTCGCACATTTCAAGGCTCTCCGCCAAAGATCCCGCCCGCAGGTGGGCGAAAGTCAAAATTACCGAAGCCCGGCGTTCCCACAGGCTTGGTGACTTGGCCAACTTCTTTAGCAAAGGCATGCAGCCCTTCGACCCAACCAAAATCGCACCAAGCCTCGGGGCCGAAACATCCACCAGATCCCAGTTGTTCACGTACCCAAGGTTGAGCCAGGTGAGCCACAGATCGAACATGGTTTTGCGCTCGGCGGGATCCTTGCTCTTCTCGAAGCGCGTTACCAGGATCACCAACGCACAGAGTCGCTCTTCGTGCCATTTTGATTTTGAAAGTTTTTGTAATTCGTCAATTGGTAACGCGGCAAATTGCCGGGCCACAATCCGGGTATCGGGAACCCGAACGCCGCGAAACTTATCTCCTTCGCCATACCCGCCCGGTTCGGTTTTGAAAAACCATTGAAGGTCGAACGCACGAGTTGGCGAAGCAAAAGCCGCCAGCGCTTTTGAAACACTGGCGGCCGATGCTGCTTGTTTAACCAAGGACTATTCCAAGTCTCCGATAACGATCAATGAGTCGCCAGCTGCAGGAACAAACTTGTCGTTCTTGCTTGGGTTCAAGATAACTCCGGTCGATGCATCGTCGGCTGCATTAGCTGCAACACGGTAACCGATAACCGATTCACCGTGGCCACGACCAATGGCAACCAACTGACCGAAGGTGACTTCTTTGCCGATTGCAACATAGTGATCGATTGGGTTCGAACCAAGGGTTGCACCATCTGCATCAAAGAGGTCTTCGAAGACAGGCGCGAGCTGGTGATTCTCTGAAATCTGAGCAATCATCAACGCGGCCAAGTTGTCGCTAACTACCAAGTCGTCTGCCACTGCAACGCGAGCAAGCTCTTGCTTACGCGAGTCGAGAATTTCGGCAACCAATCGAGTTGGGTCAACGCCGTTACCGTCGATTGCAAACAATTGGTTCATCTGCAGCATGGTGAGCATGGTCTGGGCATCTGCTTCAGACTGTGAGATAGCTTCGCGGTAACCAAGGATGATGATCTCGTTGTACTTCTTTGCAGAAGCCGCAGCGATTAGCTCATCGATGTCGCCCGAGACCGAAGCAAAGGTCGCCTTGATGTTGCCGAACTTGAGGTCGGCCAACTGTGCTGGCGCGACAAATCGGTTCTGAGCAACAATGTGCACTGTCGAGCCCTTTGGCAAGAACTGAGCCAACTCCTTCAGAACCGAACGACCCATGGCAGACCAGCCGATAACCAAAAGGTGCTCTGGCTTGCGAACGATGGTCTTACGGGCAGGTGCCTTGAAAGCTGCCAGCTCGTCGCTAACACCGGTGTAAACAACCTTGTCGTCGTCTTCGGCGATGGCAATTACCTGGGTGCCCGCGGTGAGTTTGGTCTTCATTGCAGGGTTGATCTGGGTGTTTCCCTTTTCATCAACCAAGCCAATGATCGCCGCATCGTTGAATGCCAAGACAGCATCGGCGTAAGTCTTGCCGGCTAGCGCTGGAACATTCTGGAAGTAGATCTCGTCGCCATCGAAGTCGAGCAAGTCGAGAACAACTGCAGCCAAGCCTGGCTGACGCGAAGCCTGCGCAGTAACTCGCGCGATGATGTCGTGTGAACGAACGCTGATGACGGCACCCTCAGTTGCGGTCTGCAATGCCTCGGCAGTCGACTCATCGTCGACCTCGGCGATGATCTTCAACGCAGGGTTTGCGTTCACAGACTTGACTGCAAGAACTGTTGAAACAACGGTTGCATCGCCAGCGTCGTCTGAATCAAGAACGATAACTGACTTTGCGTCTGAAAGGTTCACGCGCTTGAGGTCTGCAGGGTTTGTTGGGTCACCGGTGCGGGTGATTACCTTGAGCTTGCCGAGGCCTTCTGCACGAGAGTCAATCTCGTCTTCCATGAAGTCGCGGGTGTTGTTCGAGAAAATCACAACTACTGGTTTGTGAACGTTGGCGTTCGCAATTGCGAGTTCTTTCAGAATTGGGAACACGCGGTTCGACCATCCGAGAATAAGAGTGTGGCCGTGGTCAACAACTGGGCTCTTACCCTTGCGCAAAGTTGCGAATGCGCGACCAATAGCACCGACGATAAAACCGGTGACGCTACCGGCGATAGTTACAGTGACAATCCACTGCAAGACGCCCACGATGCGTTCTGCCCAGGTTGCTTCGCCACCGTGACCGAGAAGGCCTGCGAATGAGCCCCAGAAGGTTTCGAAGTTTAAGGTGATCTGTTCGCCTGAATACAAGAACGGCACTGCGAATAGCGCGTACTTGATCAAAATCAAGATGATTGAGAACACGGCCATCGCTGCGAACATGTACCCCACGAACGCGCCAGGCTTGGCGATCGAGTTGTCGAAGTTGTAGCGGAGTCGGGTAAGAAAGCTGACTTTGACTGGCTTAGGGGCATCAGGTTCGCCCTGTGCGCCTTGACCATAGTTGCGGTTGTTGTTTTCAGACATGGCAAAAGTTTAGCCATGCCCGAAAACAAATCGCAGAGGCAGTTACTTACTGAGTCATCGCTGCAAGGTCGTCGTCGCCAGGTTCGACAATCAGCTGAACGCCGTCTGTGGCCACATCGACCTTCACGATTGAACCATCATGGATGGCACCTGCCAGCAAGAGGTTCGCCAACTGGTCGTCAATCTGCTGTTGCATTAGTCGGCGCAGCGGTCGGGCTCCGTAAATCGGGTCGTAGCCGTGGTCGGCCAACCAGGCGCGGGCCGCTGGAGTAACGGCCAACTGCAGGCGACGTTCGGCGAGGCGAGTGCCAAGACGATCAATGTTCAGTTCGACAATCTGGCCTAGTTCGCTTCGATCGAGTGGTGTGAAAACGACGATGTCGTCGAGACGGTTCAGGAACTCTGGCTTGAAGTGGCCGCGCACCACATGCATCACGCCATCGCGCTTTTCGGCATCCGTGAATTCAGGGTCAATCAAGATCTGCGAACCAAGGTTCGAAGTCATGATCAGAATCACATTGCGAAAGTCAACGGTGCGGCCCTGACCGTCGGTTAGGCGACCATCGTCGAGCACCTGGAGCAGCAGGTCGAAGACCTCAGGGTGCGCCTTTTCGACTTCGTCGAGCAGGATCACCGAGTATGGGCGTCGTCGAACGGCCTCGGTGAGCTGGCCGCCCTCTTCGTAGCCGATATAGCCCGGAGGTGCTCCGACCAGACGCGAAACGCTGTGCTTTTCGCCGTACTCGCTCATGTCGATGCGAACGATTGCCTTCTCGTCGTTGAACAAGAAATCGGCCAGGCTCTTGGCAAGCTCGGTCTTGCCAACGCCGGTTGGACCAAGGAACAAGAACGAGCCCGTCGGGCGATTCGGGTCTGAGATGCCAGCCTTGGTGCGGCGAACCGCATCGCTGACCACCTTGACCGCCTGTTTCTGCCCGATCAAACGCTTGCCGAGTTCATGCTCGAGGTTGAGCAACTTTTGTGATTCGCCGGCAAGTAAGCGGCCGGTTGGAATGCCAGTCCAGGCGCTAACCACGGCTGCGATGTCGTCTTCGCCAACCTGGTCGTTGACCATTCGGTTCTTGTCATTCGCCTCGGCGTTTTCGGCATCGACGAGTTGTTTCTCTAGCGCAGGAATCTCTGCGTAAAGCAAACGAGACGCTTTTTCGAGATTCGCTTCGCGCTGTGCTCGTTCTGCTTCGATACGAAGTGCATCGAGCTTGGTTTTCAAATCACCAATTTTGTTTAGTTCTGCACGTTCGGCATCCCAGCGTTTTGAAAGTTCGCGCAAATCTTCGCTCTTCGTCGCAAGCTCTTCGCGCAACTTGGCAAGTCGCTCTTTCGCCGCTACATCTTTTTCTTTTTCGAGCGCGAGCTCCTCAAGCTTCAAACGATCGACGCTGCGTCTTAGTTCGTCAATCTCTACCGGAGCGCTGTCGATCTCCATTCGAAGGCGCGATGCGGCTTCGTCAATCAAGTCGATAGCTTTGTCTGGCAACTGGCGACCGGTGATGTATCGGTTAGAAAGAGTTGCGGCAGCAACGAGAGCACTATCTGCAATTGCAACTTTGTGGTGTGCTTCGTAACGCTCTTTTAGTCCGCGCAAAATTGCAACGGTATCGACCACCGATGGCTCCCCGACGAACACCTGTTGAAAGCGTCGTTCGAGCGCAGGGTCGCGTTCGATTCGCTCACGATATTCATCTAGGGTCGTTGCACCAATCAAGCGAAGTTCACCGCGGGCAAGCATTGGCTTGAGCATGTTCGATGCATCCATGGCACCGTCGGCAGCGCCTGCCCCTACGAGTGTGTGTAGTTCATCGACAAAGGTGATGACCTGGCCTTCGGCTGCGTTGATCTCTGCCAGCACTGCCTTAAGGCGCTCTTCAAACTCGCCGCGGAACTTGGCTCCTGCGACCATGGCAGACAGGTCAAGGCTGATGAGCTGCTTGCCCTTCAGGCTCTCGGGTACATCGCCCGCGACAATGCGCTGGGCTAGCCCCTCGACCACGGCGGTCTTACCAACGCCAGGCTCACCGATGAGCACGGGGTTGTTCTTAGTGCGGCGCGAAAGCACCTGCGAGACTCGGCGAATTTCGGCGTCGCGGCCGATCACCGGGTCGAGCTTTCCGGCTTTGGCAATCTCAGTGAGGTTCACACCGTATTGCTCAAGTGCCGATTTCTGTTCATGTTGCTGTTGGTTCATTTGTTACTCCTTCGCGGTGCTACCGCTTGCGCCACAAGACCACCGAGGTCTGACTTGATGGTCGCTTTCCGCGAGCCATGCTCACGACTCCCTGTTCACCTGCGGCAAATACGCGCGCACCAGGTTGCTTCATCATCTCGTTGGCGAGTGCTGCCTCGAGATCACGCACGCGCTTTACCAATTCAGCAGCGTGGTTTTCTAATTCCAAAATACGTCGGATGCCTTCGAGCGTGATTCCCTCTGCGCTCAGTCGGGCAATCTCACGAAGTTGCGCGATGTTGCGCATTGTGTAACGACGTGACTTGCCACCGGTGCGAGTAGGCACAACCAAACCGAGTCGGTCATACTGGCG
>JBJTNB010000111.1:0-6018 GCA_046073845.1 Micrococcales bacterium
CACTGCGAGCATCCACGCCTTGATTATTGGCGAGCACGGCGACAGCGAATTTCCGCTGTGGTCACAGGCTTCAATCGGCCCGGTACCGCTTTCAGAATGGAAGACCGAAGATGGCCACCCGCTGAGCCTCGATGAACTGAACTCGATTCACAATCTTGTGAAGACCGCCGCCTACCGAGTGATTGAAGGCAAAGGCGCAACCAACTACGCGATCGGGCTTTCGGCTGCGCGAATTGTCGAAGCCGTGCTCGGCGACGAAGAGGCGATTTTGCCAGTGTCGTCGGTGCTGTCGAATTATCACGGGGTTTCTGGGCTTGCCATGTCGGTGCCAACTCTGGTCAACGCTCAAGGCGCTGCCCGAACCGTTGAGATCTCGATGGATGTCTACGAGCAAGCCGCCTTCGAGAAGTCGGCGGCGGCCATTCGCGCCTCGCTCAATTCGCTAGGGCTTTAGACGCGAACTTTCGGTTTTTCGGCCTCGGAATAGGCGAGCCTAGTGGGTGGTTTGTTTCAGTATGAGCATCCGAGACATTGAAATCACTTTGATTGACGGCACCGCTACCACCCTGGCGGCCCTCGGCAAGGGCCCAATTCTGGCGGTCAATGTGGCATCACGCTGTGGCCTGACCCCTCAATACGAAGCGCTAGAGGCCCTGCAAAAGAAGTATGGCCCTCGCGGTTTCACGGTCGTTGGCCTGCCAAGTGACCAGTTCAAGCAAGAGCTAGCCAGCAACGAGGCCGTTGCCGAGTACTGCTCGATGACCTGGGGCGTGACTTTCCCGATGACCGAAAAAATCAAGGTCAATGGTCGCGGCCGCCACGAACTCTACAAAACACTCGTCAAAACCAAGGATGCCCGCGGGCTGGCCGGGCCGGTCATGTGGAATTTCGAGAAGTTTCTGATTGGCGCAGACGGCTCGATTACTCGCTTTCGCCCGACCACTAAGCCTGACGACCCGAAGGTAATCGAAGCAATCGAGGCTGCGCTCTAGGGCGCGGCGCTTTCACCTATAGAGCTGCGCGCAGGGCAAACAGCAAACCGTCGACGTCTTGCTCGGTTGTGTCCCATGAGCACATCAACCGCACCTGCCCATTGGTGTGATCCCAGACGTAGAACGGGAAATCGCCTTGAACGGCGTCGTAAACGTGCTTCGGCATAATCGGAAACACGGCGTTAGCATCGACAGCGTAAGGAATTTCGAAACCCAGTTCGCGAATGCCGGCTTCAAGCCGCTTGGCCATCGCGTTTGCGTGTCTGCCATTTGCAACCGCAAGTTCACCATGGTTTTCAAGTAGTGCAACCAACTGCGCACTAACGAAACGCATCTTGCTGGCTAGCTGCATCGAAGATTTACGCAAGAACGGAATTCGGTTCGTGTAGCGATCGTTCAGAATGATCACCGCCTCGGCTCCCATCGCGCCAATCTTCGTTCCGCCGAAACTCACCAGATCAACCCCGGCGTCAGTAGTGAACTCTTTGAACGATTTACCGAGTGCCGCGGCTGCGTTCGAAAGTCGAGCGCCATCCATGTGGAGTGGTAGACCGTGGTGATGTGCGCGATCGGCGATAGCCCTAATTTCTTCTACAGAATAAAGCGTGCCGCACTCGGTGGTTTGAGTGATGGTGACAACGCCAGGTTGTGCGCGGTGCACAAAGCCCATGTCGTAAATCTGGGTGTCGAGCAGCTCTGGTGTTAGCTTGCCGTCAGGTGTGCGAATGCCATAGAGCTTTAGGCCGGCGACCTTTTCGGGTGCACCACCTTCATCGGTGTTGATGTGCGCGGTCTCGGCGCAAATCACGGCCTCCCAGCGTTGGGTGCCGACGGCAAGCGAGAGCACGTTGGCACCAGTGCCGTTGAACGTCGGAAAACCCTCGGCGTGCGAGCCGAACGTTTTGCGAACCAGTTCGTTGAACTGCTCGGTGATCGGATCGGCACCGTATGCCTTTTCATGCCCGCCATTCACCGCTCCGATGGCCTCAAGGATCTGTGGGTGAATGCCTGCGTAGTTGTCGCTGGCGAAGCTTCGCCAAATCTTTCGTTCTTTCACTACCGCAGGCTAACACGGGCAAGTGCCGCAATGGCAGCACGGATGCCGCGTACCTGATCGCCAAGCGGCATGGTTGGCTGCCCGTCGAAGTCGCCCGCCTGTTCGTCTTGAAGTGGCACGTGAACGAATCCGCTCGGAACGTTTGTGCCGAGAAGTGAGTGCTGCAAGTTGTAAAAGATGTGATTGCAGACGAAGGTGCCTGCGCTGAGCGAGAGCCCGGCCGCTACCCCTTCGGCATGCACTGCATCGACCAACTCTTTGACTGGCAACGTCGTGAAGTGGGCATCTGGTGCGCCAAAAATGATCGGTTGATCAGTGATGGTACGCCCGGCGTTATCTGCAATGCGGGCATCATCGATGTTTACCGCCACGCGCTCGAACGAAATCTCTTTACGACCCTCGGCCTGACCAAGACAGATGACTGCGTCGGGTTGGTGCTTTGCGAGCAGGTGCTTTAGCAATTCGGCAGATTCGGTGAATACCACCGGCAAGATCGCTGTGTGCAGATCGACACCAGCAATTAGGTTGCCCGCAAGAACTTCTTCGGTGAGCGTTCGAACGATTTGCTCGCTCGGGTTTAGCTTGCCGTTGTTGAACGGTTCGAAGCCGGTCAGAAGAATGCGCATGTCTTGATGCTAGTCGCGCAAGAAGCGGGGTTAAACGCCGAATGGCCACCCCTTTCGAGGTGGCCATTCGAACTGTTACTAGTTCTTCTTACCGAAGGTCACAGTAATCTGCGCCTTCTTTGCTGGGCCGGTGCCGACATCCCAGACGCCCTGGCCCGAAACAACGAAGGTTGCCTTCACGCCGAGCTTCTGCAGTGCGGTTTTCGCTGCGTTTGCACGTGCAAGCGAAAGGGCTGCGTCGTTGGCAGTGCTTGCAGTAGGTGCAACCCAACCCTTTACCGTGATGGTCACCGGGGTCGAGGCAGGAGCTGACTTCTTCACAGTTGTCGCAATTGCCTTCAGTGCGGCCAGTGCCTGCGCATTTAACGCTGCAGAGTCGCCCGCGAAGGTAACAGTAGAAACAACTGGCAGTGCGCCGACGATTACACCGAGGTTGGCCTGGCGGTTTTCACCGGCAGTACCAACGCCCTGAACTACTGCGGTGTGGTTACCGACAGAAATCGTGGTTGGAATCGGCATGACACCCGAGAAGTTGCCGCTGGCATCAACGGTGAACTGACCTAGCTGTACTGGGCTCGAGAAGATCCAGACGATCGCAGGGGTGTTTGGCGAGAAGCCAGTACCCACGATTGCCGCGAACTGACCAGGGGTCAGAATCAACTTGCCGTCAGCTGTCAACGGAATCGGGTTACCCGCTGCGTCAATACCCTGAAGGGTTAGCGACCAGCCATCACCGGTGATGATCACACCGTTGTTGGTTGAGTTCGGTGTGACAGTAACCGGAACGGCCTGGCCGTTGTGGGTTGCGATCGACGAACCTGGGCCTAGCTCAACTGGCACTGGCGCGTTAGCCAACACGATGCTGATGAAGGTCACCTTGATCGTGTGGGTATCTACCACAGTCACGAAGGCGTAGGTGTTTGCATTGGCCACGATTACGCCATCAACAAGGATGGTGTCGATCTGATAACCAAGCGCTGGGGTGATTCGGTAGGTCTGGTTTGCACCAGCCGCAACGTTGGTCACACCGGCAGGTGTGATGGTTCCGTTACTACCTGCACTTGCAACGATCGCGTACGACGACGCCGCGACCGGAGCAGCTGCAACGTTCGAGGTTGCACCTGAGGTTGCGGTAGCAGCCGAACCAACGCCGTTAGTTGCTGTAACTACACAGGTGATTGCCGCGCCAACCTGGCCACCGGTCAGCAAGAAGGTTGCTGCGGTAGCACCTGAGATGGCAACGCCGCCGGCGTACCACTGGTAGGTCAAGGTAGGTGCTGGGTAACCAGTAACACCGGTTGGAGTACAGGTTAGGGTCTGGCCAACAGTCGGAGTACCGGTGATGGTTGCGCCACCGATGGCAGGTGCTGCGTTAGCAGGCGAAACCGTTGAAGTCGGTGAGCTGGTTGCGAATGCGGCCGAACCAACACCATTCGAAGCGGCGATGCGCACGGTGATGGCCATGCCAACCTGTGCCGAAGTCACCACGAAAGTTGTGCCGGTAGCACCTGAGATCACAACGCCGTTTGCCAACCACTGGTAGCTAAGGGTTGGGGTTGGGAATCCGGTGACACCGGTGTAACCCGAAGTCAGGGTTTGACCAACGGTAGGGGTACCGGTAATGGTTGCGGTTGCGATACCCGGAGCAAGATTCGGGTAGTTCACTGCGGCGCCACCGTTGCTGATTGCCGAGGCGGTTCCGAATGCGTTCGTCTCAGTTACCTCAACGGTGATGACTGCACCCACTTCAGCCGAAGTTAGAACGTAGGTCGATGCCGTAGCACCTGAGATTGCCACACCGTTGGCGTACCACTGGTAAGTGGCAGTCGGTGCTGGGTAACCGGTAACGCCGGTAGCACCCGCGGTAAGAGTTGAACCAACCAACAGGGCACCGCTAGCGGTAGCTGTCGCAATGGTCGGGGCTGCGTTTGCGTAGCCAACGGTTGCCGTTGCCGAGCTGACCGCCGATGCGCTACCAGAAGAGTTGGTTGCGGTCGCGCGAACAGTGATTACGGCACCAACCTGGGCAACACCCAAGACAAAACTCGAGTTGGTTGCGCCAGAGATCGCAACACCGTTTGCGTACCACTGATAGGTAACAGTCGGGGTTGGGTAACCGGTCAAACCGGTGTAACCGGCAGTCAGGGTCTGACCTTGAGTTGCGGTACCGGTGATGGTTGCGGTCGCGATTGTCGGTGCCGCGTTAGCAGGAACCACGTTCGAAGTTGCGTTCGACGTTGCTGTGGCTGCACCAGAGCTGTTAGTCGCGGTCGCGACACAGGTGATCGCCAAACCAACTTGGGTGCTGGTCAAGGTGAAAGTCGCTGAGGTTGCGCCAGAGATTGCGACTCCGCCGGCATACCACTGGTAGGTAACAGTCGGGGCTGGGTAACCAGCCACACCACTTGGGGTGCAGGTCAACGCCTGACCAACAGTCGTCGTTCCGGTAACTGCTGCGCTGGCAATTACTGGCGCCGAGTTAGCAGGAATAACCGAAGAGGTGCCTGGGCTAGTTGCCGAAGCTGCCGATCCGATTCCGTTAGATGCAGTCACACGAACAGTGATGACAGCACCAATTTGACCCGAGGTCAAGACGAAAGTTGAACCAGTTGCACCTGAAATTGGCGAGCCGTTGGCAAACCACTGGTAGCTGAGCGTTGGAACTGGCCAACCAGTAACGCCAGTTGAACCTGCTGTAAGGGTCTGACCAACAGTGGTGGTGCCGGTGATGCTAGCGCTGGCAATTGCCGGTGCAGCATTCGGGTACGTTACAGCCGAGCCGCCAACGCTGGTTGCCGAAGCAGTGCCCGATGAGTTGGTCTCAGTGATTGTCACAGTGATAACTGCGCCAAGCTGCGAAACGGTGATAGTGAAGGTAGACGCAGTCGCACCAGAAATTGCAGAGCCATCTGCGAACCACTGGTAGGTAGCAGTTGGCGCTGGGTAACCAGTCACACCGGTTGCAACTGCAGACAGTGTGGTGCCAACCAACATCGAGCCGCTAGCGGTCGCGGTTGAGATAGTAGGTGCAGCGTTCGCATAAATCACCGACGAGGTGCCGGTGCTTGTCGCCGAAGCATTACCCGAAGAGTTGGTTGCGGTTGCACGAACAGTCATCACGGTTCCAACCTGAGCCACACCCAACAGGAAGGTCGAGCCAGTCGCGCCAGAGATTGCCACACCATTCGAGTACCACTGGTAGGTAACAGTCGGGGTTGGGTAACCAGTCAAACCGGTGTAACCGGCGGTCAGGGTCTGACCCTGAGTCGCAGTACCGGTGATGGTTGCGGTGGCGATTGTTGGTGCAGCGTTAGCAGGAACGACGTTTGCGGTTCCGCCAGAT
>JBJTNB010000112.1:0-8773 GCA_046073845.1 Micrococcales bacterium
TGATTTTCGGTGCCGGCGCCGGACTCCCTTACTTCTCAACCGATACGGTGGCCGCTCAACGAGCTCTAGAAATTCATGCCGACGAAGTTCTGGTTGCAAAGAACGGTGTCGATGGAGTTTATTCGGCAGACCCGAAGAAAGACCCGAGTGCAAAGCGCCTTGAAACTTTGACCTACCAGGATGCCCTGGTGCGCGGACTAAAGGTTGTCGATGCGACCGCGTTTAGCCTCTGCATGGACAACAGCATGCCAATGCGCGTCTTCGGCATGCAGGGTAAGAGCAACGTGACCGACGCCATCAAGGGAAAGAAAATCGGCACCCTGGTTAGTGCCTAAGGAAGAAAAATGATTTCAGAGATTCTGGCTACCGCCAACGACAAGATGAACAAGGCCATCGAGGCCGCCAAAGAAGACTTCGGTACCATTCGTACCGGCCGCGCTAACCCTCAGTTGTTTCAGAAGGTGAACGTCGACTACTACGGCACGCCGACTCCTCTGGCTCAGCTTGGTCAGATAGCGAATCCAGAGGCTCGCACTATCGTCATCACGCCTTACGACAAGTCAGCGCTGAAGGCCATTGAGCAAGCCCTTCGCGAAATGCCAAACATGGATGCGAACCCTCAGAACGACGGCAACATGATTCGCGTCACCTTGCCAGACCTAACGGAAGAGCGTCGTAAAGAGTACGTGAAGCTTGCCAAGGCCAAGGCCGAGGATGCCCGCGTCGCGATTCGTAACATTCGCCGCAAGGGTAACGACGACCTAGCCGCCTTGAAGAAAGACGGCCTTGCAGGCGACGACGACATCGCTCGCGCCGAGAAAGACCTCGACGCTGCGACCAAGACTCACGTCGATGCAATCGACGAAGCGCTCAAGCGCAAAGAAGCAGAGCTTCTCGAGGTTTAGTTGAGCGACACCAAGCCCGAAGGGCGCAGCCTCTCACAGTCGATCACTGTTGGGTTGCTCATCGGCGCAGTATTTTTAGCAACAATCCTGACCTTCAATGGCGTCGCTTTCATGGCGTTGGTTGCTGTGGCATGTGCCGCCGGTGCATGGGAGCTCTCGACTGCGCTGCGGGCATCCGGTTGGTATGTGCCTCGCGTTCCAGCGGTTGTCGGCTCGTTCCTGATTATGCCCGCCACCTACTTTTATGGCCACTCGGCCCAGTGGATAGTCTCGATGGCAATCACGGCGGCACTTATCGTTTGGCGATTGGTGCACATTCTTTGGGAGCGTCGTGTTTCGCCGATGCAAAAACTGGCTGAAACCCTTCGCGACTTTGCTGCATCGGTCTTTGTTGTTGCATACCTGCCACTGACTTGTTCGTTTGCCGTCATGCTGCTTCGGCGCCCAGTAGATGGCCAATGGTGGGTGCTGACTTTCGTGCTAACCGTTTCGATGGTCGACACATTTGGCTACCTTATTGGTCGCAAGCTGGGCAAGCACAAACTCGCTCCTGGGGTTAGCCCCAAGAAGAGCATCGAGGGGTTAATCGCTTCGATTGCCGGCGCGCTGCTTGCTGCAACAGCATCGGCAATCTTCTGGCTACACATCGATTGGTGGTGGGGCATCGTGATTGCGGGCGCACTCACCCTGACCGCCGTGTTTGGCGACCTGGCCGAATCGATGATCAAACGCGACCTAGGGGTCAAAGACATGAGCTCGATTTTGCCGGGCCATGGCGGTGTGATGGATCGCCTCGACTCGATTCTGCCTTCGGCGTTGGCGGCATACATGATCGCCACCGTGTTCTTTCCGCTCTAAGGCGGTTAACGTCAGTTTGATTTGAGAGAATTACCCCGTGCCAAATCAGTTTCCAAACGTCAGCGGCTCGAAGTTCGGCTACGAGCCGAGCCAGGTCGACGCCTTCATCACCATGGCTCGCGACCAGTATGACCACCCAGAGGGTTATCTGCTGGCTGCCGATCAGATTCGCGAAACCGAGTTTGACCTAATTAAGGGTGGCTACGAGGTCGACAAAGTAGATGCCGCCCTCGATCGCATCGAGGATGCGCTTGCTGACCGCGAGCTAACTCGCAAACGCGAACAACGCGGAAACTTTGCAATTTCAGATCAACTCGAGCGAGTAACTGAATTGGTTCGTGGGCGAATCGAACGACCTAAGGGGCAGCGCTTCTCGCGAGTAGCCTGGCCTTCTCGTGGCTACAGCCGCAAGCAGGTCGATAAATTGTGCAATCTAATTTTGGAGCATCTGGTCAACCATGAAGAGTTGATCATGGCTGAGGTTCGCCGAACAGTTTTCACAGCGCAGAGGGGCGGCTATGCAGAAAACCAAGTTGATGCCTTTATCGATCGAGTCATTCAGATTCTTCACATCGAGCGCAACTCGTAAGCTCGCCGCAGTTGCGATTGCAGGAACTTTCATTGCGTCTGCAGCCAGCTCTGCAACCCCGACCCAAGCTGCGACCGCAGTCAAAGCCACTTCGGCACTTTCCGCGCTCAAAGTGCACTCTTGGTCATCGCATAACGGTTATTCGCGCGCCGCATTTAGCGATGGCTGGGGACAGATTGGTTCTTGCGACACCCGAAACTACATTCTGAAGCGCGACTTCACTTCGGTAATTTGGCGAACGGGCGAGACCTGCATTGTCGAGTCAGGTGTTTTGCACGACCCATACACGGGCAAGACCATCAACTTCGTGCGCGGGGTCAAGACCTCGCTTGCGGTTCAAATCGATCACGTTGTCGCTCTCTCAAACGCCTGGGAGACCGGAGCCTCGACAATCCCTGCGACACTGCGTTACAACCTGTACAACGACCCGCTGAATCTGTTGGCTGTGGACGGCCCGACTAACGAGGCCAAATCAGACTCGGATGCCGCATCCTGGTTGCCTCCAAACGCTAGTTACCGTTGCAACTACGTGGCCAGGCAGATTGCGGTCAAGCGAAAGTACAAACTTTGGGTGACAGTCGGCGAAAAGGCCGCTATGCAGGCTGTTTTGACGACCTGCCCAAGCAAAACCCTGCCAACCTCCTGAGTGGGCCGATTTAGCCTTGTTCAGGCCTGTTGGCCGAGGTTAAACTTGGATTAGATCTCTTATGGGCAAGCACGTACTCGAAAAACCAACGCTTTCACAGCGCCTCTTTCCGCGCGCGCATGCGTTTTGGGCTGGTCACAGCAGCGTTTTGCCGATGCTCAACCGTCGAACCGTGCGGTTCGGTTGGGGATTCTTCGCAGTAGTCGCCTGGTCTCTCGTTTCGGTAGTCGACCCTTATTCGGGCACCATGGTTAGTGCGTCGGCATCGATGATTTTCAATGCCAACGATCCAACCCAAAGCTATGGGCTTGCCTCTACTCAACAAATTTCGTTTGCCCGCGGAGGGTTTAACGTCGTGACCGGCAGCGATGCTTCGGCGCTTTTCGTGTCGAATGCTGACTTGCCTGCCCCGGGCACATCCAAACAGTTTGCACTTCAGCAACTTCTCGACATGGGCTACGGCTCAGAGCAGTATTCGTGCCTGGTCACACTTTGGAACCGCGAGTCGAACTGGCGTGTAAATGCTGTGAATTCGTCTTCTGGCGCGTACGGCATTCCGCAGGCGCTACCTGGGGCCAAGATGGCATCGGCCGGTGAAGACTGGCTGATCAACCCCGAAACTCAGATTCGCTGGGGCCTGAGCTACATCAAGGGTCGCTACGGTTCGCCATGTGGCGCTCTTGCGCACTCGAACAAATTCGGCTGGTACTAGTGCCACGCAGCAATCGGCCGAAAAAGACTCGCAATGCCAAGCGAGAAGAGCACGTCGAACTTGATCTCGATCGTGTTCGTGGCGGCCTGAAGCGAAACGAAATCAAGAACGGTGTCGAGTACACCGTGCAGAGTTCGACCGGCGTTAACGCTGAAGACGGTAAGACCTGGGTTTGCCCGCACTGCCACGTCTCGATTCAAAAAGGTGTTTCGCACATCGTCGCTTGGGATGCCCATCGCGACATCGCAACCCGTCGTCATTTTCACACTGCCTGTTGGAAATCGTTTCAGGGGCCTCTGCTTTGACCGAAGTTATCGAGGTGCGTTCATCGGTTGAGTTGCCGAGCCGACGCGAAGCCATCACACTTCACACCCAGGATGGCCTTGAACTAATTGGTGAGCTTGCCTTGCCTGAGGTAGGGCAGCCCGTTGCAACGTTGATCATGCTTCACCCGTTACCTACTCATGGTGGGTTCATGGACTCTCACGTTTATCGCAAGGCCGCCAACCGCTTGCCAGCGCAGGCTGGCTTGGCGGTGCTTCGTTTCAACACCCGCGGCACCGAGTCGCCGCACGGCAAGAGCCAGGGCGCTTTTGGCGATGGGGTTACCGAGCGCCACGATGTTCGGGCTGCAGTGCAGTTTGCCATCGATCGCGGCTTGCCGAACCTATGGCTGGTTGGCTGGAGCTTCGGCACCGAACTCGCACTCAAATATGGCCTAGACGAGCCAGTAGTCGGTGCAATTCTGCTCTCGCCACCGCTTCGCCGCACGACTCAGGCTGAACTCGCACGCTGGGCGGGTAGCAACAAAAAGCTGATTGCGGTGGTTCCTGAACTTGATGATTATCTGCAGCCGGCAGAGGCATCCGAGCGATTCGAGGCCGTTCCACATTCAGAGGTGATCGCGGTTGAAGCTGCCAAGCATCTTTGGGTTGGTGAAGTCGCAACCAAGCGTGTGCTCGATGAAATCGTGAAGGCGGTAAACCCGGCGGCGTATCCTTTGCCGACGACTTTCAGCGCTTAGACCTCTAGGTCTTGCTTCGGCATCCAAACCTGGCGAATGATCAAGATGATCGAAGCCGCCACCGGAATCGCAACTAGGGCGCCAAGAATTCCGAGCAGGGTTCCACCAGCGAGTGCGGCAACAACCACAACGGCACCAGGCACGTCAACAGCGCGACGCATTACGCGAGGGCTGATTACGTAAGCCTCAACCTGCATGTAAAGCACATAGTAGATCGCCATTACGAGGGCGGCAGTCGGAGATACCGATAGGGCAACCAGCGAAACGATTGCGCCGCCGGTGACTGAACCGACGAGTGGAATCATGGCGAAGAAGAAAGTCACGAAGGCTAGCAATACCGAATAGTTCACCCCGACGATGGTCATCATGATGAAACCTAGGATGGCGTTAGTCGCCGCAATGCTGACCTGACCGATTACGTACCGGCCAATCGAGTTAGAAATCTGTTCACTGATGCTGATGAAGTTTTGGCGGCTGCGTTTTGCCACTAATCGGTAGAGCCACTCTTTGAATCCGTGCAGCGAAGCCATGAAATAGATCGTGAGAATCATGATGATCAAGCCGGCGAAGAAGCCGTTGAAGATCGTGATTCCAACCTGAACCACGCCACCTAGAAGCTCAGGCCAGTTCTTGGCATCGCTCAGGTAGGTGCCAAAACTGTTCAATGCGTTGCTAATCGCACCACCGAATTGTGCGTCGAGGCGAACGACCCAGTCGAGGGCAGTCGCATCCTTGAGGATTGATGGCGCCTGCACCATGAACCGCTCGGTTTGATGCACCAGGGTTGGGGCGGCTGCCCAAATCAGGCTGCCGATCAGGCCGAAGAACACCACCAAAACCGTAGCGATGGCCAATGGGCGTCTCATTTTGCGACGCTCCAAGAAGCTCACGACAGGGTCGAGGCCTAGCGCGATGTAGATGGCGGCAAAGACGTAGGTGAAGATGTTGGCTAGCGAGGTAACCATGCTGCCCAGGGTCAGTGCGGTTAGTACACCCAGCCCGCCCAGAAGGCCAAACTGAAAGCCGTTAGTCAGCCTGGTGTTTTTGTTTTCGCTCATGGCCCGCCCCAGTCGCTAGTTGATGTTCAGGTTTGACTGCAGGCGCTCGAAAACCTGCTTCAAGTTGTTGACGTACTGCCCGACAGATTCACGTTCAACCTCGAGGCGACGCAGTTTGATTTCTGACTCACGAAGCATTTCAACGGCCTCGGCCGATGCCCGCTCAATAATCTGTCGCGATTCGGCTTCGGCCGCGGCCAACATGGCATCGACCTTGGCACGGGTTTCTTCGGTGAGTTTTTGGTTGATGGCGCGTGCGGCTGCCTCGAGAGTCTCTGACTCCATTCGAGCGGCATTTGCGCGAGTCATGGCCAGTTGAAGTTGCGCATTGGCGTCGTCTAGATATCGCTGGGTAGCGGCGACTGCCTCTTGATGCTTGCGCAAGTAAGTAGCCTCGGCGTCTGCGCGTCGGGCAGTTAGTTCAAGCTCTAGGTCGGAACGAGCCTGATCACTGATCAGGGCAAGGGCAGATGCATAGTCGAGTTGCTGTGAAATTTCACGTTGGGTGATCATTTTGCGTTCGGCAAGGTCGCGGTCAACCTTGGCACGAAGTGCTTCGGTTTCGCGTTTGGTCGAGGCGCGCATCTTGGCGACTTCAGTGGCAATCGCGCCGCGAATCGAACCGGCCTCGCGCACAGCCTCATCGACAATTTCGGCTGACCGGTTCTTGCCTTCGGCGACTGTGCTCTCAAATTCGACGGTTGCAGAGTTGATGATGCGGTCGGCTCGTCGCTGAGCTTCGGCTACCAGAGATTCGTAGTAGTCCTGCGCTTCGCGACGTCGATCGGCAACTTCTTCTTCGATTGACTTGCGAATCGCGTTTGCCTCGGTTTCGGCTTCGAGAACCAGGCGTTTCGCCTGTTCTTCTGAAGTCGAGAGGATTAGGGCCGCCTTGGCGCCAACTCCGGCATAACTCGGGCTTTGACTTTCGGTGAGCTGACCTTCGACTTCGAGCAGTCGGTTGCTGGCTTCACGCAATTCGGTGGCAAGTTGGGCGTTTTGGGCACTGAGGGTAAGTAATTCACGGCGCATGTCGCGAATGGCGTCTTCTACGGCCTCGCGTTCATAGCCGCGCAGGACCACAGGGAACTCGTGTTCGAAATCGGCCAAAACAGCCTCCTAGCGACTTAGTTAGACTTATCCACAGGCGTTAAACGCCTCTCATGAGTTTAGTTGATTGGTTTTGGCATGCGTTTTGTGGTCGCGTTAGGCATCCTTGTGGTGGCCATCGCGTCGACCCTAACCGGCGTGGCCCAGCGCACCATCTTGGCACCGCCTGATTTCTACACCACCACGATTCAGTCGACCGCAAACGCGCCGTATTTGGTGATCCCGGCAGCGGTTATCGCTTCGCATCCCGGAAACCCGACCATCACAGCCTCTGCAGGTGGTGCAGTGTTTATCGCTAGTGGGCGCGAGGCCGACATTAACGCCTTCGTGGGCGACTCGAACTCGGCCACGGTCACCGGTGATTTGAAGGCGGGTTTTGCGGTAACTAATAAGCCTGGTTCGCTGGCACCGGTTGACCCATCGGGCTCAGACCTTTGGCGCGCAGAAGCAAAGACCACCCTGAAGGGGTCGCTTGCCATCGATGCCGAGCAGTCCGGTGCTGCTTTGATTGCAAGCAACGGAAGTTCGGCAGCCCCAGCGCAAATCAAGATTGTTTGGGCTGGCCTGTTCGACCCAACAATTTCGAATATCTTAATCTGGACGGGGCTGGCGCTTATGGCGGTGGCAGCGTTCTTGATCATCTTGGTTTACTGCCAGATGCGAATCAACCGTGGCCCTCGCCGTCGAACCCCGAAAGCACCGCGCCCACCCCGATACCGCTACCGGTCAATTTTCGGAAAACCGGTTCGCGGTCGCCGCGCGGCACGTTTTACCGCCATCGTTTCAACTGGGCTGACCCTCACGTTGCTGACCGCGTGCGCGCCAAGCAAGCCGGTTACAGCTTCGTCGGCGCATCCAAGTTCTACTGCCCAGGTTCAGCCAGTCACATTGCTCGATTCACAGGTGAAGCGAATTCTTGGTGAGGTTGCCGGTGTAGCCACCGATGCCGACACCAGCCTGAACAAAGATGCGCTGACAGAACGATTTGCCGGAGCGGCTTTGCAAGTTCGCCTAACCAATTACCAACTTCGCAAACTCAACTCACGCATTGCAGGCATGCCGAAAATTGTTGCCTCGCCGATTCAATTCAGCATTCCAGCTGCGGCGCAGGTGTGGCCGCGCACTTGGATGGCGGTTACTGATGAAAAGGGCGACACCAACCTGCCGCAGATGCTGGTGCTGCAGCAAGACACCCCTCGCAGCAATTACAAAGTTTGGTTCACGATTCGCCTGATGCCTGGGGCAAAGATTCCCGCAACGCCACCGAGCGACAAGGGTGCAATCATGGTTGACCCTGCATCGCTTTTCTTGAAGGTGTCCCCGAACAAGTTGCCAGCGATTTTCGGCGAGGTGTTGAACCTCGGCCAGAGCAGCGTGAAGGCACCGTTGTTCGACCTGAATAACCAGTTCTACGCTCAGGTATCTGGCGCGCAGCAGGCACAGATTGTTCAGCTGAAAAAGGCGAACATCAAATTCAGCCATACTCTCGGCGACCCGAACGTGATCTCTCTGGCCACATCTGATGGCGGTGCGCTCGTGGCGGTCTACCAGTCCGACATCGACACGATCAAGCCGACCAAAGCCGGCTCTGCCGTGAAGGTTGGCGCAGAAGAGAAACTATTGCTTGGCTCGAATGGTTCGTCGCTCGGCGTGAAGTCTGTCTACGGCGACATGCTTCTGTTCTATGTACCCGCGGTCGATGATGCTGGCCAAATCACCCTGATCGGCGCCACTCAAGGCCTAATTAGCGTTTCGACTCTCTAATGGCTGAAGACATCAACGCAAGGATGCGCGGCGCATACGATCTTTCATCGCTGCGCGCAGGTTCGCCATCGGCTGCTGCGAGCCCGGGGGCATCAAGTTCGGGGGCA
>JBJTNB010000113.1:0-3887 GCA_046073845.1 Micrococcales bacterium
GGCGCTTTCGTACGACCACCGACTGATTGACGGTGCTGATGCGAGCCGATTCTTGGTCGATGTCAAGGCGCGTCTCGAAGAAGCAAACTTCACCGGTAATCTCGGCTTCTAGTTTTCGTTTGACTTAGTGACCTGCCCAGAAGGGTGGGTCACTTTGTCTATTAACCACCCTGATGCCGATTGACTCAACGAAACAACTACTTCACCGGACTCACAGCCCGTCACAATGCGTGCTCTGCGTAGTTCGCCAATCTGCAAATCGCTGGTCACCTGGGCCTTTGAGTTTTGCTCTAAGTAATCAGTGAATAATTGGCCACTCTTTGGTGGGCAACTGACCTTTAGTGGTTCAGACACCGTTGGTCGACTACCGAAAGCACTTTGACCGCTAACTGCTTGTGGCACTCGGGAGACTTGCGGACTGTATGAATTGCTGCTTATAAGCCAGACTCCACAGCTCACCACCCCAAGGATGCCCACAAGCAACATTGTTCGCTTGCCGCCCGGTCTGGCTTTCAACCCGCTAACCGAGCTCTCAAAGTAGACGCGACCATTGCTGTAAAGACTTGGCTTTACGGCTTCGCCCCGTTCGGCAGCACTCAACCAGGCGGCATACCAATTTGTGAAAAGTAGGGGCGGTCTGATCCGATTCGTATGCATTTCAATAGCATCGGGGCTGAATTCACTGTTTTGGAATAGATTGCCAAATCTGTGGATTTAAACTGTTGTGGTGCCATTGTTCGAAACTGTAGGCCTCGACCCAAATTTTGTGGATTACGAGCTTGCTTGGCAAACCCAGCGTGACGTTCATGCCAAAGTGGCAGCCGGGCAAATAGGCAATACGGTGCTACTTCTCGAACACGCGCCGGTATTCACAGCAGGAAAGCGAACCGAACCCGACGAGAGGCCCACTGACGGAACACCGGTCATCGATGTGGATCGCGGCGGAAAGATTACCTGGCATGGCCCGGGCCAACTAGTTGGTTACCCAATCATGCAACTACCCGACCCTATCGACGTAGTTGGATATGTTCGTTGGTTAGAGCAGGTTCTAATTGACAGCATCGCCGAATTCGGCGTGGTGGGTGAACGAGTCAGCGGTAGAAGTGGCGTTTGGGTCGACGTGAATGGCAACTTTGAAAAGGTCGCCGCAATCGGCATCCGTGTTGCAGAAAAAGTTACGATGCATGGCTTTGCACTGAATTGCAATAACTCGCTCGACCCCTATGAGACCATCATTGCTTGTGGAATCCGCGACGCGAAGACCACAACACTGAGCTTGCTTACTGAAAGAACCATCACCCCAGCGATGGCTGCAGAAGTGATCAAACGCCACCTTGGCGAGATACAGAGTCGACGATGAACGAAAAACCTGAAAAGAAATTGCTGCGCATCGAAGTGCGCAATGCCTCGGTGCCTATCGAACGCAAGCCCGAGTGGATCAAGACTCGCGCGAAAATGGGCCCTGAGTATCAATCGCTTCAGCTTCTCGTGAAAAACGAGGGCTTGCACACGGTCTGCCAAGAGGCCGGATGCCCAAACATCTTCGAATGTTGGGAAGACCGCGAGGCGACTTTCTTGATTGGCGGATCGCAGTGCACTCGTCGATGCGATTTTTGCCAGATCGATACCGGAAAGCCAGCAGATTTCGACTCGGATGAACCACGACGCGTCGGCGATTCGGTCAAGCAAATGAATCTTAGGTACGCAACGGTCACCGGAGTGGCTCGAGATGATCTCGAGGATGAGGGTGCTTGGCTATATGCCGAAACCATTCGCCAGATTCACCAACAATCACCGGGAACCGGCGTAGAGATCTTGGTACCTGATTTCTCTGGCAAACCTGAACTTCTTCAGCAGGTCTTTGACGCCAAACCAGAAGTTTTTGCTCACAACCTTGAGACTGTGCCTAGAATCTTCAAAGCCATTCGTCCGGCCTTTCGCTACGAGCGTTCACTCGACGTCATCACTCAGGCTCGCAATGCGGGCATGGTGACCAAATCGAACCTAATTCTTGGCATGGGCGAGACAGACGATGAGATCATCCAGGCTTTGCAAGACCTGCACGGCGCAGGAACAGACATCGTCACAATCACTCAGTACTTACGCCCCACGCCACGCCACCACCCGATCGACCGCTGGGTGAAACCAGAACAGTTCGTTGAGCTAAATGCCGTTGCCGAAGAAATGGGATTCCTGGGTGTCCTTAGCGGGCCACTGGTTCGTTCGTCTTACCGCGCTGGCCGCCTCTGGGCATCTTCGATGGTTAAGAAGGGTCGCGAAATTCCGGCAGAGCTTCGCCATCTTGCCGATGCGGCACTCGCCCAGGGGTTCGAACAGGCCGCTCACTAATCGTTTAGGCTATTGCGCATGGCTAAAACCGAGAAGATCAAACGCGAACCAGGTCGCATCCGTCAACTAATGCAGGTCTATGCATTGACCGCAAAGACCGACAAGCGCGCAGTCCTGTGGTCTGTCGCAGCATTCGCTGGACTTCTGGCTACCGGTCTGTTGATAGCCAATGCGATCGCTCCAGGGTCGGTCGTCGCTTCGATCATGTGGGGCTTGCTTGGCGCCACTGCGGGTCTACTTCTTGCCATGATCATCATGTCGCGCCGGGCAGAGGCTGCCGCCTACATGCGTTTTGAAGGACAACCAGGGGCAACGGGTGCAGTTTTGAGCTCAGCCCTTCGTCGAGGATGGCGTTTCAACGAAATGCCAGTGCACGTCAGCCCGAAAACCCAAGAACTCGTTTACCGCGCTGTTGGCCCAGCCGGAATCGTGTTGATTGGCGAGGGCACCTCAAAAGCTCGCGTTCAAGCGATGGTCGAAGACGAACGTCGCAAAGCCGCCCGCGTAGCTAATGGCGTAACCATTACGGCCCTATATGTCGTGGTTGGCGACCCGCACTCTATTCCGTTGGCCAAACTGGCCGCCACAATCTTCAAGCTCAAGCGAAGCCTTGATCGTTCAGAGGTTTCGGCCGTGGCTAACCGCCTTGATTCGATCGGAACCAACATCCCGGTACCTAAGGGCATGGACCCAAACAAGGTCCGCCAGCCTCGCCAACGCTGATCCGCCCTAAGTTTTTACAAAGCCGAAACATGTATCGGCGCCGGCCCCTTCTGCACGCAGATAAACTGAACCCGTTGGCTTCAAAGACGCGCCACGTACCCCATTTCGCTTCAGTTATCGAAGGGCATTCACATGTTCAAGAACGCATCTGAGGTCGTTAGCTACATCAAGGAAAACGACGTAAAGTTCCTTGACGTTCGCTTCACCGACCTACCTGGTGTGCAGCAGCACTTCAACCTTCCTGCATCGATGATCGACGAGGAGTTCTTCCGCGACGGTCAGTTGTTCGATGGTTCGTCTATTCGCGGCTTCGCGTCTATTCACGAATCAGACATGCAGCTCATCCCAGATGTAAGCACCGCTTACCTTGACGCTTTCCGCGTTGAAAAGACTTTGGTAATGGTTTTCGACATCTACAACCCGCGTAACGGCGAAATCTATGCTCGCGACCCACGTCAGGTTGCTAAAAAGGCAGAGGCGTACCTCGGTACCACTGGGATTGCAGACACCGCGTTCTTCGCACCAGAAGCAGAATTCTTCATCTTTGATGACGTTCGCTACGAGTACAAGCAGAACAGCTCGATGCACTTCATCGACTCGAGCGAAGCAGCATGGAACTCAGGTCGCAAGGAAGAAGGCGGAAACCTCGCCAACAAGACTCCTTACAAGGGCGGCTACTTCCCTGTTTCACCAGTTGACCAGCACGCTGACATGCGCGATAGCATCGTTCTCGAGCTAGAGGCAGCTGGCCTAAAGGTTGAGCGCAGCCACCACGAAGTTGGCACTGCAGGTCAGGGTGAAATCAACTACAAGTT
>JBJTNB010000114.1:0-5354 GCA_046073845.1 Micrococcales bacterium
AACCCTGGGATGTCGCTCACGCCTTGCGCCTTCGGCGAGGCTTCTTGATCTCGGTTTTCACCAAAATCGACCTGGCCAAGAGATGCAAGCTCTCGCACCAGGTCTGCTGGGTGGTTTTTAGAGATAACTATCAGCGTGACATCTTCGGCAGAACGCCCCAAATCAGAGAGCCTCGTGGCGATTCTCGCTTGAACCGCCGCGTACCGCTCGGCTAGAGCCGACATCGACTTACTTCAGGAAGTCTGGAATGTCGAGGTCGTCGCCGTAAACAGGTTTGACCGGTTGAGCAGGAGGCGCTACGTAAGTTTCTTCGATCACATCGACAGGCTCTGTCGCTGGCGTGCTGTCGAACTTCAAGCCGTTACCTGAACCGAATGAGATTGGCTCATCCTGGGTTGGTGCGGCAGGAACCTCTGGGGTCGAGGCGAACAGCGGACGACTATCGCTAACGCGACGGCGAGTCGCACCGTTCTTGAAACCCGCGGCAACTACCGTCACGCGAACTTCGTCGCCAAGAGTGTCATCGACAGAAAGACCGGCGATGATGTTTGCATTTTCATCGACAGATTCTTTGATCAACATGAATGCCTGGTTGAGCTCGTGCATACCGATGGTTGCAGAACCTTCGACCAAAACCAGCACTCCGAGTGCGCCATCGATAGTGGTGTCTGTCATCGGGCTGCTGATCGCGGCTTCGGCTGCCCGAATCGCACGGTCTTCGCCCTTAGCGGCACCAATGCCCATAAGAGCGGAACCCGCGCCGGTTAGCACTGCGCGAACGTCGGCGAAGTCGACGTTGATGAGGTGCCAATTGACAATCAGGTCTGTGATTCCCTGCACACCGGCCACTAGCGGATCATCGGCTAGGCGAAGCGCCTCGAGAACTGTCACTGACGAGTTGGTGTTTTTAATCAGTAATTCGTTCGGAATGATGATGAGTGTGTCGACTTCGGCACGAAGCTCTTCGATGCCTTGCTCGGCCTTAGACTCGCGCTGCTTGCCCTCGTAAGCCCAAGGTGTGGTAACTACACCAACTGTCAGGGCTCCAAGCGACTTAGCGATACGGGCCACCACCGGCGATGCGCCGGTTCCGGTGCCACCGCCCTCACCAGCGGTGACAAAAACCATGTCGGCACCGCGAAGTGCCATCTCGATTTCATCTTGGTGGTCTTCTGCGGCGCGACGACCAACGGCTGGGTCCGCACCAGCACCGAGACCGCGGGTGACTTCGCGACCAATGTCAATCTTGACGTCGGCTTCGCTCAAGACAAGCTGCTGTGCATCCGTGTTGATTGCAATGAATTCAACACCGCGCTGACCACGGTCGATCATGCGGTTGATGGCGTTTACACCGTGCCCACCGACACCGACAACCTTGGTGACCGCCAGGTAGTTCTGGTTCAAACTGGCCATTGTTTCCTCCGAAATCTCATGCGGCTAAGAATCGAATCTTTCAAACCCTAAACCTTTGGTTAAGGCTTAGACTCTGGCGCTTCGACAACACCGCGCCTAAAAAATAGGGCTAGGAGGTACATTTCAAGCGGATTTGCTCGGGCGTGTCTTGATTAGCGCCAGCGCACGACTGGTGCATCCGGGCTCGACACGTCGTAAGTCACTCGATCGGTTGCCTTCTGGTTCACCATCAAGGCCGCGAGCACTCGCGACTTCAAAATGCCGCGCGAAGCATCGCCCCAAATAATCTTCTGCCCGGCGTAGCCACGAAGTTGAAGCGCCACATTGTCTTGACTGGTTGCATTCACGCTTGCGACTTTCGATAGCAATGTGGCAGGTAAAGCCAACAAGACATCGATGGCTTCTTTGAAACTCGCACTGGTTGCAGGTTCACCTGAACTACTGATCAGTGGATACATGTCTGACGGTCGTGCAGTACCAAGGCGGATGCCCGCCAAGTCATAGAGGTAGGCCACTCCACCCACCACCACAATCGAAATCGGTGAACGTTCAACAATCGCAACGTGCAACGTGTGCGGCAACTCGGCAACGACAGACACACTCTCGATGCGCTTGAAGCCAGAGAGCTCATCTACTATGTGCTGCTGGTTAATTAGTGATAGCGGCACGCCGATCTGATCGCCTAGAGCTTTTCGCACCTGTTTCTCTGAAACTACGTTCAATCCAGTGATTCGTACCTTTTCGACAGCGATTAGCGGAGTGGTAAGGGTCGCGATTACAAGTAACAACAGGGCCGCGAACGAACCCAGGAATGTGAACACCACTGCCCTGCGCCCACGACTCTGATTCGTAAAACGCTTGATTGTCGATCTGATTTCTTTGCGCTGTTCACGCGAGACTCTTACGCCACGTTTTTTTGCGACGGCAGCGACGCCTGTACGGCCAGGTGCCTGCCGGCCTCTAGCCGGCGGAGCCTTGGGCGAGCGCGGGGCCTTGGCGGCTTTCTGGGCACGGCGTTCATCGAGCGAACGCACCACATTCTGCGTGGGCTTCTTCTGAGATGAACCCGAGCGTTCGGGCGGGCGACGCATTATTTATCGAGCGCCTCAAGCAGCTGCGGCACCATTCGATAAACATCGCCACAACCCATCGTCACAATGAAGTCGCCAGCGTTGGCAAGCTTCGCGGCTACGTCCGGTGCGTCATCCCAGTTTGGAACGTAATGAACGCGTGCTTTGTCGACAAATGAATTGCTGACCAATTCGCCGGTAACGCCTGGCTCTGGATCTTCGCGAGCCGCATAGATATCGAGCACGACTACTTCGTCGCTAGCGCTTAGGGCCTCGGCGAACTCGCGGTGCATCATTCGAGTGCGTGAATACAAGTGCGGCTGAAAGACTGTAATAAGTTTTCCGTTGCCGACCACTGCCCTAGCAGCTTTAAGCGCAGCGACGACCTCAGTTGGGTGGTGAGCGAAGTCGTCATAAACGCTGACGCCTCGCACGGCGCCGTGAAGTTCGAATCGACGACCGGTGCCATCAAATTCGGCGATTGCGGCAAGAGTTGAGTTCGGCTCATAGCCAAGGCCGACAAGAACTGCGAACGCGCCGGCGGCATTTATCGCATTGTGCTCACCCGGGATGCGCAATTGCGTCGAATAGCTTGTCGATTCGAATGAAAGCGTGAAGCTAACCATCGGGCCGGATGCATCTATTTCGGTTAGGCACACATCGGCAGTTGCCGCTTTGCCAAACGTGAGGATGCGCTTGTCGTGAATCAACTTTGTTATCCGCACTGCCCCAGGGTCATCTGAGCTGATGGCGACGAATTCGCGCGCCTGCCCGGCAAACCGGCCGAACTCGGCCTCGAATGCCTCTTCGCTGCCGTAATGGTCAAGATGATCCGCGTCCACGTTTGTGACTAGAGCAACAGAAGTGTCGTAGTGCAAAAACGAGCCGTCAGATTCGTCTGCCTCGATTACGAATAGGTCGTCTTTGCCGGCTCCAGATGAAACCCCGAGCGAGGCGATAACGCCACCATTCACAAAGTTTGGGTCTGCGCCTAAGTGCTTCAAAGCGACGATGATCATTCCAGTTGATGTGGTCTTGCCGTGAGCACCGGCAACGGCAACCACGCGGTGATGTCTGGTCAAATACTCGAGCGCCTGCGAGCGGTGAATTACAGGTATGCCACGCTCTTTAGCAAGAAGGTATTCGGGGTTAGTTGGCCAAAGTGCAGAAGTGACCACAACCGTGTCGGGGTTGCCCAGGTTGGCAGCATCGTGCCCAATGTGAATTTCTGCACCCAGTTGGCGAAGTTCTTTCACGTTGTCGCTATCGCGTAGATCGCTTCCCGTCACCTTATGCCCCATGCCCATCAGCATGCGAGCGATTCCGCTCATTCCAGAACCGCCGATGCCGACAAAGTGGACGAGACCTAGGTCTTCAGGAACCTGTTGCGAGTAGTCGGGCTTAATCATCGTCTTAGAAGATTACGGCTCAGGCTCTGTCTGACTTAGGCAACACGCTCTGCACCAGCGACAGTAACCGAGCCGTGCCATCGACGATTCCAACCGACTTGGCCGCCTTGGCCATTGCCGCCAGTTGCTTTGAACTAGAGATAAGCGGAATCAAATCAGCGGCCACGTAAGCCTCTGTGAAATCTCTATCGAGGACCATCACCCCTCCGCCAGCCCCCAATAGCCCGCGCAGGTTGTGCTTCTGCTCGCCATTGCCGACCGCGTATGGCACGTAAAGGGCCGGAAGACCAACTGCTGAAAATTCGGCAACCGTAGATGCACCAGCACGTGACACGGCGAAATCGGCCGAGGCAATTGCCAGATCCATGCGGTCGCAATAGGTCAATCGCACGTAACCTTTGCTCGATTCTGGAGCAAGGTCACTGCGCCCACCAACGATATGAAGAACTTGGATGCCAGCTGCCTGCAATTTGGTTCGTGAAGCCTCGATGACGTCGTTGAGTTTCTTGGCGCCAAGCGAGCCACCTGTAACGAGCAAAGTAAACGAGTCTGGATCAAGTCCGAAGTGATTTCGCGCCTCGGCCTTGCGTGAAGATGTGACAAGCTGTTCGATTTCTTTGCGAAGTGGCATACCGGTGACAATTTCATTCGGTAGGCCAGTTCCGGTGAATGCCACGGCGATCTTGGTGGCAATCCGAGAACCAAGTTTGTTAGCGATACCAGGCAAGGCATTGGCCTCATGAACCACAATTGGAACTTTTTCGAAACGAGCCGCCACATAAGCCGGTGCGCTCGCGTATCCACCAAAACCGACAACGACATCGATTGAATCGCGCTTAATCAAAGAACGGATCTGTTTAACTGCTCGTGCAAATTTGAATGGGAATGCCAACGCATAGCCAGACGGCTTTCGTGGAAATGGCAACCGTTCGATGGTTTCAAGCTGGTAACCGCGAGCCGGAACAAGATTGGCTTCAAGCCCCTCGGCCGTTCCAAGCGCGACAATCTCTGCATTAGGTTCATCAGCCCGGATGGCGTCAGCCAGCGAAAGCAAGGGGTTCACATGCCCGGCTGTACCTCCGCCGGTAAGTAGGTATGCGGTCATCGGCGCGCCTTTTGCGGACGGCGCTTTTGGGTTCGGCGCATTGGAGCATCCGTGCCGCTGTTTCGCCGTTCGATGGCAAGCACCACACCGATGGCCATGAGGTTCGCAATCAAAGACGAACCACCAGATGAAATCATCGGCAAAGTCACACCCAGAACAGGCAGCAGGCTCAGCACTACGGCGATGTTCACTAGCGCCTGAAAGATCAACCAAGCAAAAACGCCGCCCACCACGAATTTCGCCCAGAGGTCTTGGCTTCGATTCATAATTCGAATCAAAATGATGCCGAGTGCTACGAACATTCCGATAACCACAGCCGAACAAATCAGGCCGAACTCTTCACCAATTACCGCAAAG
>JBJTNB010000115.1:0-2471 GCA_046073845.1 Micrococcales bacterium
CCAGCCGAACGCGCGATCGTTCGCTTGCAAGAAATCTACGCAGCACCAATCAAGGCCGAATTGATTCGCGATCGCATCGCAGAAATTCGCGCAGCGGGTGTGACTGTTGCCGGTGCACTTTCACCGCAGAGCACGCAAGAGTTTTACCAGACCGTCATCAAGGCGGGTGTCGACATTTTCGTGATTCGCGGCACCAACGTTTCGGCAGAGCACGTTTCGAAGTCAACCGGCGCACTGAACCTCAAGCAGTTCATTTATGAACTCGATGTTCCTGTGATTGTCGGCGGTGCATCGACCTACACCGCAGCACTTCACCTAATGCGCACCGGTGCTGCCGGCGTGCTCGTGGGCTTCGGCGGCGGAGCCGCATCGACCTCTCGCAAGGTGGTCGGCATCCATGCGCCAATGGCTACCGCTGTGGCCGATGTCGCTGGCGCTCGTCGCGACTACATGGATGAGTCTGGCGGCCGTTACGTTCACGTCATCGCCGATGGCGGCTTGGGCACCTCGGGCGACATCGCCAAGGCGCTGGCTCTCGGGGCAGATGCCGTCATGCTCGGCACCATTCTTGCTCGCGCCGAAGAGGCACCTGGCCGTGGTTGGCACTGGGGTCAAGAGGCCGCGCACGAAGAGCTACCTCGCGGTAGCCGCGTGAATGTTGGCACAGCCGGCAGTCTGCAGCAGATTCTGCACGGTCCGTCGCAGTCGGCCGATGGCCACACCAACGTGATGGGTGCACTTCGTCGCGCGATGGCCACCACCGGCTACAGCGATCTCAAAGAGTTCCAACGCGCCGAGGTAGTCGTTGCCCCGTACGACGCGCAGTAGTTTCTTCTCGGTCGCGCGCAGACCGAAATACATCGGCGGATTGGTATTCGCCATGGTGATGGCTGCCGCATTTGCCTGGCTCGGTCAGTGGCAACTCGATCGCGCCATCAATCGCACAGATAAGTCAGCGACAATTTCTGCATCCAAGCCGGTGACCTTAAACGTGTCGCTCGATACCAAACACGTTTACGTTGTAGCCGGCCGCAAGAAGAACAGCTACGACTCGTGGTGGGTGATCGCAAACGCACTCGATGAAAATGGCAAGTCGGTAACGCTTGCCCTCGGTAGTGCATCGAGTGAACTTAAGGCCGAGGCCGCGAGATTCGATGTGCAGAACTCAATTCGCCCAGCAGCATTTTTGCCAGTCACCGGGTATTGGTTACCTACCGAACAGGCCAAGCGAATCGACACGGCAACTCCGTTCTTGCTGCACTCGGTTTCAATCGCCCAGCTAATCAATTTGTATTCACCGCAGCAGGCGCTGACCACCTACCCAGATTTTTTGAAGGTCTGCACGAGCTGTAAAGGTGGCGAATTCACCACCATGCTCGAACCGATCGACGGCCAGATTTATCTAGATGGTTCGATCAACTGGCTGAGCGCGTTCTATGCAATCGAGTGGACAGTCTTCGGCGGATTCGCATTCTTCTTGTGGTACAGAACCGTCAAGGATGCGCTTGAGGCCGAGCGCGAAGCGACCCGAGCCGAAGGTTAAACTAGACCCATGCCAGCCACCCCAGACGCAGCCAAACTTGCCGGCGCATTGCGCTATTTCAAGATCACCTCTTACATCACCGGCGTATTTCTGCTGGTCATCTCGGTTCTGTTTGGCATTCGCTTGGGTCTCAGCTCTGACCTCTGGGCCGGCGGCCCTAACGGCCTTTTGAGCCTGGCCCAGTACTCGGTCGATGCCAGCACCGGCGCCAAAGTTGGCTTGCCCAGCACTGGCATCAGCCTGACCACGATTGCCCTTATCGTTCACGGCTGGCTCTATGTGGCCTACCTTTACGGCAACTTTCAGCTCTTCACAATGCTTCGCTGGGGCATTGGCAAGTTTCTAATCATCGCCCTTGGCGGCGTGGTTCCGTTCTTGTCGTTCTTCACCGAACGCCACTTTCACAAGGTCGCAGCCAACTGGGGCCAGAAGCATGAGGCCATGTAATGAACCGCCCAGTTCTTGTCGTCGACTTCGGCGCGCAGTACGCGCAGTTGATTGCCCGCCGCGTTCGCGAGGCAAACGTCTACAGCGAAATCGTGCACCACAACATCACTGCTTCTGAGGTCGCTGCGAAGAACCCACTCGCCATCATTCTTTCTGGTGGCCCATCTTCGGTTTACGAAACCGGTTCACCGCAACTCGACCCAGCGATTCTCGAACTCGGCATTCCAACTCTCGGCATTTGCTACGGCTTTCAAACTTTGGCGAACGCACTCGGTGGTCGCGTTGATGCGACCGGCAAAAAAGAATACGGCGCAACCGATTTGAACGTGACCGCCGCTGGCGAGATTCTTGCCGGTCAACCGAGCGAACAAATTTGCTGGATGTCGCATGGCGATCAGGTCGTCGAAGCGCCTGCAGGTTTCGAGGTTCTTGCATCGACAGCGATTACTCCGGTTGCGGCATTCGCCAACAGCGAGAAAAA
>JBJTNB010000116.1:0-11285 GCA_046073845.1 Micrococcales bacterium
TGAACTGTGCAGCCGGCGCCGGAATCTCGGCATGATGTGTCGCCAGCAAGTTCACGTTCACGATCACGTTGTGAGGGGCGACTCGATCTTTGACACGACTGAACGTGCCCTGGCCCTGCTCAGAAGTCTCGCTGGCGTTGAAAACATTGGTCGCGCGCATCATGGCGGTGATTGGCGCTTGGCCGCCCGAATAGCAAACTATGCCCCCAAACGGACTCAGAATGTCTGGGTCCATGGGTCGAATGCTGCGAACCGGGCCGATTGCAGTCGGCTGGTTGCTGTGAAAGATCGCGACAAAACGGGTGAGGCCACCCTCGACCATTTCATCGAACACGACATCAGTGCTGTTCAGTCCGAGCTGCGGGCGGGCGGCATCAGAGTTGTCGATTTTGAAAGCCACGGATGCACGACTCAGGCCGCTCGCCTCAGCCGAACCCACCTCGTACCGAACGCCGGTGAGTGGCGCGGTCACATACTGTTTGGTCGGTGACTGGCTTGGCTGAGGGCTCGGGGTTGCACTGCATGCTGTCATCGCGACGGCTGCCACCGCGAGCGCGGCCATTGAAAGAAATCGGGCCTTAATCGAAGTCGTCATGTGGTGAGTATAGGTTGCTAAGCACAATGTGAAAAATCCCTCGGCCCGAAGACCGAGGGATTTTCTCTAGGAGAAAAACTACGAAGACTAGCCCTTCGGAGTTGGAGTTGGCTTTACTGGCTTTACCGGTGCGACTGGTTTTACTGGCTTAACCGGGGCTGCACCAAGGGCCGCGATGGCTGCATCGCGAGCTGCTGCGGCTGCAGTGGCTGCCGCCTTGAAGGCAGTCTTGGCTGAAGTCTTTTGTTCAGGCGTGGTTGCCGCTGCCATTGCAGCATCAAGAGTTGCCTTTGCTGCAGTCATTGAGGCGCGGAACACATCGTTGACTGGCTTCTTGGCGGCGTTGTAGGCCTGCATGGTGTTAGTGAATGCCTTCATGGCTTCTGCGAAGGTAGTGCGATCTGCCTTGAACTGAACAATGGCGGCCTTGTATGCGGTGATCGCTGCCTGGTATTGAGCACGCTGTGCATTGACTGCCTTATTGGTCGGAGCCGGGCTCGCGCTCGGAGTCGAAGAAGCGCCAATGGTGATGTTGTCTGCGGCTGCGACGAACTGAGGGCCGACACTCGCTGCAACACAAAGTGCGAGCGTCATCGCGGTTTTGCTGAGTTTCATTTTTATCGCTTTCTGAAGTGGACTGCTTCGAATACAGATTTGCAGACCGGTCATTAGAAAAGTCTTAGAAAAGTTGTGGTGGTGTCTTGGACTTCTTTGGCCAAGTTCTCTGGTGCCTAGACTCATTCTGTGGCTAACCCAAGACTACTAATTGTCGACGACGAAGCGGGGCTTCGCGACATGCTCGCCGATGCCCTCGGCCTTGCTGGGTTCAGCGCCGATGTCGCCTCTGACGGTCATGCGGCCATGGCTCTGCTGCACGAATCTGCTTACGATCTAGTGATCAGCGACGTCAACATGCCCAAAGTAAACGGGTTCGAACTTCTCGAACGCATGCGGGCATCCGGGTTTGAAATGCCAGTGATTCTGCTCACCGCCCGTCACGACAAAGCCGATGTGGTTCAGGGCTTCAGGGTTGGCGCCGACGATTACGTTTCGAAGCCATTTAGCCTCGAAGAGTTGGTACTTCGCATCAAGGCTCGCCTGCGCGGCAAAAACCCGGCCGAGCCCAGAGTGCTCACCTGTGGCCCGATCGTTCTCGACGAGGATGCGCACACCGTGACGCGAAACGGCGAGCCGGTCGAGATTTCGCCGACGGAATTCAAACTGTTGCTCGAACTCATGCAACGAGGTGGCAAAGTTGCGAGCAAGTCGCTTCTGCTTGACCACGTCTGGGACATCACCTGGGCAACCAACGTAACCGTGCTCGACACATACATTTCTTATTTGCGCAAAAAACTACACACCGATGACTGGGCCGGAATCAAGACGGTTAGAGGCGTTGGGTTCTCTATCGTTGAGAAGTGATGAAACTCGCGACCAGGTATTCGGCAGCCGGTATTTTGCTGCTTGCACTTGCCGTGGTCTTTGGTGGCTACAACCTGATTCAAACTGACTTCAACAATCGAATCGGACTACAAAGTCACAAGCTTGACCAACTCGCAGCAAAAATTACTGCGAGCAACGACCCGCTCAGCTCTTCGTTGCTCGCTGCCGACGAGTTCGGTAGCCCACTGTCACTTTCATTCATGACATCAGATGGCGCACTCACCGAGATGGTGCAGAGCTCTATTTCGATCAAGGAGAAACCCGAAGCATCGATTTTCACTGCGGCAAAACTACACGCCAAACTGATTGATCAGAAACCGGCGTATCTGCTGCGAGTCGTCGAAATTAGCGGTGGCGACTTCGTGATTATTGCCGAAGACGTCTCGTTGATCACACTTGACCGCACCCAGAGTCTTGGCAATCTCGGAATCATGTCTTTGCTACTGATTCTTTTTGGCGGCGGCCTCTTGGCGCTTTTGGTTCGAATCGACATGCGCAGCGCAATCAAAACTCTGAAAATTAGCGCCGACCACGAACGCGAAACGCGACAGGCCATGCAGGCATTCATGGGCGACGCCTCGCACGAATTGCGAACCCCACTGACGGTAATAAAGGGGTACTCCGAGATGCTCTCTGGCGATCAAGACCTCGACAAGGATGCCCGTAAAAAGGCATTCGGCCGCATTGTTGAGCAGGTCGACCGCATGGATGAAACCATCAGTTCGCTGCTCAAACTGGCCGAGGCTGGCTCGGTTTCGGCTAACTCATTTGAGGCCATTGGCCTTTCAGAACTGGTCGAGACCGCAGTAGACGACCTCGAAGCCATCGACCAAGGCAGGCCAGTTGAGCGCGAAGTCACCCCTGGTATCACGGTGAATGGTTCAAGAGAGCTATTGACCAGCCTGCTCAACAACGCCATTGGCAACGTGCACCGTCACACTCCAGCTTCGGCCGCGGCATACATCCGCTTGCACAAGACCGGCAAGGCAGCGGTGCTCACCATCGAGGATGCCGGGCCGGGACTGCCTGTTGATGCATACGAACGCGGCATCCGTGCGTTTCAAAGATTTGATGCCTCGCGCAGTCGGGCGTCTGGCGGCAGCGGCCTTGGCATGGCAATCATGAACTCGATTGTCGAGGCCCATTCGGGCAGCATGAACCTCGGTCGAAGCGACCTCGGTGGTCTGCGAATCGAAATAACGCTGCCCTTAAACTAAGGGCATGGCCAAGCCGATCAAGTTCGAATCTCTACCGAATGAAATTCGCGCGTCTCTCGAGCGCCTCGATTCAACCGGGTCTTTTGAGGTTGTGCGTAGTCGCTACGAATCAATCACGGTAATCAACCAACGCCTGGCCCGCGTTTACAAGTTCGTACGCAAGAACAAAAAACTCGTTGCATTTCTAGATCACGAAATCGACAATCTGATTTTGCTTCGCAACAAAAAAGTTGCGGCACCGATGGTGTTGAATCGTCAACCGCTAAAGCAATACGACATGGTCTCTTATGCACTTATCGAAGGCGAGATTCTTGTCGGCAAACTTTTGCCTGAGCATGTTCGCCTAGTTGGCCTGTCTCAACGCAAACTGCACGACACCTTCGAACGCGATGGTGCAACTAAATCGGCATCGGTCAATTCGGTTCGAGCGCTCAAACCGATATTTGCCAAGGCCAACGCCGCTGAGTTCGAACCCGATCTGATTTCGTTCGCTCGTTCGATCTCGCGCCAACTCAAGTCGCACGAAACCGCTCGCGAAGACATCACTTTCATTCACAGTGACGGCCACTTCTGGAACATTGTCTTTCAACCAGAACGCGCCGTGATGATTGATTGGGCCGAGGCTGGCTGGGGTTCGCGCTACTACGACCTAGGCGTGACCATCGAAGCGATTTTGCTTGAGCGCAAGGCGGGCCAGCGCGATTTACTGCGCGCCTACCTCGCTGCCTACTTCGGCGAGGCAGGCCCGACCGAGCGCGAGCTCAAGCTGATCGAGCTGCACGTAAAGCTGCGCATGCTCGAGGGTGCCACCTGGCACCTCAACGAGAGCCGCGAAGACCAGCTTCTGAACCGCCTGAAGTACACCAAGTTCGTGACCGAGTGCTTCAAAAAAGCCCAAAAGTTCAGTTTGGCTGCTGCCCTTAAGTAGCCGATGCCTCGGCTAAACGCCAAGCCAACTCCCAGCCTTGGCAACCAACCTTTACGAGTGCAACTCTCGTCATCCAAACTCCGCTTAGCCGTAGTGCTAGCCGTGCTGGCCGTCGGTTCTGGCCTGATCTATTTCTGGAACGCAAGCAATTACGAAACCGGGCCGTACCAAGGCGGTGTTGCTCGCAGCATGAGTCTGAATTTCAGCAACTGGCTCTTCGGCGCAGTCGACCCAGCAGGCACTGTCAGCCTCGACAAAATTCCTGGATCGTATTGGGTCACTGCAATCTTCGTAAAACTTGTAGGGTTCCACACGGCATCGTTAGTTATTCCAAATGCACTCGCGACCATCGCCGCCGTCATCGTGATGGCACTAGCAGGTCGTCGAATTGCAAAGTTTGCAACCTCTAACGATGCAGTCGCCGATGCAGTCGCCTTTGCTACCGGGCTCGTCATTATCGCAACACCGATCATCTCGGCTGTTGCACGTTCCAATGAACCCGAATCATTCTTCTTGCTAACCATGGCACTCGCATTTCATCGAGCCGTGATCGCGCTGCAAACCGCAAGTCGCAAGCAACTGATTTACGCCGGCCTGTTTGTCGCACTCGCGTTTCAGACTTACATGATTGAGGCGTGGGTTATTTGGCCGGCAATAATCGTTGCTTGGTTTACGGTTTCTGGCCGAAGCAAAGTTCAAAAGCTTGTCGACCTTCTTATCGCCGGTTCCATCAGTTTGTTTGCCAGCCTGCTCTGGATTCTCGCTGTCACGATAACTCCACCAACGGCACGTCCATATGTCGGTGGCACTCTAAAAAACTCTGCGTTTGAAATGGTTTTCGGCTACAACGCACTCGGTCGACTCTCGGCCACAGGCGATGCCAAGCTCTACCGTTCATTCACGCCAAAGTTCGCTGGGCAAGCCGGCATCCTGCGTTTATTCAACCCCCAGGATGCCGGCCAGGTCGGCTGGTTGTTGCTGGCTGCCGCCGTTGCCGTGGCACTGCTCTTTTTAGTTCAAGAGTTTGATTCGGTGCTTGTTCTAATCGGCTTCTCACTTGCCACGTTCTTCTTGGAATACTCGTTCGTCGCCGGAATGCACCAGTACTACACCTCGGTGTTGGCCATACCGGTAGCCGCCGCGCTCGCCTATTTGCTTGCCAACGGCCGCGGCTGGATGTACACGCTCGTCGGGCTTGTTGCAGTCGCATCGGCGTTTCAGATATCGGCCATTTACCCCGGCTACAACTCTTGGGTTCCTTTCATGTCGACCGCTCTGATTGGCGCTTTGGTTTTGGTTCATGGGCTCGCGAGCAAATCAAAGGCCTGGCTGGCCCTGATTCTTGGGCTGGCCGTCACAGCCACGCCTCTGGCCTGGTCGATCGACACCATGAATAGGCCAAACTCGACAAACCCGGTAGCAGGGCCGCCACTTCGAACCACCGGTCACCCAGGGGTTCGTCACACTAAGCTCAACCCGCCGCGATCTGGCAAATCAGACCTTACGGCAGCGCGCGAAATCAAGCGCTATGTGATGGCTCATGGCGCGATTCATGCACGCTACCCAGTTGGAGTCTTTGGCGGTGAGGTTGCGACCATCATCACTAACGCAAGCAAGATGGAAGTCATGCCTATCGGTGGCTTCAGCGGGTTTGACCCGGTGCCGACTTTGCACAAATTCAAGCAGCTGACCGCTAGCGGTGATTTGCCCTATGTGATCATGGGGCCGCGATTCGTCAATCGCGGTATTGCCGGTAATACAGAGCAACTCAGTCGCTACATTTTGGCGAATTGCAAGGTCGAACAACAAACATTGTTTGGCCCGCTCTATCGCTGCGCAAAGTAACCCAGCTTAAACAAAAGCACCCGCCTTTCAGCGGGTGCTTTCGTTTTGAAACTATTTACTTCTTGCCGATGCTCTTTGCAACGATTACAAGAACTCCAGTAACAACGGTACCGATTGCGATTGCTAGCAAGTAGGTAAGTGGGTTGCTGACTAGAGGGATCACGAAGATACCACCGTGAGGAGCGGTTAGGTTGTTCTGGAATAGGCCTACAAGAGCACCAGTCAAACCCGAACCGATCATGATCGATGGAATAACGCGTAGTGGGTCAGCAGCTGCGAACGGAATCGCACCTTCTGAGATGAACGATGCACCAAGCAACCATGCAGCCTTACCGTTCTCAAGTTCCGACTCCGAGAAGAGGTTCTTGCGAAGAGCGGTAGCAAGTGCGAGACCCAATGGAGGGGTCATACCTGCAGCCATAACGATTGCCATGATCTTGAACTGAGCTGCGTCGGTGGTGCCGACAGCAACGGTGGTTAGACCGGTAGCAGCGAAGGTGTAAGCAACCTTGTTAACTGGGCCACCCATGTCGAATGCCATCATCAAACCAAGAACGATACCTAGTGCTACGAGGCTTCCACCCGATAGGCCGCTTAGCCATGAGGTTAGGCCAGTTACAAGTGCGCCAACAGGCTGCTTCAAAACGAAGAACATCACAATACCGGTGACGATCGAGCTTAGAAGCGGGATGATGACAACAGGCATCAAAGGACGGATCCATGATGCGACCTTCCAACGGCTGATGTAAAGCGCTACGAAACCAGCAAGTAGACCACCGAGGATTGCTCCAAGGAATCCGGTGCCGGTACCTAGTGGGTTGCCGTCCATTCCAGTAGCTAGTACACCAGCTACGAAACCAGGTGCAAGACCTGGGCGGTCAGCAATTGCGTAAGCGATGTATGCAGCAAGGACTGGCACGAATAGTGCGAACAGTGCCTTACCTAGGTACATCACTAGGAATGCCCAGTTACCGATGTTGGTTGGGTCAAGTCCGGCTAGCGAGCCATCCTTGTTAGTTGCTACGTGCATCAAAGTGGTGTCCCACGCCATGTGAGTTGCGCCACCAGTTGCTGCCTTTGCGAGCAAGAATGCCAAAGCGATCAAAATACCGCCGGCTGCTACGAAAGGAATCATGTATGAAACACCAGTCATTAGCCACTGGCGAATCTTGTTACCTGTACCTGCCACTACTTCTTCTCCTTAGTTGAAGTGTTGCGCTCCGACTAGACCCTTTTGTCTAGACGGTTATTTCTTTTTGCCAAAGAGGCCTCCGAAGAGTCCTCCCTTGTTGCCTGTGCCGCCGTCTGCCTCTGCAGGCTTAGGCGCTGCTTTAGGGCTTGCATTCTTGCCGTCGCCAACTCTGGCTGCGGTTCCGTCTGCTGCACCTTCAAGCACCTCAGTGATCAGGGCTTCTGCGCCTTTCATTGCCTTGGCGACTCCAACCTGAAGATAAGGCTTGCCATCGAATCGCGAACGATCCTTGACCTCAAGGTCGACGGCAAAGATAACTGCATCTGCAGCAGCGATCACTTCTGGTTTCAAAGGAATCGTTCCTGCAGAGCCTTGGGTCTCGATAGTTACTTCGTGACCAAGCTTTTTTCCGGCGCGCTCGAGAGCCTCGGCCGCCATGTATGTGTGTGCGATTCCAGTAATGCAACTGGTTACGCCAACGATTTTCGCCATGTTATTTCTGTACCTCTCGTGTAACAATTTCGGCAATTGCCGCAGGTGATTTTTCTGCGCGCAATTCGTCGCAGAACTCTTCGTGCATAACCTTGCGAGCTAGCGATCCAAGAATTTCGAGGTGAGTGCTGTCACCAGATGCCGGGGCGGCAATCAAAAAGATGAGTGTCGATGGTCCGTCATCCGCGCCGAAATCGATTCCGGCTTTCGAAGTTGCAACCGCCACGGATGGCGTTGTGACGAGATCACTCTGTGCGTGAGGAATGGCGATGCCGCCCTCGATGCCAGTTGGAAAATGTTCTTCGCGTTTTGCAACCGCTTCCAGGTAACCGTCGATGTCGGTAACGCGGCCCGCATCTACAAGGCGCTGGGCGAGCAATCGAGTTGCTTCTTCTTTGGTGGTTGCTTCAATGTCGACGATGACGATCGACTCGATGGTGATAGGGGTACTCAACGAATTGCTCCTTCGTTGATAAGGCTCATGCGCCTAACCCTCCGTCTTCTTTGTCGGTTCAGCAACTTCACAGTTGTTAAAACAAAGGTAAGGCGGGATTGGTCAGAATCCGTGGACATCAGCACAAAGCGTTATCAAAAATTGACACTTATTTTGTGGGGTGAAAACACGAAGTTTTCACCGAAAAGTCCTCAAAGATGGGCCGACATCTCCATTGATGACCATGAGATCTGAGCTTGTGGCTCATTTCGATTGGCGGGATGTAGCCATTTCTGACACACTTAAAAACACAATCTAGGCCCTAGTTGACCGAAAGAGCGCAAAATGAGCAAGTTTTCGTTAGAAGTTGAAGTTCTCGACCCGATTGGTCTGCACGCTCGCCCAGCAGGTCAGATTGTGAAACTAGTAAAGGAGTCTGGCCTCGAGGTCAGCATTGGCCGCCCTGGCGAAGAATTCGCCAAGGCCAACTCGGCCCTTCGCCTGATGGCACTGAAAATCAAGACTGGTGAGAGCCTCACCGTAGATGTCGAGACCGACGACGAGGGCGTGGCCACCGGCCTAGTCGCCCAAATTCAAGACTTTCTAAAGGGCTAGGGGCCAGCAAAATGGCCACACTCGGTAAAGGTCAGGTTTTAGGCGGCCTCGGAGTGGGCCTGAACGCCGTTGTTGGCGAGGTTTTTAGGGTTGCACCAATGAAGCCACTGCCTGAGTGGGGCAAATCGACTGCCGGCGCCGATGCCGAGCGATCGGCCCTGAAGGGCGCCATTTCAGCGGTTTCTAGCCATCTCGACGAGCTGGCCGCCGCATCTGAGGCCACCTCGGCCGACATTTTCGAGGCTCTCAAGTACCTGCTCGAAGACGACGAGCTCTTTGATGTAGCCGATGGGCACCTGGCCGATGGCTGGTCGGCGGCCGCCGCCTATGGCATGGCTGTCAACGAATTCGCCGAGCTACTTGGCGGCGACCCCGACTTTGATGAGCGCGTCAAAGACTTGCAAGACATTTCGAAGCGCGTGCAAGCGAACATTGCCGGCGTTGCCGTCGGGCTCGAACTGCCGGTTCACGGTTCGTACGTAATCGTTGGTGACGACTTCTCACCTGCCGACACAGCCCAGTTCACCAAGGCCGTGGTTGGCGTAATCACTCTTAAGGGTGGCCCGACTTCACACACCGCCATCATTTGCCGGTCGCGTTCGATTCCGGCAGTGGTTTCTTGCGGCGATGCATCGCAGTTGGTCGATGGCGACATCGTGCTTGTCGACCCAGTTGGCGATCGCGTGGTTTTTGACGGCGAACTTGACGCCGCTACCAAGCCAATCGAGTTCATCGCCACTGATCGCGAACCGCTGGTTCCTGTTCGTTCGAATATCGGTTCTGTCGAAGATGCAAAGAAAGCATCGAGTGCTGGCGCGAATGGTGTTGGCCTGTTCCGCACCGAGTTGTTGTATTTGAATTCGACCTCTCAACCAAGCGTTGAAGTTCAGAGTGCGCAGTACGCAGAAATTTTGGCGGCCGCACCAGCTGGCCCGATCGTAGTTCGCACCATCGATGCCGGCAGTGACAAGCCTGTTCCGTTTTTGAACATGCCACACGAAGAGAATCCTTCTCTAGGTGTGCGCGGTTACCGATTGATTGTCGAACACCGACAGTTCATTGTCGACCAACTGCAGTCACTCGAATTCGCTCGCGCTCACACCGGTCGCGAAGTTTGGGTTATGGCTCCGATGATTGCAACTGCATCCGAGGCTCGCGAATTTGCGCAGCTCGCAAAGAGCATCGGTGAATTCAAAGTCGGCATCATGGTCGAGACCCCCTCGATTGTCACTCAGATTGCCGACCTCGCCGGCCAGATCGACTTCTTGTCGGTTGGCACGAATGACCTGTCGCAGTACCTTTTTGCTGCCGACCGCATGAACCCCGCCCTCGGCCTGCTGCTCAACCCTTGGCAGCCTGGTCTGATTCGCACCCTGGCCCGCATTGCCAGTGAATCATTGGCCGCCGGCATCTCGAGTGGTGTGTGTGGCGAGAGCGCTAGCGACCCCGCGTTTGCAGTTGTGCTGGCAGGTCTTGGCATGAAGTCTGTCTCGTCGTCGCCTTCGCAGGTGGCAGCCGTCAAGGCCGCACTCAGCGCAGTGACCGAAACCGATGCGGCTCGTATTGCCACCGACGTGCAAAAGTATTCGACAGCCGAAGAAGCGAAAGCCTATGTGCTCGCAGAATTGCAGAAACTGAACTGATGATAGAAACACGTCACTCAAAAGTCACCGTGGTTGGTGCTGGTGCGGTCGGTTCGTCGAGCGCATATGCAATGTTGATTCGTGGCTCGGCTCGCGACATTGTTCTCTACGACATCGACACGGTAAAAGTTGCTGCAGAGGTTCTCGACCTTGCGCACGGAACCTCGTTCACCGGTTCGTCATCAATTGATGGTGGAAGCGACATCGACCTGACAGCCGATAGCGACGTCATCGTTGTTACCGCGGGTGCAAAACAAAAGCCGGGCCAGACTCGACTAGAACTCGCAGGCGTGAACTTTTCGATTCTCGAATCGATGCTGCCGAAATTGCTCGAACTTTCGCCGAACGCAATCTTTGTTCTGGTAACCAACCCGTGTGATGTTCTCGCAACCGCTGCCGTGAAGATTCTCGGTTTACCTGCGTCGCGCGTGTTCTCATCGGGCACGGTGCTTGACTCATCACGTTTGCGCTGGTTGCTAGGTGATCGCCTCAAGGTGAGCACTGCGAGCATCCACGCTTTGATTATTGGTGAGCACGGCGACAGCGAATTTCCGCTGTGGTCACAGGCTTCAATCGGCCCGGTTCCACTTTCAGAATGGAAGACCGAAGATGGCCATCCGCTGAGCCTCGATGAACTGAACTCGATTCACAACCTCGTGAAGACCGCCGCTTATCGAGTTATCGAAGGCAAGGGTGCGACCAATTACGCGATTGGGCTCTCAGCAGCTCGTATTGTCGAGGCCGTTCTGAGCGACGAGCAAGCGATTTTGCCAGTGTCGTCGGTGCTGTCGAATTATCACGGGGTTTCTGGGCTTGCCATGTCGGTGCCAACTCTGGTCAACGCTCAAGGCGCTGCCCGAACCGTTGAGATCTCGATGGATG
>JBJTNB010000117.1:0-8845 GCA_046073845.1 Micrococcales bacterium
ATGTGTACGTGCATACCTGAACCGTTGTCACCGAATAGTGGCTTAGGCATGAAGGTAGCAACCTTGCAAACAAGACTCCGTACAAGGGTGGCTACTTCCCAGTGACCCCAGTTGACAAGCACGCAGACATGCGCGACAACATCGTTCTAGAGCTAGCAGCAGCTGGTCTTGAAGTTGAGCGCAGCCACCACGAAGTTGGCACCGCAGGTCAGGGCGAGATCAACTACCGCTTCGACACCCTCGTGCACGCGGCAGACGACATCCTGAAGTTCAAGTACATCGTGAAGAACGTTGCAAACGCGTACGGAAAGACTGCGACCTTCATGCCTAAGCCACTATTCGGCGACAACGGCTCGGGTATGCACGTTCACCAGTCACTTTGGAAAGACGGCAAGCCGTTGTTCTACGACGAGTCAGGCTACGGCGGTCTTTCAGACCTCGCACGCTGGTACATCGGCGGTATCTTGAAGCACGCTCCATCGCTGCTTGCTTTCACCAACCCAACCGTGAACTCGTTCCACCGCCTGGTTCCAGGTTTCGAAGCTCCAGTGAACTTGGTTTACTCGGCAGGTAACCGCTCGGCTGCTATCCGAATCCCGATGACCGGCACAAACCCGAAGGCTAAGCGCATTGAGTTCCGCGCCCCTGACGCATCGAGCAACCCATACCTAGCATTCGCTGCAATGTTGATGGCTGGTCTTGACGGCATCAAGAACCGTATTGAGCCACACGAGCCTGTTGACAAGGACTTGTACGAATTGCCACCAGAAGAGGCGAAGTTGATTCCTCAGGTTCCAGGCAACCTAGAAGACGTGCTCAAGGCTCTAGAAGCAGACCACGACTACCTTCTTGCTGGCGACGTGTTCACCAAGGACCTCATCGAGACCTGGGTTGACTACAAGCGCACCAAGGAAATTCAGCCGATCGCACTACGCCCGCACCCTTACGAGTTCGAGCTTTACTTCGGCGTCTAGTTCCAAAAAGAAAAGGGTCACGCGCGAGCGTGACCCTTTTTGCTTTAACGCGCCTCTAGGCGAAAAAGAGTCGTTCGAACACCGCGCGAGCGCGACGAGTGAAAGCTAAATAATCCTCTTCGAGTCGAGTTGCAGAACCCGCTGGGTATTCAAGGATTCGAGCCAACCCCTCGAGTTGACGGCGATCGGTTGGCAGAACATCCGTGCGCTTGTTTGCCCAGAGAACACTGGCGCTGCGAACTCGCGATACTAGCCGCCACGCTTCAGCCAGAACTCGCGCGTCGTGTTCTTCGACCAGACCAGCTGAAACCATTGCAGTCAAGGCATCAAGGGTTCGTGGCGTGCGTATTTCAGGATGCTGCTGCCCGTGGCGCAGTTGCATGAGTTGCACCAACCATTCGACGTCGCTCAGCGAACCTCGGCCGAGTTTGAGGTGTCGTTTTGGGTCTGCACCTTGGGGTAAGCGCTCGGTCTCAACGCGGGCCTTGATGCGCCGAATTTCGGTGATCGCAGACAGTGCCAGATTCTTCGGATACCGATGCGCATCGATAATGTTTGCGAATTCTGCTCGCAATGCCTCAGACCCGGCTATGGGTCGCGCCCTTAGAAGGGCTTGAGCCTCCCAGGTATCAGACCAGCGCTCGTAGTAAGCACGATAGCTGTCAAGCGAACGCACCACCGCTCCGTTTTTACCCTCAGGGCGAAGATCAAGGTCTATCTCGAATTCAAGTAAGAAATCGGCACTAAGTCGCTTGAGTTCTGCGACAATCGCTTCAGCCATAGATTGAGCCGCATCTACATCGCCAAGCGGCGCATAGACATACATCAAGTCGGCATCTGAGCCGAAACCAAGCTCTTCACCACCAAATCGCCCCATCGCGATGATGCCGAAGTCGAGAGTTGAAGAGACAGTTGCACGATCGGCTATTCCGCCGATGTCCAAAATTGCCTCAAGTAGACCCCGCAAGTAGTGCTCGGTGATGGCACTCAGCCCCGCAGATACCTGCTCTATGGTCAACACGCCCAAAACGGCCCCGAGTGCAATACGAAGAGTCTCTCGCCGCCGCAATTGCTTGATTGCAGAAACCAGGGAATCTAGGTCTGCGTGGCGCTCAGCCAAAGCAGCGATCTCAGTCTGCAGTGATTCGCCAGATGCCGGTTGCAAATCATCGAGCGAATCGAACCACGCAGCTGCCTCTGGGATGCGTTCAAAGAGTGAGGTCGCGAGCTTCGAATTCGACAGCACCTGCGTCATACGTTCAGCAGCACCGGAGCTATCGCGCAACATGCGCAAGTACCAATGCGACTCACCGAGGTCTTCGCTCAGCCTTCTAAAAGCCAGTAGCGCCGCGTCAGGATCGGTGCCGCGAGTAAACCATTCAAGCAGCACGGGTAAAAGCTGACGCTGGATCGATGCCCGCCGGGACAAACCACTCGTAAGCGCTCCGATGTGGGTCAACGCGCCTTTAGCATCGGCGAACCCAATCGCAGAAAGACGATCGATGGCCTGCTCGCTACTTAGTTCAAGCGTCGAGTCATCAAGTTTCGCCACTGCACTCAGAAGTGGCCGGTAGAAGATCCGCTGATGCAAAGTGCGCACATCTTGCTTCACGGAATCCCATTGAACAATCAAACTGTCGGCGTTTAATTTGATATCGACCGAACGCGCAATGGCGCGACGCGCGGACTCGCTCGAAGGCATCAAATGAGTTCGACGCATCTGCGACAACTGAATTCGGTGTTCAAGTAGGCGCAGATACCGATAGTGCCTTGCGAAAGCATCGGCGTCATCACGCGAGATGTAACCACCCGCACTCAAAGAAGCAATCGCGTTCAAAGTATCTCGGTGCCGTACCGAAACGTCGGTGCGACCATGCACCAGTTGCAGCAACTGCACCGTAAATTCAACATCACGCAGTCCGCCAGGACCGAGTTTTATTTGTGCATCAATCTCGCCAGCGGGAATGTTCTGCAGCACGCGTTCACGCATTCTCTGCGCGGATTCGACAAACCCATCTCGAGTTGCCGATGACCAAACCTTGGGTGCAAGAGCAGCAACATACTGCTGCCCAAGTGCCATGTCTCCAGCAATGGGTCGAGCCTTAAGCAAGGCCTGAAACTCCCAACTTTCGGCCCAACGTTCGTAGTAGGCAAGATGTGATTCCAAGGTGCGCACTAGCGCACCGCTCTTGCCCTCGGGTCGCAGATTTGGGTCGACCTGCCACAGCGGCGGCTCAGTCGAAGTGGCATCGATGGCACGCATCATCCTGGTTGCCATTTTGGTTGCAATTTCTAGAGCACGCGAAGTTTCAACTGACTCGCTAGCCGACTCAGCAACAAAAATCACGTCGACATCGCTGATGTAGTTGAGTTCGCGAGCACCGGTCTTGCCCATCGCAATCACGCTGAGCCTGGTCGATTCAACTTCGGCTGCTTCGTAACCTCCGTATCCAGTGCCAACGCCGAGTTCGGCGCGAGCAATAACCAGGGCGGCTTCAAGAGCTGCTCCTGCTAAGTCAGCTAATGATGCGGCTACGAGTGGTAGTCCCGCAGTGGGTGCGGTCTGAGATAAATCGAAGATGGCAATCTGCAAAAGTTCGCGACGATAGGCGAACCTTATCGCGTTCCAGGCTGCCGTTACTTCGGGCTGGTCTGTCAGCGACTTTCCCGCTATGGCCACTTTGGCAGAGTCGACCAGTATCTGGTTTAGCGCAGCACTCGACTTGAGTTCGTCAATTCGTTTTTCAAAAACGGCCAACTGATCTGGCCTCCGCCGAAGCAAGTCGCCCATCGCTTCGGATGCGCCTAAAACCTTGCAAAGGCGGTCTGCTGATTCTTCTTTTGACAGCAATTTCTTGATAACTGACTTGTCTAGTTCGGCCAGCGTAATCAAGTAATTAAGTGCCTGGTCTGGGTTAGCAGTACGTGCGAGGCTAGCGAGAGCGGAATGGCCAGGATCGCCAACAACCTTGACCAATAGCTCAAGCTTGGCAACGGCCGAAGAAAGGTCTTCGAAGCCGAAGCGAGCAAGTTGAGAAAGCCCCGTTGAACGCTCGAACGCCATAAGAGACTAGAGAACTTCGAGGTTCTGCTTCAACTCAAACGGAGTTACCTGAGCGCGGTACTCGCTCCATTCACGGCGCTTGTTAGCCAACACATACGAGAAAACCTCTTCACCAAGTGTCTCGGCGGCGAGTTCAGACTCTTCAAGCTTGCGAATAGCGTGATCCAAGCTCGTTGGTAGCGGTTGAATGCCCAACGCACGGCGTTCAGCATCGCTCAAAGACCAAACATCGTCTTCGGCCTCGGCCGGCATTTCGTACTCTTCTTCAATGCCCTTCATACCTGCGGCCAGAATTAGTGCATAGGCAAGGTAGGGGTTTGCAGCAGAGTCGATGGCTCGATACTCAACACGGGCTGAATTCGCCTTATTTGGTTTGTACAGCGGAACACGAAGTAGAGCCGAACGGTTGTTGTGGCCCCAGCAAACGTAGCTCGGAGCCTCACCCCCGCCCCAGAGTCGCTTGTAGGAGTTCACGTACTGATTAGTAACCGCGGTGATTTCACCGGCGTGGCGCAATAGCCCCGCGATGAAGTGCTTGGCGGTCTTGCTGAGGTGGTACTGCGAACTTGGGTCGAAGAACGCATTGTTGTCGCCCTCGAAGAGCGACATGTGAGTGTGCATGCCAGAACCAGGATGCTCGGTGAACGGCTTAGGCATAAAGGTGGCATAGACACCCTGCTCGATTGCCACCTCTTTGATCACGGTGCGGAAGGTCATGATGTTGTCGGCCATGGTGAGAGCATCTGCATAGCGAAGGTCAATCTCGTTCTGACCTGGGCCACCTTCGTGGTGACTGAATTCGACCGAAATACCGAGCTGTTCGAGCATTGAAACCGCGCGTCTACGGAAATCGTGGGCGGTGCCACCAGGTACGTTGTCGAAGTACCCAGCCTTGTCGACCGGAACAGGACCCTCTGGGCCAACCTGCGAAGACTTCAGTAGGTAGAACTCGATTTCTGGGTGAATGTAGAACGAGAAACCCTTGTCGCTCGCTTTCGCCAAGGCACGGCGCAAGACGTTACGAGGGTCGGCTGAAGCGGGCTGTGAATCAGGGGTCTTAATGTCGCAGAACATGCGCGCGGTAGGTTCGATTTCGCCGCGCCACGGCAAGATTTGAAAGGTGCTTGGGTCTGGAACGGCAAGCATGTCTGCTTCGTAGGTACGAGCCAATCCTTCAATTGCCGAACCATCGAAACCGATGCCCTCAGCGAACGCTCCCTCAACTTCTGCTGGTGCGATCGCGACCGACTTTAGGGTGCCAGCCACATCCGTGAACCAAAGTCGCACAAATTTAACGTTGCGTTCTTCGATAGTTCGAAGCACATAATCGCGCTGCTTGTCCATCGGAAATCCTCTCGTTGCCTGCTATTAGGCTAGTCGTTATGCCTGCGGTTCGCATTGCTCTCGCCCAAACCAACTCGATCGTTGGCGACATTCAGGGCAACCTGGCGAAATGTTTCCAACATGTTTCAGAAGCGGCTTCACAGGGCGCAAACCTCGTTCTCTTTCCAGAGATGGTCGTCTCGGGTTACCCGATCGAAGATCTCGCGGCTAGTGAATCTTTTCTCAACGATTGCGTTTCTGCTGTAAAGAACTTCGCGGTTGCACTCGAAGAACGTGGTCTCGGCCATGTAGTTGTGGTCCTGGGAACACCCGCACCTGTTGCAGTCGAACATCGCAGCAGCTGGGCGATTGCACAAAACACCGCCGTGATCATCCGAGATGGGAAAGTCTGGGCAGGCTATGCCAAACATCATTTGCCAAACTACTCAGTTTTCGACGAGTACCGAATTTTCATTCCAGGCGATCAACTAATCAGCTTCGAACTCGAAGGGCTGAAGTTTTCGATGTTAATCTGCGAAGACATCTGGCAAGAAGGCGGCCCTGTTGCCAAGCTCTCAGAAGAAAAGAGCGATGTGGCGCTGGTGCTCAATGGTTCGCCGTTTCAAATCGACAAGGATGACGTTCGCGTAAATCTGGTCAAGCGCCTTGCCAAAAACCAAAATGTTGCAGTCGCTTATGTGAATCTGGTTGGAGGCCAGGATGACCTGGTGTTCGATGGCGACAGTCTGATGGTCGATGCCGACCAGAACCTCATCGGTCGCGGCCCACAGTTTGAAGAGGGCTTGGTGGTCTTCGACATTGATTCCAAGACTGATGTTAGAGCCGCCTCGACCCTGCCAACCCACAAGCAAGACGACAACTGGCAAGTATGGAACGCCCTGACTTTAGGTTTGCGCGACTATGTCAACAAAAACGGTTTCAAATCGGTGATCCTTGGACTCTCAGGCGGAATTGACTCAGCAGTTTGCGCGGCTCTAGCAGTCGATGCACTCGGTGCAAGCCGAGTGTTTGGCGTCTCACTACCGAGCAAATACTCCTCAGACCACTCAAAGTCTGACGCCTTCGATTTGGCAAAACGACTTGGCATTTCAATTCGCACTGAACCGATCAAATCTGCAACTAAAGACCTAGAGAAACAACTGAAGTTGAACGGCCTAGCTGCCGAAAACTTGCAGGCGCGCATCCGTGGCACGATCCTGATGTCTCTCTCGAATCAAGAGGGCCACCTCACATTGACGACCGGCAATAAGAGTGAACTCGCGGTTGGCTACAGCACCATCTACGGTGACTCAGTCGGTGGCTACGCACCTATCAAAGACGTTGCCAAGACTTTGGTTTGGCAGCTAGCAAAGTGGAGAAATGACTTCGCCGTGCAAAATGGCAAAGTTGCGCCGATTCCAGAAAACTCAATCACGAAGCCACCGAGCGCCGAGCTCCGACCTGGTCAAGTCGATCAGGACAGTTTGCCTGATTACGACATCCTTGATGCAATCATCGAGCAATATGTAGGCGCACGTCTTGGCGCTGACGAAATCAAGAAGAACGGTTTCGATGCCGAAACGGTTGACCGAGTCATCGGCCTGATCGATCGAGCCGAATGGAAGCGACGCCAAGGCGCCATCGGTCCAAAAATCACTGGGATGTCTTTCGGTCGCGACAGACGACTACCAATTACCAACAAGTATCGATAGGAACAAAATGGCTGCAGACAAGTTGATTTCAAGCGGCGGACCGTGGGAGGCCGTGATCGGCTACTCGCGTGCGACCGTAGCTGGCCCATTTGTACACGTCTCAGGTTCAACCGCAACAGTCGGCGGCGAGCTCCAAGGCAAGGGCGATGCCTACACGCAGACCAAAATCGCTTTGCTTGAGGTGATCGCTCCGGCATTGGCGCAAGCGGGATACGACCTTGCTGATGTTGTGCGCAGTCGCGTCTACCTCGCGAATGCCTCAGACATGGATGCCGTTGGCAAAGCCCACGGTGAAATCTTCGGCGAAATCCGCCCCGCCGCAACAATGCTCGCAGGTATTCAGTTCATCAATCCAGAAATGTTGGTTGAAATCGAAGTCGATGCCTGGAAAGCGCAGTAATGGCCAAGTCAAAGAGAATCACCGCACTCGCCGAATACAAGGCAGCTGGCACAAAATTTGCCTGCTTGACTTCTTATGATCAGCAGACGGCTGCCATTTTCGATGAAGCCGGTGTCGATGTTCTTCTAGTCGGTGATTCGGCAGCCGATAACGCTCTTGGTTACTCAACCACCCTGCCAATCACGGTAGATGAAATCATTCCGTTTGGTCGCGCAGTTGCTGGTGCGGCTCAGAATTCGCTCGTCGTCGTTGATATGCCCTTTGGCTCTTACGAAGTATCACCTCAGCATGCGGTTGAGAATGCGGTGCGCATCATGAAGGCAACCGGTGCCGCTGCCGTGAAGCTCGAAGGCGGCGTTAGGTCAGCCGCTGCGATCGAAGCCATCGTCGAAGCGGGCATCCCGGTTATGGGTCATATCGGCTTTACCCCTCAAAGCGTTCACGCACTCGGCGGCTTCAAAGTTCAGGGGCGCGGCAACTCAGCCGATGCGCTGACCGAAGATGCCCTCGCTGTTCAACAGGCTGGCGCCTTTGCCGTAGTTCTTGAATTGGTACCCGCCGATCTCGCGACTTCAATCACTACCCTGCTCGCGATTCCAACCATCGGCATCGGGGCTGGAAATGGCACGGATGGCCAGATTCTGGTGTGGACAGACTTCGCCGGTCTGGCAGCAGGTAAGCCACGCAAGTTTGTTCGTGCATACGCAGACCTACGCGGTGCACTTCTAAACGCGGCCACCAATTACGTTGCAGACGTGCGAAGCGCCAACTTTCCGAACGAGAACGAAAGCTTCGAAGGCTAGTCTTCGGCTTGATCGGCATCGAGCCATGCCTGGGCTCGTTCTGCCAGTAATGATTCGGCGGCCTTAGCTTCGGCTTCAGTCTCGAATGGGCCAACTCGATAAAGGGCCGCTGACTGTTTGCCTACCTCGACGGTCTTGGTCTTCATGTTGAACCAATACTCGACTTTGTCGTCAGTCATCGATCACCCTTCCAACTTCTAGACTAGATGCATGCCTCGCGACTCACAGACTGGTTTCCTTACGCCCGGAGTCGTCTCACCTCTGCGATCAGTGCCAGGCACGATTGCCAGACCTGAATACGTTGGCAAAAAGGGGCCGGCCAAATACACGGCAGGCGATATCTATTCACCCGATGAGGTTGAACTTATTCGAGAATCAGGCCGCATTGCCGCGCAGGCAATCGCCGAGGTTGGAAAACATTGCATCCCTGGAGTCACCACCGACGAGCTTGATCGAATTGGTCACGAGTTCGTTTTGGATCACGGGGCCTATCCCTCTGCGCTTGGTTACCGCGGGTTCCCTAAGTCAATCTGCACATCGCTCAACGAAGTTATCTGTCATGGAATTCC
>JBJTNB010000118.1:0-24747 GCA_046073845.1 Micrococcales bacterium
ATCTCAACAGCCTTCTTAGCTACTGGCTTCTTTGCAGCGGTTGCCTTCTTAGGAGCAGCCTTCTTTGCAACAGCCTTCTTAGCTACTGGCTTCTTTGCAGCGGTTGCCTTCTTAGGTGCAGCCTTCTTTGCAACAGCCTTCTTAGCTGCTGGCTTCTTTGCGGCGGTAGCCTTCTTGACTACCTTCTTGGTTGCGGTCTTAACAGCCATGTTGGTCCTTCTTTCGAGTTCGGTTGCAACGGTTGCTACTTTTTTTCCTGTGTCTTGCAGAACGTCCTGAGCTTCCTCACGGACATCTTCTGCAATTGCCTCGACGGTCTGCTGAACGCTCTTTGCGTTCGCGTTCCAGACCTTCTTGGCACGATCGAAAATGGTCACTTGTCTACTCCCAACGTGTTATTGCAGATGTTTTTAAGACTAGCGGTTTACAAGACAAAACTACCGACACGCCGATTTTTGAAAATATTTATTTTCCGGCGCGACGACGCTTAAGAATCGCGTCGAGCTGCTCAGAATCAAAAATTTCACCGGATGCATTCGAGCGAACTTGCTCAAGCGAAACAATTTCGGCGAGAGCCGACATATCGATCGCGCCAACTCGACGATTTAACGAAGATTCAGGGATCTGCGAACCGCGCCAGACGCGTTCGTCAAACAATTCGTCGGGTGAAACGTCTTCTAGGGCTGATTCCCTTATGAAATAAGCCATCCGAAGGCGGTCCTGCTCGCTTTGTTGCCCGCCCGTTTGCATATATCTCACCGGTTGCACCCTGGTAGCGCGCAACACAGATGCACTGAATGAGAACAAGAAGCCACCTGCAACTGACTCGAGTAACCAAACCACGTTTGATTGAAACTGAATTAGCCCGTGCACCATGAGTGCGACTGATACGAGTAGCAGCGTCGAAAAAATACGCCGAGCTGCTCGATTTTTGTTGCGAAATTTTTCTGATTTCGACACGCCGATTCGCGGATTTTTTGAGTTTCGAACCGGTGGTCGCGAAAAGTTTCGACCTTTTGTCGAAACTCGATTTTCATCTTTGCCAGTCCGGTTCCAGTTCGGAACCATGATCACTAGCCACAAACCCACGACGACCGCGAGGCCGATGCCGCCGTTGAGTGTGAAAGTCATGACTCAAAGATATGAGTCAGCTGCCGAAGTGTCCCTGATTTTCATCGGTGTGTTTAATGTTTTTTGTTTCGAATGGGTAATTCATGGCCCCAACGCGATCTGATAGCCACCGTCTCAGTACCGGCTCTTTGCATTCGTCAGAAGTTAATGCGAAGACGTGGTGGTCGCGCCAGGCGCCATTGATGTGAATAAAGCGTTGCTTGGTTCCTTCGAATCTGAATCCAAGTTTTTCTACAACTCGAAGGCTAGGCAAATTTTCTGGTCGAATATCAATTTCAACGCGATGCATTTGAAGTTCGCCAAAAATGTAATCAGAAACCAGAGCAACCGCAGTGGGTGTGATTCCTAGGCCGGCGACTTGTGGCACAACCCAATATCCCAGCATGCAAGAACTCACAGAACCGTAAACCATGTTTGCAACATTCAACTGCCCGACAACTTCTCCGCAGTATTCGATCACAAATGGAATTGCGGAATGTTTTTTGTAGAGCTGGCGTAGCAATTTGATTTGCAACTTCATATCGAAGTTGTTAGGCGCAAGCGGATTAGTTGCCTCCCATGGGCGAAGCCATGAGCGATTACCGAGCATTAACTGCTGCAAAGTACTGGCATCTTTTCGAGTTGCCAATCTCACCGAGACGTTCTCGTGAGTCAGAATGATTGTTTGCGGCACGTGGCTAGATTAGTCGCATGACCGAATTGGCTGAAAAGAAGCAGGCACTGCGCCAAGAGCTCCGTGAAAATCGCAAATCTCGCCAGCCCGATGCCGACTACTCGAGCAGGCTGAGTCAAAGCCTCGGCCAATTCTGCCTAGACCAAAGCGTTCAGTCCGTGGCCGCTTACTTTCCGATTGAGGGTGAGCCAGACATCCGTGAGTTTCTCGAGTGGGCGTTGAAAAACGGCATCAGAGTGATGTTGCCGAGTGTTCGAGGTAACGACCTGCACTGGGTGCAGTTCGACGGCACCACCGAATTCGGTGAACTTGGCTTTGAAGAGGCCTCGGGCGCCTCAGCGAGACTTAGCGATGCCACTGTGATCTTTGTGCCAGCGCTAGCCGTTGACTTCAAAGGAAACCGACTTGGCAAGGGCAAGGGTTATTACGATCGGGCATTGGCTACAGTCTTCGCAGGCACGAAGAAACGCTCAAAGGTCGTGGCAGTTGTATTTGATGAAGAGCTTCTGCTCGACGTTCCAGCAGAGCAACACGATCACCCGGTTGACGCAGCCATAACTGCTAGCAAGCTGCTCTGGTTTCAGAAACATTAGTAGTGCGGTGGCACATCACGACGAAGTTGTTCGTCGTTGCCACGGCTGCGGTCACCCCAGGCCATGTCGGTGTCTTCAAATGCGCGTTCAGCATCGAATAGTTGCGGGTTCGTTTGGCCTGTTGGCATACCAAGACGCTTTGCAATTCGAATCGTGACCGCCTGTGGGTCGCTGAATAGGTCAAAGCTGTGCACTCGAATGTATTTAAAGCCGAGATTCGAAAGAAGGTTTGGTCGCAACCTGAACTTTTCGGTGAGAGTCAAGCCAAAGAGGCCCGAGTCAGGCATGATCACGGCGGCCTGATTGGCATAGCCGATTACCAGCGGCAAACGCTGAGCGAAGCCCGTGTCTACTCGCGCACCCAGTCGACGCAAGCGTGAGGCAAGATCGGCAAGTAGCGAGTCGCCTTCAATATCGCGAACCTGGTGACCACCGTCTTCTGCCGATGCAAGTAGCGACTTGAGCAGCGCGGCGCCATCGGCAACATCGGCTGGAATCTGAGCTGAAGGAATGCAAGAAACTACGGTGAACTGCTTGCGCGCACTTACCAATGTGTTCGTCAAGTACCGGCGACCGTCGGCTGCACTTAGTTGGCCAAAGTTATTGCCAACCCCACCACCGGGGAGCAATCCGAATCCGACTGTGAATATGATTCGATCCGCAAAGCGGTGCGCCAAGTCGCGAATGCCGACCACTTCAAACTTTTCACGACCGTGCGCATCGAAAAAGGTTGCCAAATCTGGCTTTTGCTTCAACTCTTTAGCGAGCGCAGAACGAATCCTTTCTGCGTGCGCAGTCGATGCGCTAGCTACGAACAGTGACTGATCTGGGTGCCAAAGTGCATGGTTCAAAACCAGGTCGACCACTCGACGCAATTCGGCCTCTGGGCTTTCGTTCGAACCGCCGATGGTTTCGTTCGCCTTTGCCCCTTCTGTGATGATTTCAATGGCGTGTGAGCGCTTGCCATCAAACTCGGCGGCTGTCGGCTCAAAAACGATTCTGTTTTGATAGAACTCGCGGTTGATTAGCGACCCGAGCACTTGGCCGAATGGTCGGTAACTGGTTTTCAAAGTCTCAACACCAAATGCTCGTCTAGCTGCAACAAAAATCGACTCGATAGGTTCGGTGCGTTGCAATGGTCGAATGTGGCACTCGACCTCGAACCCCTCTGCAGATGCGATTGCATCATCGCCGAAGAAAATCGCCTGGTTTGCACGGCGCAATACGGCCAGGTTCTCGGCAGTTGTGGTTCCGGCCGCATCCAGGATGAGGGCGACATCGAATTTCTGACCATAAAGCTCGCGAGTGGCCTCGAGTGGCGAAACCATCACTACCGGAGCGACGGCTTCATAGAGCGGCCGGGCCGCTCTGAATACCTGCAACAGGCTCGCTTGGCCACCTCGAAGAGTTTGCTTGAAGCCATCGACGACAGCCGGGTTGTTTGTCAGCGCCGCTGCCCATCGTTCGGCTAGCTGCCAGGCAATCTTCGCTGCTCCCTTTGCCACAACGGCGGCTCCTGCACCTGCGAAATCACTCTCGAGCGAATCGAGTTGTTCGGCTGTGAAGCGCAAAACGGTCGAATCACGCTGCACCAGGATTTCTAAGGCCGACTGCCACCAAGACAAATCAAACTCTGCGGCCAAGTGCTCGCGTTTCGAGTGACGCTTTGCGAGATCCCGCCCGAGTTGTTCAAGCCCGGCTTCTTTAAGCTCAGCGAAGGCCGCCACACGTTCGCCATGAGTCGCAAGCACACCAATGCCATCTGCAAGCGAATCGAGGACTTTTTGCAATTCGCCGAAACTAATTTTCTGAAGCGGGATTGGCGCAACTTCGACATCGAGATGTGCCTGGAGTACATCAAGGTCTGCCATGAACTTTTGGTAGGCCACCTGAGCATCGACTAAGCCGGTCGGAACGCTAGGCGCAGTCACAGCTGTTGTTTGTAAATGCCAGGCATCGCGCTGCTCTTGGATCTGGCGAAGCGAGGCATTGATGTCGCTGACGTGCATGCCCGGGCGCACATACTCTTGGGCAAGTTTCTTGAGCCGACGACGGGTTCCGCCCGACATTTCACTTCGACCAACGCCAGCTTCTTTTCGTGCAGATGTTGCAACGATTAGCTCGGTTAGCGGTCGATCAAAAACGTCTGATACGAATCGATCGAGCGTCTCGCGAATACCTAAGAACAATCGAATCTGATCGCCCCACTCTTCAACGTTTTCTGCCTGCCGGAACCTTGCCGCCTCTGCAAAAGAACCAAGCTGTTTGGCGAGTGAAGGAAAGTCATCTTCACGAATTCGAACGGCTAGTTCGGCGATGTGCTTCAACTGCTCTGCCGATTCGAAATTTGCGGCGAACCAGCCGTTCTCGCTAGGCCCGAACGCGAATGCCCCCACATCGGCTGCGCGTTGCAGCAGGCCAAGCCCCCGGGTTCGAGTGGCGTGTTGAACCAAGTAATCCTTCTCGATTCGGGCCGAAGTCTGAGGTGCATTCGGCATGCCACTCAGACGGGCAAGTTGCTCTAGCGCCTGCCCCAACGAGACGCCGAGTTGTTCATCGCGACGAGCGAGCGACTCATGATATTTACCGAGCTCAGCCGCAGCAGCCTCGAGTGAGGCCGACTCGGCGTCTACTGAAACAGGGCCTGCTTTTTCATTGCGCGAAATAGAAGAGACAATATCGAGCCAGGTTGACTTCGAGCGAACGCCAAGCCCGGCCAAACCGAGAGCAGCCATTCGATCGGCAAGTTCGTTTAAAGTCTGCACGCGGGGGGCGGCAACGACCACGCTCTTACCGGCTGCTACAAGTGCAGTGATGGCGTTGATCACGGTTTGCGTGTAACCGCATCCTGGCAGTGTTTCGACCGCGAAACTGTGACCGGCAACTGCCCTGCGCACAATTCGCAATTGCGTTGAATCTGCATCGGCAACGAGTGCAATTTCTGCAGCTTCATCAAATGGTTCAACGCCAGAAAATTCGCCAGACGCCAAATTTGAAATCAACTCGGATGAGTGGTGCGAGAAATCCCTCGTTGCTTCGATCGCCGCGGTTGTGAAGGTTGTAATTACCAAGAGCCGCTGCACCGATAGGTCGGTCTTACCCGCGATCACCGCCTCGAGGTATTCGATGACCGAGCGCGGCATAATTTCGCTGGACTGTTCGGCCAACTTCAGAATCAGCGCCGTATCGAGTTCGATCTGATAGTTCTCGCGCAACACCTGAGTTAGCAATGGGTTAACTCGGGCCGGGCCGGCAAGCTCAACCTCGAAGTCGTCTGGGCGGTGGTTCAGGCGCACCGGCCAAAAGAAAATCGGCAATTGGTAATCAAGCCCGTCGGCTTGCAGATTGAGTAAACCGCCAAGCAACCCCAAGGTCTCTAAGCCGAATTGTGATGAAAGCTGATCGCTCTTTGCCTTGATTCGCTTTGCCGCCGCGAGCGCGAGGCTGAAGAGCTGGCTGTCGCGAACGAGGTTTGACAGCGTCGTTTGCCCACCGCCGACAAACTGAGAAAAGCCGCCAGGATGCGCGCTGGCCAAGTCGATTTGCCCAAAACTGTTGCGCTCGAAGTTGCGAAGCGGGTTGGTGAAGCCGAGGTTTTCTAATTCGGCGTACCAGGCATCCCAGGTGCTTTGAGGCACGTTTCGAGGCGAAGTTTGGTCAGACACGAGTACAGCCTAGAACCGGCCAAGTTCGAGGCCTCGGAGGCTGGGTTAAACTGACCGAGTTCGCCCTCGTAGCTCAGTGGATAGAGCAGTGGTTTCCTAAACCATGTGCGTAGGTTCGATTCCTATCGGGGGCACATGACCAATAAGACATCTCGCGTCTGGTTCCTAGGCGTTTTTATTCTGTTCGCGGCTCGTGGCGTGCTCATGTCGACCTGGAGCAACCAAGGCCCGGCGGTCAAGGGCAGCCTCGGTCTCGATAACGCATCCATGGGCCTGTATCAGACAGTGATCAGCCTCGGTTCGATCATCGGCGTGGTAGCGGCCGGTGCTGTCTTACATCGACTCGGGTCGCGCTACATCTCGCTTCTCTCATACCTGGTTATGGCAGCTAGCCTGATAGGCCTGGCCTGGTCGGTCAACAATCACGACCTGATTTCTGCGTGCATCTTTACCGCGCTGATTGGCGCGCCATTCGGTATGGCCGATTTCGACAACAACTTCGAAGCTGGCGAAATCGATCGCCAGTCTGGTCGCAATCAGGTTCCGATGTTGCACTTCGGTTACTCAGGCGCAGTTCTAATTGGCGCCGCGCTAACCAGTGCACTAATCGGAGCAAAGGTTTCGACTGCAACAGACTTCATTGGCATCGGTGTAGCGGTCGCAATTCTGGCCGCTATCGGTTCATTCATGATTCCAAAAAACAACGGCAAGGTAGTCGCCGAACACCACGAAGAACAAGGCGCAAGGATGACGGTTCTCGACGCGCTCCGCGATTCGCGCTACCGCAAAATTGTGACCATCGCTTTCGCGTTTGTCGTCACCGAAGGTGCCGCGGTGCTCTGGATTCCGATCACCCTGACTGGTGACGGACTAAGCCGTTCGAGCGCCGCCTTGGCCTTCACATTCTTTGCCGGCGGCATGGCTCTGATGCGCGTGGTGGGTGGTCGCATCGCCGACAAGCTTGGGCGCCAGCGCGTAATTTTCTGGCTCTGCATCATTGCGGCAACAGGCATCCTGGTGTTTATGGCCACCCCGATTTTGCACATTCCGTTTGTTGGAATCGCGCTCTGGGGCATCGGCGACTCGATCGGTATTTCGATGGCGGTAGCCGCGATGTCTGACAGCCCTAAGGGTCAGCACGCCAAGCAGACGCTGCTGTGGCTTGTGGTCTATTTCGCGAACTTCACTGTTGGCCCTGTGCTCGGGTTCATCAGTTCACTGATCGGCAACTACCTGTCATTCTTGTTCCCGTTGGCCACTCTCACCGTTGCTTTCTTGCTTCGCGGTAGCCTCAAGCCTTCGAATCAGGCCGCTAAGTAGTTTTCCCACTCAGGTTCGACGCGCTCGGCGCCGCGCACACTCCACGCCATGCCGACCGGCATCTTCGGTGAGTAGCTGAGTTCCCAACCGATTTCGGCAAGCGTCTTGTCGCCTTTTTTGTTGTTGCAGCGAAGGCAGCAGGCAACGAGATTCTCCCAGCTATCTGAACCGCCGCGCGATTTTGGTTGCACGTGATCGATCGTGTTTGCACTTCGCTTGCAGTAGGCGCACCGGTGTGCGTCGCGTCGAAGTACGCCACGTCGTGAAACCGGAATCGACCTTGACCCAGGAATACGCACGTATCGGGAAAGCAAAATTACAGATGGCAGTTCGTATGCATCGTTGGCGCTACGTACTTTGATGGCACCAGCCCCCTCAAGTACGGTTGCCTTTTCGTTCAGCACTAACACCAGCGCGCGTTTGAAACTCACCACTGCAAGCGGTTCGTATCCGGCATTCAAAACCAAAGTCTTCATAGGTTCCTTTCGAAGTCACCCGCACGGCTTGCGAGTTTTTCGTGGCTACCGTTTTGGCAATAAAAAAGCGCCGTCAAACATGACGGCGCTAATTAATACCTGCTCGTAGACAGATGCTGTTTCCGCAACAGGGCAATATCGCTTGCTTGGAGGGCAAGGTCCAGAGTTTCACGGTCACCTCCTGGCTACGAAACGGTTGCTGTTTCGAAGATTACGCCCGAGTGCGCAAACACCCGGTAAGGCGCAGGTGTCGAGTTGGTAACGAATTAGTTGGTAGCTAGGCGCACGTAGTGAACGTTGCTGGTAAAGATCGGAGCCAGCTTGACTCGGTCACCAGGGCGAGGTGCGTGGTAGAAGTTTCCGTTGCCGGCGAAGATACCTGCGTGACTCAAATCGTCAAAGACCACGAGGTCACCAGGCTGTGCATCTGAGGGCTTAACTAAAATTCCAAGACGGTTCTGCGCGTGCACCGAGTGCGGCAGAGCAATACCGAACTGCGCGAACACGAACTCGATGTAACCCGAGCAGTCGAAACCTGCAGGCGTATCGCCACCGAATACATACGGAACGCCGACGTACTTGTTCGCGACCTCAAGCACGGATGCGCCATCGATCTTCGAGTAAGGCGGGTTGCTCAAGTAGTCAGCTGCGGTAGGGCCGGTGTAGGAGCGGTAGGCGGTCAAAGTGCGCTCGCGCTGAATCTGGCTTGCCGCGATTGAAGAGTAGGTGCCGCGAACGTACTTCACCGTGTTGACCGCAGCAACCGTTAGGTTCTGGGTGTCTTTGGCGTTGGCCAGAGCTTCGGCGCTAGTGGTGGTAAATCTGGCGATTGCGACAATCGAAGGGTTGTAGGCATATGCCGGAAGCGAAAAGGTCGCGAACAGACCGGATGCAACAGCCATGGTGATGCCGTGCTTGAGCGTGTTGCGTGAGAAGAGTGTGATTTTCCGTTTGGGTTTTGCGCGAACGACAAGCGTCTGCTGACCAAGAACCGGGGTGGCTGCATTTTCGGTGCCAAAGAACTCGGCGTCGAGGCGAGCAGCGCGCTTGGACTCGCGACGCTCTTTGCGCGTCTGACGAGCCTGTTCTGCTTCGCGTATCGATCGACGACTGCGCAGTTCGAAATCGAGAATTGAGGTCTCGACGTCTGCGCGGTGTCTGCCGTTGCCTTGTTTAGCCAAGGGGTTTCTCCGATCGGTTTAGAGGTCGGGCATCCACTTCTAGCAATTTTACCCACCCGTTCCCAGCCGTACACCGAAAAGCTCAGTTGCCATGGGATTCGCAGAAATCCCCAGAATCCCATTGGAAAAGCCTTAGAGACCTGATTTCTAGGGGTTTCGAGAGTGAACCTAGAAACCATGAATCGCTTTTCAAGCAGAGTTTTTGGCCTAGATGCTGCCCGAGCGGCCCTTATGCTGCTCGGTTTAGTGGTTCACGGGGGTTCATTCGCCGCTACCTATCAGCAGCCCACCGGCACGTTAGGCGACAACATAGGGCTTGAAGTCACGATTCTCACGCACAGCTTTCGAATGCCCGCATTCTTTTTGGTATCCGGCATCCTTGCAGCCATGCTGCTGAGCAAACGAGGTGCCAAGCGTTTCTGGAACCAACGCCAACGCAGACTGCTTTACCCCTTGATTGGAGGCTGCCTCACGATCATTCCTCTCACATATCTGGCTCTTGGCACATCACCGAAAGACCCGCTGGATCTGATCAATAACGGATTCATGCATCTCTGGTTCATCTACTACTTATTGATATTTAGCGGCCTGCTGATTGCGCTCGAGCTGACGCTAAAAAACTGGGGAGCGAGCATCGCCGGCACTCAAAAGCGGGGGCTTGGATTTTGGTTAGTTAACCCGATTTCGATCAGTCTGCTAGCCGTTGCCACCCTCGCGCTTCCGAGCTGGTTTAGTGGCGACCTTGAGGCACTTAGTCAAAACTCTTCGCTGTTACCGCCCCTTGGCTTAATCGTCTTCTACCTGACGTTCTTTGCATTCGGAGTTATGGTTTATCGCTACTGGAGTTCTGCCGAGATCTGGCTAAGGCGTTTCGCGCCGTTGTACCTACTGCTCGGTGCAGCAGCGTTCGCCAACTACACGATTCACATTTGGGGTGGCGATCACCCCCTAGACCCAAGGCTCAGCTACGCACTTTCGACTTGGATGCTTTCGCTCGGAATCGTCGCGATCTTCATCCTGGTGTTTAAGAAGCAGAATCGGGTAATTCGCTATCTGTCAGACGCGAGTTATTGGGTTTATTTGGTGCACTTGCCAATCATGATTGCACTGCAAAGATGGTTCGCTCTGCAAAACCTTGGTTTCGGAATCTCATTTTGGACTTCGGTGCCACTCGTCTTCGGAATTTCGATAGGCCTCTACCAATGGTTCGTGCGCGAGCGCTTCGTCGGCAAGTTTTTAGCCGGGCGACTTTAGGTTCAACCTCGCAACAACGGCTAAGCGCGCAAGAACAAATGTGCCGCGAAATCTCGCCGCAGGTGCAGATCACCCTTCGATGAAACTATGCGCACCATGGTTGGCTCAAATTCAAGAGTCACTTTCGCGCCGGGTAGTAAACCAGCAGCATTCATGTCTTGCAACAATTCTGGGAACACCTGCAACGGTTCACCGATTCGGGCGAGCTCGTAGGTCTTGCCCTCGCTCTCGCCAACTAGCGAAGCCACCGAAATCACACCATCGCCGAAATTGCGATTCTCCTCTGCGCCGAGCTGCCCCAGGCCCGGAATCGGGTTGCCATAGGGCGAGACCTCGGTCGATTTGAGCAGCGACAAGATCTTGCGTTCAACGCGCTCGCTCATGACGTGCTCCCAGCGGCAGGCCTCTTCGTGCACGTATTGCCACTCGAGGCCGATGATGTCGGCAAGTAAGCGCTCTGCCAAGCGGTGTTTGCGCATCACACCGATGGCCTCGTTTCGGCCCTGCTCGGTGAGCACCAGGTGGCGGTCTGCGGTTACGTTGACTAGGCCAAGGCGCTCCATGCGCGAAACGGTCTGCGAAACGGTAGGGCCAGCGTGATTCAATCGTTCGGCGATGCGAGCTCGCAGCGGAACCTGGCCCTCTTCTTCTAGCTCGAGGATCGTGCGCAGATACATCTCAGTCGTATCGATGAGGTCGTCTTCGTGTTCCATATGCCCCTTGGTGCCAGCCGTTTGTCTAAGGTTACCCGCTCGATACTTCCGTAGAATTAACCTGTGTCAGACATCAAAATCCCAGCAGAATTTTTACCCCTCGACGGTCGTTTCGGCTGTGGCCCTTCGCGAGTGCGCGACGAACAGCTGAGCGCGTTCGCCACTGAAGGCGCAAAACTCATGGGCACCTCGCACCGCCAGGCTCCTGTCAAGAACTTGGTCAAGCGAGTTCAAGAGGGGCTGCTCGATCTGTTCCACAACCCAGCCGGCTACGAAATTGTCATCGGCAACGGTGGCTCGACCGCATTCTGGGATGCCGCCGCTTTCTCACTGGTCGAGAACAAAGCGCAGGCCCTTGTGCATGGTGAGTTCGGTTCGAAGTTCGCGACCGCGCTAACCAACCCTTGGTTGCAAAAGCCAACCGTAATTTCGGGTCAGCCGGGTTCACGCCTAGCGCTGACCGCAGAAGCTGGCGTTGACGCATATGTTTACCCGCAAAATGAAACATCGACCGGTGTGGTCGCGCCAGTCAAGCGCGTGGCTGGCGCCGACTCCGGTGCCCTGATGTTCACCGATGCAACTTCGGCAGCAGGTGGCATCGACTTCGACGCGACCGAGACCGACGTTTACTACTTCGCGCCTCAAAAGAACTTCGCATCTGACGGTGGCTTGTGGTTTGCCCTGATGTCTCCTGCTGCACTCGCGCGCGCAGAAAAGATCGCGGCTAGCGATCGCTACATCCCAGAGTTTTTGAGCGTGAAGACCGCGATCGACAATTCGCGACTAAACCAAACTCTCAACACCCCTGCAATCGCAACTCTGTTCTTCATGGCTGAGCAAGTCGACTGGATGAATCGCAACGGTGGCCTTGCCTGGGCCGACGCCCGCACCAAGGCGAGCTCGCAGCACATCTACGATTGGGCCGATGCAAGCGACTTCGCTACCCCGTTCGTCACCAATGTCGAGCATCGTTCGCAGGTGGTTTGCACGATTGACTTCAATGAGAACGTCGATGCAGCCGCCGTGGCCAAGGTATTGCGAGCTAACGGAATCGTCGACACCGACCCGTACCGCAAGCTTGGCCGCAACCAGCTTCGTGTTGCGACATTCACCGCGACCGAACTTGCCGACGTGCAAAAGCTAACCGGTGCCATCGACTATGTAGTTGGGCAGCTCGGGTAATACGCCATGGGGCTGCTCGTAAATCCAGAAGACCGCAAACCGGCACCCGAAGCTCCAAAGGTCAACACTCGCCTACCGATAATCGTCGGGCTAGTTCTGTGGAGTATTGCGCTGCTATTTCTTCTTCTTGAGCCGGCCCAAACGGCGTCGAAGGAAACGTGGTGGCCGCTTACCTGCATCATCGGAATCGGTCTCGGTCTCGTCGCCATCTTCTTCGAGCGCGACCGCTAATTCTTCGCTAGGTTCGTCGCCATCAACCTCGGTTGCTGCAGCGGCATCAGTTTCAACTTCGACAGGTTCGCCTGAGTCTTCAGCTGCTTCTTCTGCATCTTCGGCGTCTTCGCCTTCTTGTTCGGCGGCTTCAGCAGCGGCCTGAGCCTCGAGCTCGGCCTGCAGCGCCTTCCAGTCGGCAAGGCGATCTGCCCAAGGAACCCAGTCGGGTGCGAGCAGCGAATTTTCGCTTGGCAAAAGATTAACTTCGCTTACGGTCAGTTCGTCTTCGCCAACAAATAGAGTGACGTGCCAGTTCCAGCCGACATAGCCCTTCTGACGCGAAGCAAACTTCATGGTGATGACATCTTCGGCTTCATCAATGAAGCCAACAAAATCACCCACGGATGCGTGTGGCGCAGATTCAACCGCTACTTGACGAGCGCGGTCTCGAATCTCTTCAGCGGATGGTTTAGGCATCTAGATCATCGGCAAGCTTGCGAAGCAGAGTCGCAATTTTCGAAGCTTTAGCCGACTCAGGGTACTTACCGCGCTTGAGATCGCCACCCATGCTGTCTAGCAGTCGAATGAGGTCTTCGACGATGATCTGGGTCTCGTCGACAGGCTTGCGTGAGCGCTGAACGAGGCTAACCGGAGCTTCAAGCACTCGAACACTCATTGCCTGGGCGCCGCGCTTGCCGTCAACAATGCTGAAGTCGACGCGGGTGCCTGGCTTGATGCCCTTAGTGCCAACAGGTAGGGCCGATGCGTGCAAGAAAACTTCTGAACCCTCATCTGATGCGATGAAGCCGAAGCCCTTGTCTTCGTCGTAAAACTTGACCTTGCCGGTAGGCATTTGTTACCTCTTTCTAACTTGAAAAGTTTAGCCAAAGGCGGCGGCCATTCAAAGAGTCGGTTGACACTTGTAGTCTTGAAAGATGGCCAAATCAGAAACAAGCATCTCAAGAACCGAGACCACCCTCGCCTTCATGGCAGCCGGAGTCGTCGGTTTCTCCCTTATTGATATGTTGCTCACCCTGCTATTGCGCCTCATCGGCCAGAACCCTTGGGCTCTCATGTCGCAAATTCCTTTGGTTGGCTTGCCGATCGGGTTCTTGCTGATCATTGGGCTGCTACTGGCGAGCATCTCTCGCCGCTCGAAACAAAACCGCAACCGCTAGGCCAATAACTTGTCAGACCAGTTACGCATTGCGGGGGCGTTGCGAAAACTGAGCGACTCCGAACTGGTTGCCTTGGCCGGTCGTCGCAACATCACCACCACGAACCTGCGCGACTTCTTCGACTTCGCAGAACAACTCGCCAGTGAAAAATCTGTGCGCCTGGCGTTGGCAACGCTTCCGATTTCGGCTCTAACCGGCATTCTCGACTTTGATTCGCCGAAAGTGCGAACTGATATCGCCCCTGAACTTCTAGAGCTCATGCTGGTCGACCCTGAGACGGCAGAACCGTTCGCAACAGTTTCAAAACTGTGCGCCGAGATGGCCATGTCGAAACCCGAAGTCGTTGCGTTCGAATATTCTTCGCTGTCAGTTGATGAAATCAACCGCGATGCACGCATGCACATCTTCGAACTTCTTCAAGCCATCACCGAGGTGGCCCTCGAGCTCGAACAGCGTTTCATTCGCGAAGTCGGCAAGCGCTCGATTGGGCTACCCGAAGTCAAGCGCTTGGCTGCGCATCTCACCAAGGATGCAAGTTATGCGAAAAAGGTTTTCGAAATCGCACTTTGGTCGAAAGTGGCAACCATCGAAAACTCGCGCTGGCAACTCGGCCCAGCCGCGACCGCTTGGCTTGACGCAAATAGCGGTGAGCGCTGGCAGCTGCTTGCCGAGCGTTGGATCGAACTTGCAAACCCCCGCTCGCTTTTCGCCTCGGTGGCAAAGTCGAAGCAGGCTTTAACTTTGACCAGCATGCCGGCAGGTGAAAACTTTGCACAGCGCTACGGCCTGCTTTATTGGCAGAAAGCGCCTGAGACCCTGGCTCACATCGAGACTGTGGGTGCCATGGCCGAGGCCATTGGATTGACGGCCGAGGGTGCGGCGACATCCTGGTTCGAGACCCTGATGAGCCAGGGCGTCGCCAAGGCTGCGGCCCAGATGGCTGCCGGGCTACCACAGACCGAGAGTCGCCTTATCGTTCAGGCTGATTTGTCTTTAATTGCCCCGAACCCGCTGCCGACCTCGGTCGAGGTTGAACTGCGCAGCTTTGTCGAAACCGAGAAAATCGGGCTGGCCTCGTTGTACCGACTGTCACAGATTTCTGTATCGAGCGGCCTCGAATCTGGGCTCACCGTCGATTCAATTCGCACCCTATTGATCAACCTTTCAGGAAAATCATTACCGCAACCAGTTGAGTATCTGCTTTCAGATGCCGAGCGCAAGTTTTCAAAAATCAGGATCTCGCTCGACGAAAGCATGAATCGGTCACTCATAGCCGCCACCGAAAAGGTCACGCTCACCGAACTGCACAGCGACGTAAAGCTTCGGCCACTCTCACTGCACTTTGGCGATGATGGCTTGCTGATCAGCCGATTCGACCCGGATGTCGTTTACTTCTCTTTGCGTGAAGCAGGCTACGTGGCGGTGCGCATCGACTCGCATGGGTCGGTAATTTCGCCAAAAACCATCGCAACTCCGCATAAATCGATTGATCCGACCGTTCGAATGCTTTCCGACATTGAACGCATGCGCGAAGCCGATGCACGAATCGGCAGCGACCCCGACGATGGTGATCTTGTGCGCCAGTTGCAACTGGCAATCAAACTCAAGTCAAAGATCTCGGTGACTCTAAATCTCGGCACTGGTCAAGAAATGAAGTACGTCGTCGAACCAACCGGACTCGCAAACGGTCGGCTACGAGCAAAAGACCGCAATGCCGATGTAGAGCGAACCCTTCCATTGAGTGCCATAACGGCACTCGAATTGCTCTAGCCAAGCAACAACGTCGGGAGCCGCAATAGGCTATAAGGATGACCGGCGGACCACTGATTGTGCAGAGCGACAAGACTGCTCTGCTCGAAGTTGACCACCCGCAGGCCGCAGATGCGCGCCACGAACTGGCCGTTTTCGCCGAACTCGAGCGCGCCCCCGAGCACATCCACACCTACAGAATCACTCGACTTGGGCTCTGGAACGCGAGAGCGGCCGGCCATGACTCAGATTTCGTGATCGGGGTGCTCGACCGCTACGCAAAATTCGATGTGCCGGGCACCATTCGCAAAGACATCGCCGAGACCATGGCCCGCTATGGCCGCCTGCAAATCCGTCGCGATGAGGCTGGCGAGCTCGAGCTGGTCAGCGACCAGTATCCGGTGTTGATTGAGGCAACCAAACACAAAAAGATTGCCGAACTGCTTGACGGTCGTATAGGCGAACTCGCATTTCGCATTCAGCCATGGGCTCGCGGTGCCGTCAAGCAAGAGTTGCTCAAGCTCGGCTGGCCCGCCGAAGATCTGGCCGGTTACGCCGAAGGCACTCCCCACGAAATTGATCTAGGTGGCAAGGATTGGTCGATTCGCGGTTACCAAGAACAAGCGGTCGAAAAGTTCTGGGAGGGCGGCTCGGGCGTTGTCGTTCTGCCCTGTGGTGCTGGCAAAACCATCGTCGGCGCAGCCGCAATGGCAACTGCAAAGACGAACACGCTCATCCTGGTGACAAACACCGTGAGCGCTCGCCAGTGGAAAAAAGAATTGATGCGTCGCACCACACTCACCGAAGATGAGATCGGCGAATACTCTGGCTCAACAAAAGAGATCAAGCCTGTAACCATCGCGACCTATCAAATCTTGACCACCAAGCGCAAAAATGAATACGCGCATCTGAGCTTGCTAAACGCAAACGACTGGGGTCTGATCATTTACGACGAGGTGCACCTGCTACCCGCACCGATTTTCAAGATGACAGCCGAACTTCAGGCGAAGCGTCGTCTCGGGCTAACTGCCACCCTCGTTCGCGAGGATGGCAAAGAGGGCGACGTCTTCTCACTCATCGGCCCGAAGCGCTTCGATGCACCATGGAAAGAAATCGAGGCTCAAGGTTACATCGCACCAGCCGAGTGTTTTGAAATTCGCATCGACCTCGCTGAGACCGAGCGTTTCGAATATGCGATGGCCAACCAGGATGACCGCTACCGAATTGCCGCCACCTCGCCGGTGAAGATTCCTGTAATACAAAAGTTGCTCGCCAAGCATGCCGGCGAACCGACCCTGGTAATCGGTCAGTATCTCGACCAACTGCATGCCATATCAGATGCTCTCGGAGAGCCGCTGATTACTGGCGAAACCCCGGTCGACGAACGTGAACGCCTGTTTGAGGCATTCCGCTCGGGTGCAATCACAACTCTTGTGGTCAGCAAGGTGGCCAACTTCTCGGTTGACCTTCCAGAAGCCTCGGTCGCCATCCAAATTTCAGGCTCATACGGTTCGAGGCAAGAAGAGGCCCAGCGTCTTGGGCGATTGTTGAGACCGAAGGCCGATGGTCGCGCCGCGGCCTTCTATACGCTGATCGCTCGCGACACCGTCGACCAGGATTTCGCCCAGAACCGACAGCGATTCCTGGCCGAACAGGGCTACGCCTACTCGATTCTCGACGACTTTTCGCTCTAGTCTTTCTTTGACGAACTATTCAGTTCGTTCTCAGGCTTTACTCAGGCGGCATGCGAAAACTGGCGACATGGAAACCATCAAGGTACTGGTCGTCGATGACGAACCAAACATTAGAGACGTAGTCGGAAAAACCCTTCGCCACAGCGGTTACAACGTCGCTGCAGTGGCCACTGGCAACGAAGCAATTCGCGTAGCCCTTGAAGCCAAGCCAGATCTCATCGTCTTAGATGTCATGCTGCCTGACATGAGTGGCTTCAGCGTCACCCAGGCACTTCGCGCTCAGGGCATAGATATTCCAATTTTGTTTTTGACAGCTAAAGACTCTGCTTCAGATGAAGTCGCCGGCCTTACCATCGGAGGCGACGACTACGTCACGAAGCCGTTCAGCCTCGAGGTTCTCGTTGCACGAGTGAAAAAACTTGCCGGATCGCGCACAACTACCGATACAGCAGCGGCGCCTACAGGTGTTATCGAAGTCGGACCACTGCGCCTCGATGAAGATGGCCACGACATTTTTGTAAACGACGAACTCGTAGAGTTCTCACCCACCGAATTTGAGCTGATGAGATTCTTCATGGAGAACCCGAATCAGGTTCTTTCAAAGCAAAAGATCATCGACCACGTTTGGCACTACGACTTCAATGGCGAAATGGGAATTGTAGAGTCTTACGTTTCGTACCTTCGCAAAAAGCTCGACCCGCTAACTACCGAGCCGCTCATTCAAACAAAACGTGGCGTTGGTTACAAGCTTGTGGTTCCTGGTCACAAGAAGTAGCCAGGGGCTCGCCTAAAGTTCAATCATGAAATACAACGCTGGCCTTGGGCGACTTTGGGACCGCATCTCATTGCGCACCAAACTCACCACGCTAAGCGTTGGACTAATCGGTTTGCTACTTGCCGTCTCGAGCGTCGGTACCATTTCGCTTCTGCGCACCTACTTGCAGCAAAACACCGACACCTTACTTAGCTCAACCGCGAGCACACTTCAGCACGAAGACCCTACTCTGCTTGAAGCACGCCTAGCCGCGCACTTCGTGACCCTGCCTCGCCTGCCTTCTGATTACTACATCGCCTTCGTTGACGCGAGAGGTCAGCTCTTGATCGGCCTGGTTTCAAGCGCAAGCGGAACTAGCGATGTGCCGAACTTAACCAAGATGACGGCATCCAAGGTGTTGGCCCTTCAGGGGCAACCGTTTGATACCGAAGTGGTCGGCAAAAAAGTGAAGTCAGACCTCGGAACCTGGCGCATGATTGCACTGCCACTGACCAGCATGTCGGGATCTGTTATCGTTGCGCTGCCAGATGCTTCGAATGCTGCTCTAATCACGCGCTACACCAACATCGGCACCAGTTTCGCGCTGCTCTTGCTCGCTCTCAGCGCCATCGCCATTTGGCTAACCATCACCTCTGCCCTACGCCCATTGCGCGAAGTAGAGCGCACTGCCGAAAAGATTGCCGAAGGCGATACGTCGCAGCGTTTGGTCGAACACAACGCCAAGACCGAGATCGGCAGGCTCAACTCATCACTTAACTCGATGTTGAATTCGATTGATGAGGCCATGGTCGCTCGCAATAAGACTCTTGGCCGCATGCAGCAGTTCGTTGCCGATGCCAGCCACGAGTTGCGCACCCCGCTGGTTTCACTTCGTGGCTACGCCGAGCTGTACCGAATCGGTGCGCTAGAAGGCAAGCAAGAGCTCGATGACGCCATGGCCCGAATCGAGAGCGAAGCCAAGCGAATGAGCGAGCTGGTCGAGAGCCTGCTTGCACTCGCCCGCCTAGACGAGGCAGCTCCGTTCGTAAAGGCTGATCACGACCTGGTTGAGATGGCTCAGGCGACTGCGCGTGATATCAGCGTTGCAGAGGCCGGCCGTGAGTTTGTGATTGTCGGCCTAGATGGCGTTCCGCTCAAGCTAAACGCTCGCGTCGACGCTCTTTGCGATGCTCCGGCCATGAAGCAAGTGCTAACCAACCTGATGGCAAACGCAGCCCGCTTCTCGAAAGTCGGCGGGCAAGTTGAGATTGCCCTTGGCAGCGATGCGAACAACGTCATCCTTGAAGTTCGTGACCACGGCGAGGGAATTCCCGAGGCGCTGCGCGAAAAGGTGTTCGAACGATTCTTCAGAGCCGACAACTCGCGCAATCGCGAAACCGGTGGTAACGGCATTGGGCTTTCGATTGTGAAGACCATCGTTGACCGCCACGGTGGTCGCATCTCAATTCACGAGACGCCGGGTGGCGGAGCGACTTTCAGAGTGACCCTGCCTCTCTAGTCGGCGTTATTCACAATTCGTTTGGCTCAGTTTTTTGTGCACAGAAATTTGTAATTTGATCTGAACTCGCCGCGGTAGGTTCAAACTTTTGCCATGACTCAATTTCAAGTAGACAGTGATCAGGTTCACGCCGCAAACGCTGCAATCCAAAATTCCATTCAACAGATCAACACTGAGATCGGCGCCTTGCAAGTTCAATTGGTTGCGCTAAACGACACCTGGCGAGGTGCTGCCGCAAGTGAATTTCAATCGCTAGCCGTTCGCTGGGGTACCACGGCAAGCGGGGTTCAGCGTCAGCTTGGGGAACTTGGCACAGCCTTGGCTCTGGCAGCCTCGCAGTACGAAGAGATTGAAGCTGCGAATATTCGGTTGTTCGCTTAAATGCGAAAGCGGGTGGCCATTCGACCACCCGCCTCGCGCGAATCTTTGACTAGAAGTCCATGCCTCCTCCAGGCTGAGCTGGCATAGCCGGAGCAGGCTCTGGCTTGTCTGCAACTACGGCCTCGGTGGTCAAGAACAAACCAGCAATCGAAGCTGCGTTCTGCAGTGCCGAACGAGTCACCTTCACTGGGTCGATGATTCCGGCAGCCATCATGTCGACGTACTCGCCAGTTGCCGCGTTTAGTCCGTGACCAACAGGAAGGTGGGTAACCTTCTCGGCCACGACGCCAGCCTCAAGTCCTGCATTGATTGCGATCTGCTTTAGCGGTGCACCAACAGCAACCTTGACGATGTTTGCTCCGGTTGCCTCGTCGCCCTTTAGCTCTAGCTTCTCGAAAGCGTTTTTGCTTGCTTGTAGTAGCGCAACGCCACCACCGGCAACGATGCCTTCTTCAACAGCAGCCTTTGCGTTACGAACGGCATCTTCGATGCGGTGCTTGCGCTCTTTGAGCTCAACTTCGGTGGCTGCGCCAGCCTTCAAAACGGCGACACCGCCGGCAAGCTTAGCCAAGCGCTCTTGTAGCTTCTCGCGGTCGTAGTCGCTGTCGCTCTTCTCCATCTCGCGACGGATCTGCTCGACACGGCCATTGATGGCCTCTTGTGAACCCGATCCCTCAACGATGGTGGTCTTATCCTTTTTGATTACAACCTTGTGTGCGCGGCCCAGTAGGTCGAGCGAAGTGTTCTCAAGCTTGAGGCCAACTTCTTCGGCAATAACCTGACCACCGGTCAAGATTGCGATGTCTTGAAGCATTGCCTTGCGACGGTCGCCGAAGCCAGGAGCCTTGACAGCTACCGACTTGAAGATGCCGCGGATCTTGTTAACCAAAAGGGTTGCAAGGGCTTCGCCTTCGATGTCTTCAGCGATGATCAAAAGTGGTTTGCCCGACTGCATCACCTTGTCGACAACTGGCAAAAGGTCTTTCATGTTCGAGACCTTTGAGTTTGCGATCAAGATGTAGGCGTCTTCTAGCACTGCTTCTTGGCGCTCAGGGTCGGTGACCATGTAAGCCGAGATGTAGCCCTTGTCGAAGCGCATGCCTTCAGTTAGTTCAAGCGAGATGTCGAAGGTGTTCGACTCTTCAACGGTGACAACTCCCTCTTTACCAACCTTGTCGATCGCCTCGGCGATTAGGCCACCGATGTGTGCATCGGCTGCAGAAATCGAAGCGGTCGAAGCAATCTGCTCTTTCGAAGCGATTGGCTTAGCGATTGCGTGTAGTTCTTCGATTACGGCTGCAACGGCCTTGTCGATTCCGCGCTTTAGCGAGATCGGGTCTGCACCAGCTGCAACGTTGCGAAGACCTTCGCGAACGAGCGCCTGGGCCAAAACGGTAGCGGTGGTGGTGCCATCGCCCGCGACGTCGTCGGTCTTCTTGGCTACTTCTTTAACCAACTCGGCGCCGATGCGCTCGAACGGGTCTTCTAGTTCGATTTCTTTAGCGATCGAAACACCATCGTTGGTGATGGTCGGGGCGCCCCACTTCTTTTCGAGAACGACGTTGCGTCCGCGTGGGCCGAGGGTGACCTTTACAGTGTCGGCCAGGATGTTCAAACCGCGCTCAAGACCGCGGCGGGCTTCCTCGTCAAAAGAGATGATTTTTGCCATTTGGGATGTCTCCTAATAGGTACATTGGCACTCTCTGAATTGGAGTGCTAACCAATTTTGGCACTCGAACCCCGAGAGTGCAAATGGCATCCATAGGCTCTTCGGCCGAGCATCCTGGGCTTAAAAGACGAAATCCCGCCGAAGCGGGATCTCGCAAGTGACTACGTAATTAGATGATGTTTACGTTGTCAGCCTGCTTGCCCTTGTCGCCGTCTTTGACGTCGAATGAGACACGCTGGTTTTCCTTGAGCTCCTTGTAGCCATCGGTCTGGATGGCTGAGAAGTGTACGAATACGTCGCTGCCGCCGTCTTCAGTAATGAAGCCGAAGCCCTTCTCAGAGTTGAACCACTTTACGGTTCCAGTTGCCATGTTGTTACTCCTGTTGCTGTGTTACCGGTGGCGGGTCTCCGACACCGTGCCGCACAGCAAAGCGTGTTGCGTGTACTGCTACGACTAATAAAGACTACCCACAGAGTGGCACTCAGCAAATACTGAAAAGCAACTGAAAGCGTTTGTTATCGAAGCGTAATAGTGCCGTTTACCCAGATTTTCGGGCGAAATCGCCTGCCTCGAGCGAGTTATTTAAGGTCAGTACCCAGGATGACGGTGATCGCATCCGGGTAGTCAGCCGACTGCGCGACTGCTGCGATGCCGGTTTTGGTGCTGATCGCCTTGGCGATGGCTCCTGCGGTGCCCGCATCGGCGGCGTCTCTGTAATAAACGGTGCTTGCCGAAACCTGGCCACCGGTGGCCGGCACAAAATTCGCTGCGGTCGAAACGTTGTAATTCGCGGCGAGCTTGGTCGCCCACTTGGTCGCAAGCCCTACCCCGCTTGTGCCATCAAGCACGACGACTACTGGCCGCGAAACGTTGTCTGCGGTTTGAGCGACGACCACGCTGTTGCTGTCGAAGGAGCTCAGACCGTCAATCAGTTTCAAACCCACAAACCCGACCAGTGCCACCGCAGCCGAAATCGCAGTGATCTTCAAAAATTCGTTGACCCGGTGCTGAGCCGTGCGACGAATGCGGTGACGACCACCGTGCTGCGGCGCTGCGTCGAACTCGTCGTTCGGGAATTTGTTGGCCAAGAGATTGCTTTCTTCTGGTGGTGCTGAACTTATATTAAGTGAGCCGACCCGGCAATTAGCGAGGTTTCCATGAACTACTCAGTAAACAAAGACGACGACCAGTGGCGCGAGGAGCTCACCGAGTTTGAGTATCACGTGCTTCGCGAGGCAGGCACCGAACGTGCCTTCACTGGCGAATTGCTGAACGAAGACCGAGTTGGCACATACAAGTGTCGAGGTTGTGGCGCTGAGCTGTTCACCTCGGTGGCCAAGTTTGAATCGCACTGTGGCTGGCCGAGTTTCTACGAACCACAAGAGGGTCACGCCGTCGAGCTTCGCCCCGACCACTCGCTTGGTCGCGAGCGCACCGAAGTGTTGTGCGCCGCCTGCGGTTGCCACCTTGGCCACGTCTTCGAGGATGCCCCGCAGACCCCAACCGGAGACCGCTTCTGCATCAACTCGGTGAGCATCACCTTCACCGAGGCATAGGCTGAACCCATGGCTGATTTCGATCAAGAAAAATTCAAAAAGAAACTGAAGAAAAAGATTAAGAAGAGTGTTGGCGGCAACGTCGTCGTCAAGTCGAAAACAGGCGGCTTCTACTTCGTGGGTTTCATCGGTGCCGCGATCTACTTCGTCTCAGTGTCGAACGGCTTCTGGGATGGCGTTCTAGGAGTACTCAAGGCCCTCGTCTGGCCGGCGTTCTTGGTATTCGACGCGCTAACCGCGCTCCACGCCTAATTCACTAGAGCCGACTGTGGGACTCGAACCCACAACCCTCGCATTACAAGTGCGATGCGCTGCCAATTGCGCCAAGTCGGCCTAGGCACAGAATTTGCAAAAGAGATAAACCACTCTTTTTACGCCTTGCGACGCAACCTGTGTCTATTGCTCACCAAAGGTGAACTCTGTAATTCTAGTTTCCAGCTTGGCTGGTTACGAACTGTGCAAACTGTGCGGCGTTGTCTAGCGCACCGCTGTACTGCTTGCCGTTTACGGTAACAAACGGAGTTCCGGTTGCAGCCAATGGTGCATTCACCTTAAAAGTAGCCGTGGTGTTGCTAAGCACCCATTTCTTGTAACGGCCATCGTTCACAGCGGTAGTGATCAAATCGACGTTCTTCACGCCAAGTTCACCAATCTTGCGAAGCAAAGTCGAGTTGTCAGGGCCATAGGTGCCTGATTCAGGCTGGTTCTTGAACAAGTACTCGTTCACGGCGAAGAAGCTGTTCGGGTCGTAGGTTGCCACCGCGAGCGCGACTGCAGCAGCGCGCGATGAATACTCGTTCGGGGTGTCGCGGCCATCCAAGAATGAAAGTGGGCGAACCTCGAGAGTTGCGACGCCGGTGTTCAACCAACCCTGGATCTGGGTCAAGTTGGCGTTTTCGAAAAGCTTGCAATAAGGGCACTGATAGTCGACGTAGGTGACGATTTCGACAGGAGCCTTAGCCGGCGCCGATGCGCTTGCAGAAGGTACAGGTGTCGGCACGTTCGTGGCGGTGTAGGCCTGACCATCAACGCCAAGCTTTACGCCGAATTCTGCGGTTAGGTTGCCAGGCAGGGTTGCCTTGCCACTTGAAGAGTTGTTCATTCCGCCGATTACGACGGCTGCGATGATGGCGAAAACGCCTACGATTCCAAGGGCAATACCGCCCTTGACCAGAACGCCACGGCGGCGCTCGTTCTTCTTGGTTTGCTCACGAAGCGCTTTGGCCTTGCTGCGAGCCTCTTCGCGCTGCTCTGAGCGAGTTGGGCGGTTAGTCGGGTTCATGAAGTGCCTTTCGTCTCGATTTGGTATCGGACAGGCTTCATAGTCTAATTGCCACTCCTGAGCGGGCGATAATAGATGTACCGAGGGCGACCGCCTTCGGCTCTATCACAACGGATCGTCCGGCACGTACCTGCCGGTGAGGAGAAATCATGGCATCAGTAACATTCGACCACGCCACTCGCGTGTACCCAGGCGGTACCCGTGCGGCTGTCGACAAACTAAACCTCGAGATCGCTGACGGCGAGTTCTTGGTTCTCGTTGGCCCTTCGGGCTGTGGAAAGTCGACCTCGCTGCGTATGCTCGCAGGTCTTGAAGAGGTTAACGACGGTCACATTCGCATTGGCGACCGTGACGTCACCGACGTTCCACCAAAAGACCGCGACATCGCAATGGTCTTCCAGAATTACGCTCTCTACCCACACATGACCGTGGCAGAGAACATGGGCTTCGCGCTCAAGATCGCTGGTGTTGCTAAGGAAGAGCGCGCAGAGCGTGTTCTTGAGGCAGCCAAGCTTCTCGACCTCGAGCCATACCTAGCTCGCAAGCCAAAGGCCCTCTCGGGT